>JAPKDJ010000039.1 GCA_026421245.1 Akkermansiaceae bacterium | reverse complement strand
TCTGGCCCTGGCTGAGAGAATTTCCCGAAGCGGCCATGGTGGGAGCGATAGCGGATTGGTTCGATCCCAGGCGCCGGAGCCAACTTCCTTCATTGAAGTTGAAAGACTTACCGTATTTCCGCCTTGCGGTCATATCAGCGAGCGTGAGCACTTTCACCCCATCTCCTTTGATTTCATTGGGATTCTTCTCGTCAGGGCGGGGTGATGAGCCCTAGTTTTCGGGTCGCAGATTACCCGCGCTCATTAGATGAAACTACTATCCACAACGTTGATTACCTTGTTCGCTTGTTCCTCATTGGGCTTGGGACAGGGTGCAGATCCTGAAACATACACTCCGATGGTTTGGAAAAACTCCGAAGGTGAAGAACTGAATTATCGTTTCCGTGCACCCGATAAGGTGGAGCTAGGGAAGAAGTATCCGTTGATTGTGTTTTACCACGGTGCGGGGGGGCGGGGAGACGACAACCTGGGTCAGATTCGGGACGCAGGTGCGATCAAGGCATTTGACGCTGCCGGCGTGTTCACGGACCGGGGCGCATACGTGATCGCGGGCCAAGTTCCCAAGGGGAAGCTTTGGGTGGATGTTCCTTGGTCGACTCTCGAGCATAAGATGCCTGCAGCTTCGACCTCGATGCGGCTGATGTTTGACGTGCTGGACAAGTTTCTTGGGGACGAAAAGAACCAGATCGATACGAAGCGCATTTATGCGATGGGCTTGTCGATGGGAGGTTACGGGACCTGGGATGCGATCCAACGGAAGCCGGATTTGTTTGCAGCGGCGGTTCCGATTTGTGGTGGTGGGGACAAGTCGATGGGGAAAGTGATCGCGCAGCTCCCGATCTGGGCATGGCATGGGGACAAGGACAACGTCATCAACGCGAGCCGCTCCCGGGACATGATCGCGGCGATCAAGGCTGCCGGAGGCACTCCGAAGTATACCGAACTCAAGGGGGTCGGGCACGGGGCGTGGTCTCCCACCTGGAAGTCTGAGGAGATGTGGGAGTGGCTGTTTTCGCAGAAAAAGAAGAAGTGATTCTGGCGTGGAGAGGGAGCAGAAGGGCCGCGGTAGGTGTTGTGGGCCTTTGATACAGGTGGTTTAGGGGAGCCCAATCTCTTGCTGGGGGCTTCTTTGCTGACGCTGTAAACCCGTGCTACACAAAGGTATTGGAGCAAGCACTTCTACGCAGGGAGTCTCCAAAATGGACTGTAAGAGGTCATCGGAGACTACATCAGATGGGGCATTAGCCATCTAGTAGGGGGCAGTCCACAATCTTCTTACGCATAAGTGCGACGACAGCCTGCAATGAAGAGAAGAACGCAAAAACCAATAACGCTAAAAGTGTTTTCATAACTATTGAGGTGGACTGAGGTGGTCCCGAAAGTCCGGCCACTGAGGAGCTAAGTTAAAAAGGAAGGTGTTGAAGACTTTATTTCCTTTTGGAAGGAATTGAAGAAGATTGACAAAGCGGCAGGCGTGGAATCAGACCAGAGAATTTAGGGCAATGTTTTCGGTTACGATTCACCCATGTTTCATGATTACTACAGGATCGAGCGATGTGTTCGATGACTATGCCGAATGGAAAACTCGACAGGATAAAAGGAAAACGTCGGGCGCTAAATTTAGAATTAGCGGGAAAACTCCAAAATTCATCAAGGAAATGGGGAATTCGATATTTAACTTTCCAGAAAGAATTACAATACAAGCGGCAAGCAAATGTTCATTTCCCGGATTTCCAGGATCAAAGCATGGGTAACTGGGTTTTGGTTCGCGTCCTCGGTGGTCGATGGTAACATTTGCCTCGAGTTCACGCACGCTGCCTTCATCCGGTTTATCCTTCGACGTCCGGCAGTTCGCTAACCCAAATCACCATGATCCAGACCTTGCCGAAACGCCACTTCGGAGTGGGGGAATGACGTGTTGCTATGTTGGCGGGGAGAGCGGGCAGTGTTCAGGGGCAACCTTTCTTCATGTCAGCATCCCCGCTTCGCGCAAAAAGAAGTCTGTGGGTGGTCACTTCCATCCCTCATCGGGTGGAGAGGCGAGAAGTCTCTCCTACGGGGTTGAGGAAGTTTGATCGCGTAAAGGGCTTTCGCCCCACGCGATTCCTGGAGGGATCAAAAGCGCAACTTTCGACTACGGTTGCTGGGTAGGAGGGGGTAAATCCAGGGGGCTGGGGGCTCCGGCTCCTTTTTTGTCGATGAGGTGCAGGTAGATCATGGTGGTGGAGACATCGTCACTCTTTCGGCATCCGTTTGGTTTGCCCATTCCTCACGTCACGATTGTTCGAAGGAAAAAAGAAGGCATTGGTGCTGCCGTCGCATCTTTTGTTAGGAAGAGCTTTTTGACTCCCGAAGAGGTTGCTCGTCAGTGGTATGATTGGCGGCCTCGTGGGGTTGCTACTCCACGGTGTGGTGATGGTATGCGGGTGATCTTTTGGTGTCTCAGGCAGAGTCGCGGAGCGTCCTTCCTCGGGGGCTAGGCTTCGGTGATACGAAGGGCGAGGTATTCCTCGATGGCTCGGGTTGGGTCCTGATGGCGCATGAGAGTTTCGCCGATGAGGATGGCGCTGGCTCCTGAGTCGAGGGCGCGTTGAGCATCGTTGGTATTTTTGAGGCCGGATTCGGAGACGAGGATGACGTCATGGGGAACCTCTTCGGCGAGTTGCTCGGTGGCGATGAGGTCGGTGGTAAAGGTCTTCAAATTACGGTTGTTGATACCGATGAGGTCGGCGCCAAGGTCGAGGGCGCGTTCCATTTCGGGGAGATCGTGGACCTCGACGAGGACGTCGAGTTGCACATCGCGGGCGGCATCATAGAGTTTACGAAGTTGGTCGTCATCAAGCGCAGCGACGATGAGGAGGATGGCATCGGCTCCGCAGACGCTGGCTTCGTAGATTTGGCACTCGTGAACGGTGAAGTCTTTACGGAGAAGAGGGATGGGAGAGATTTTGGAAATCTCCATCAGGTAGGAAAGGTGACCCTGGAAGTATTTCTCGTCAGTGAGAATGGACATGCAGGTCGCGTCGCCATCGATGTAGCGTTTGGCCTGGCGGACAGGATCGAAGTTGGGATCGATGATGCCGGCGGAAGGGGAGGCTTTTTTGACTTCGGCAATCACGCCGAGACGGTCCGGGCCCAGATCGAGTGCGGAGCGGAATCCCCCAAAATCGTTGCGCATCAGGGCGGAAGCACGGAGTTTGCGGGTCAGGGGAATGAGAGGTTCGATCTCCTGCTTTTTGTAAGCGATGATTTCGTCTAGCTTGTTCATAGGCGACGGTATTATCCAATACGCCAAGTCACCAAAAAGGAAAGCGATCAATTCCACTCTTGTCCTCGAAGGCGGGACGGGGAATGCTTTCCATCCGATGAAAGTGTTTCTAGCTATCGTCTGCCTCCTGCCGGTCCTGCTCTGTGCCCAGCAGGAGTCGACCAGCAGTGTGGGAAGCCGGTTGTCCATTTTTGGTGGCTCAGCGCCTCTTCGAGTGGCGATGGTTCAGGATGCCGAGATCCTGATTAAAGACCTGGACCTCCTGGTAGGTGAACTCAACGGAAAACCATTCCCCATTGTGCTTCAGCTTTATGCGGAAGATCCGGGCAAGGCGTCGCGCATTGGCAGGGAATTTCAGAAGCTGGAAATCGCGGAACAGCAATATCAACTTCGGATCGATCTGCGTCTGGGTCGAGGGAATTCCTTTCACCAGGATGAGCTCGATCGCGTTCTTTTGGAGATGCTGCTGATCGAGCGGACTCTGCGGTCACTTCCGGAGGGGGTCGAGGCGGACCGGGTTGAGATTCGCCCGTGGCTTCTTGATGGACTCGCTGAAGCGATTCTCTGGAAAAAGGGAAAAGGGGACCGGCGTATGTATGCTTCCCTGGTTGATAGCGGGGGATGGGTGGAGGTGGAAAAGTTGGTTGATCGGACGATGATCGGAGACTTGAATGTTCTGAGCCGTGAGCTTTTCCGGGCCTCGTCCGGGGCTTTGGTGATGGCGCTATTGGCCCAACCGCAGGGGCAAGTGAGCATGTCCAATTTCTTGGGTCGAGTTGCGACTTTTGAGGGAGAGTCCCTCACTCTGTTACGAACTCACTTTCCCCAGGTGAACCTCGGGCCGAAGGGCCTGGAGCGTTGGTGGATGTTACAAGTTGCGGCGATGTCCGAGCAGCGTTTGACTTCTGCGATGACGGTTCCGGAGACTGAGAGTCGATTAGTCAAATGTTTTAAATTCTATCTTAATGACCCCAAGGGACGTGCTTATACTGTTGGGTTGGAATCGTGGGCGGAAGTGGCAGCGCTTGAAACAAAGGAGGAGCGAATTGAGGCGCTTCGCCCGGCTTCCAATTCACTGGCTCACCTCAGTTTCCGCTGTTTCCCGACTTATCGGCCGGTGATCGGAGGATACATTCAGATCCTTTCCGAGATTGTCGAAGGCAAGACCAAGAAGGCCATCACCATGATGGAGAATCTTCAGACGTTTCGAAATGCCGAGGTTCAGCGGCATGCCCAACTCGTTGACCTGATGGATTGGTATCACCTCTCGAGTGTGAAGGAGGAGAGCGGTGAGTTTGAAGACTACCTGCGGGTGAAGGAAAATTTGCGGCGGGGAGAAAGTGTTTTGAATGATCCCCTCATCAAATATGTCGATCAGGTGGAGAGCATCTTTGCGAAGCCGAAGTCCCGGTAAGTTTCTCCAGTGCAAAAAAATGCGCCCCGGACGAAATGCCTGCGAAAACATGGACCGCCCGGGACGCTTTGAGAAACGAGATGGATTAATTTCTCGTTCAGCCCCCATTTATGCAGGAAGTTGGCTCCAATCACAGGAAAAGTTTCCAAACTTTTCGTTCTTTTTAGTGAGTGCTTTTTCTTGACTTTTTCCGGGCGGCGGGGGCCGGGAGGCTGCTTCAGCCTTGTGTCGCAGCCTCAACCTGTTCGGGGAAGTATTTCATCAACGATTCGGTGACGTGAGGAGCGGCCATTCCGAGGCCACAGGCGGAGGTGGCTTTCATTGCTTCGTTGATGTCGTTCACTTCCTCGGTCCAAGCCTCGGTGGAGAGATTCCTGGCATCGCCATTAAGCCGCTCGGTGAGACGCTGGGTGCCAATGCGGCAGGGGAAGCACTTGCCGCAGGACTCGTGGGCAAAGAAAGCCATGGCATCGTGGGCGGCTTTCACCATGTCACGGGTGTCGTCGAAAACCATGATGCCTCCGGCTCCGAGGAAAGAACCGTGCGAACGAATGCAGGGATCATCGAGAGTGAGATCGTCGAGGATTTGATGCCCGAGAAAGCCCCCGGAAAGTCCGGCCATGGTCACTGCTTGAATGGATCGTCCTTCGAGAGGACCGCCGGCCCAATCATAGAGGAGGGTTTTGAGAGGGAGGCCGAAGGGAATTTCGTAGTTGCCGGGACGTTGGATGTCACCCGAAAGAGAAATCAGCTTGGTTCCGACGTGTTCACCTAGGCCGAGCGATTGATACCACTCGGCTCCTTTTACGATGATGTGGGGGACGGCGCAGAGAGTTTCGACGTTGTTGACGACGGTGGGTTTGTCTTCGAATCCGTGCGTGACGGGAAAGGGGGGCTTGTTGCGGGGGAAGGGATGTTTCCCTTCGAGCGAGTTGAGCAGCGAGCCTTCCTCTCCACAGATGTAGGCACCGGCACCGCGTCGGACGTAGAGGTGGAATTCGAAGCCGGTTCCGAGGATATTATTGCCGAGAAGGCCGGCTTCCCGTGCTTCGGCGAGGCACTTTTCGAGGAGGAGATTGGTTTCGGGATACTCGTAGCGAAGGTAAATGAATCCGCGGGGCGCGCCGGTGGCATATCCCGCGATGATCATTCCTTCGATGAGGGCGAAGGGATCATAATCCATGAGGGCGCGGTCTTTGAAACACCCCGGTTCTCCTTCGTCGGCATTGCAGACGATGGACTTGGGATGGCGGTCGCACTCGGCGACGGCTTTCCATTTAAGTCCGGTGGGGAATCCGGCTCCTCCACGGCCCGCGAGTTTGGAGTCGGTGATCGTTTCGACCACTGCCACGGGTGTGCCGGTGAGGATCGACTTAAGGGCAAAGAGCCCGCCATTGGCGCGGTAGCCTGCGAGGGTGTTGTGGCCTTCTTTGCGGATGTTGGCAAAGAGGGCTTCTTCGATGCCTCCGGGATTGACGGGAGGGAGAGGAGATGGTGTGGGTTTGAGCTCGGCAGCGGTGGCTCCGGCGAGAGTGGTGTGCCCGGTGAGGACAGGGATGGGAGCGTCGCAACGGCCCGAGCAGGGCATTTCGGTGGCGGGTTGCCCCTGGGATTTGAGAGTTTCGAGGATTTCGTTTCCTCCACGCAGGCAACAGATGTTTCCGGTGCAAACGCGTGGGGCTTCGAGGCCGCCGGGGGTGCGGGAAAAGTGGTGGTAGAAAGTGACGGTGCCGTAGAGATCAGCGAGAGGCGTTTTCAAGCCATCGGAAACTGAACGGAGGGCGTCATGGGACAAGTAGCCGTCGCGATCATGAAAGGCATGAAGCAGTGGAAGGAGAGGAGCGGGCTCGTCTTTCCATTGGTCAATGAGCTGCTGGTCGGATGCGGGAACGGCCATGGCAAGAGGATGACGGAACGTCCCTAAGAGGCAATCTAAGAAAGTCTAAGCAGTAGGCTTTGTTTCGTCTTTTGAGACGGCTTTGGTGCCTTCCTCTTCCGGTTCGACGATCTTAACCTTGGCTCCATTTGGGGCGGTGGCGAGTCGGTTGGTGACAATGTGCCAGCCTTCTATGAGATCATCGGTCACGACGAGGTTTTCTTCGTCGCTCCAGATGGGGTTAATTTTTTGGCGAAGGAGGGTGGTGTCCTCGGGGTTGATGAGAAGGATTTCGTTAGGACGGCGAAGGGTCTTGCGTGGGATGACGAAGACCTGGGAAATGAGGGCTCCTTCCAGAGTGGCGCGAACGGGTTGACCAATACGGAGGGGGGCATCGACCTCCTTATGCAGGCCGAAGGGGTCGTCTACGCGGGCGATGACGAAGAGTTTGCGTGATTTTTCATCGAGAGTGCCTTCCGTGCGAACGATGAAGCCGTTCCAGGATTGAAGGGATTCCTCGGTGAGGGCGTCAGTAAGTTTGACGGGGACGGGTGGGTCGTCCGGGTTGTTGGGGAGTTTGACGTGGATGAGTTCACGCGCGGAGAGAGAGAGGCGGACTTCGGCGAAGTCGGTGGAAAAGATCTCACCGATGGTCGTACCCGGACTAATGGATTGGCCAAGTCCGACGAGGCGTTCCTTGACCCGGCCGGCATAGGGGGCGAGGACCTTGGTGCGCTCGAGATCCCGGGTGGCATCAGAGAGATCAGCGATGGCCGCTTTGACGTTGGCCTTGGCCTCTTTGAGCTGGGGTTTGCGGAGAACGAGTTCAGTGGGAGGAGTGGTGTATCCGAGGTCCTGCCAATCGAGAAGGGCTTGTTTGGCGCGTGCTTCTTCCTGGGCGAGGGTGGCTTCGGCGCGGGCGAGTCGGGCTTCGGCGGAGGTTTGGGCCGCGATAAAATCGCTGGAGTCGAGTTCCAGAAGAACGTCGTCTTTCTCGAAGAAGGAGCCACTCTCAAAATTGGGTGAAATATTGATGACGCGACCGCTGACGCGGGGAGTGAGAGACGTTTGGTTGTGGGGTTGAACGATCCCCTGGGACTGCAAAATGACGCGATAGTCCGTGCGTTTGAGGATGTCGGTCTCGGCCTCAATCATGACAGGAGGCGGGCGACGGGGACTCTTCTTTTCTTCTTTTCCCGAAAGGGACGTGTATCCCAGATAGCCAAGTGCCACGACGATGACGGGGAGGATGAGACGGAGAAGTTTGTCCATGCGGTGCGGTAATCTAGGGTCGGATACGCAAAAAGCGAGACAGGTCTAACACCGGATCGACTATCCGGCCTTTTGCAGAGGAGTAATATGGCGGGTGGCCATCTCTTGAAGTTCCTCGGTGTCGGGGACATCCCGGCTGGGACCGAAGGAACGGTCCTTGAGGGATTTGATTGAGGCGGAGAGGGCGAGGCCTTCTTTTTCAGAGAGTTGGCCGTTGCGCTGGAGGTTTTCGAGGAAAGCGAGGACGCTCACGGGAGTGAGGGTGGTGGGGAGGTTGGGACCTTGGGCGAGCTGTTCAACCGGAGCCTTTTTGCGGAAGAGGAAGAAGGCGGCGATGCCGGCGAGGAGCGCCACTGGAACGAGCCAGAGAAGCATGGAGGGTGAGTCCGATCCGGCGGCGAGGGCGGTGGTTTCTTCGACCGAAACGAGGTCAACGTCATCGTATTTTTGAAGAGTGAGACCTTCGTCTTTCTTCGTGGAAAGAGTGGCGAGGACAGGGGGGAAGGCGAATTTGGAAGGGAGTTTGCCATTTTTGGGCTCTAGGATGAAGCGCCATTCATGGGTCGAGACGGGGGCTCCGTCGTCGGTGCGGGCGTCGAGCTCGTCGACCTGCAATTCGCGGTCGTCGGTGGAGGTGATTTCGAAGCCATCGAGGGGGAGTTCGATGAGTTCATCGAGCGGGGGAACAAGCCCGTGGCCGGAGGCGCGGATTTCGAGGGCGAGGTGGCCTTCTTTTTCGGCCTCACGTTGATCAAGAATCATGGTAAGTGAGAGATCACGATAGGGCCGGGCGGCAGTTGCCTTGCTGGCATCGATGGGGATGGCGGCGGAAGAGATGGGGAGGACGACGTAGCCCGAGGTGTCGAGGAAATCGAGGTCGATCTTGAGCGGAGGGATGCTGTCGACTTCGGGCCCCTTGGGCTTGAGGAGGAAGTAGGCATAGGGGGTGAGAGTCCAACCTTCACGGGAGTCGGTTCGGCTGATCACCTTAGAGTTGTGGAAGGTGAGGGAGGTCACTTCGAAGTGCTCTTCGAGAACAGAGCGGGCAGCTTTTTCAAATTTGTCGCGGTAATCTTCGGTGGGGCGGCCATAATTATAGGAATATGGGGCATTATTCTGGTTGATGAGGTAACGTTGGAAGCCACCTGATTCTCGTTCGATTTCTTTGGTGTGGCGGAGGTTGACGAAAAGCCCGAAGGGTTCGGATGCGTTGATGCGGTCGGGCCCATCGAGGTGAACATCGAGTTCGATCTCGGTGACGAGATCCTGGTAATATTGGAAGACGCGGGAGGCTTCGTCGACCTGTTCATGGGGCCCTGTGATTTGGAGGGCGGCTTCGAGGAAGCGATATTTCAGGTCGGCGGAGACATTGGCGAGGCGGGCGTTGATTGTTTTGGCGAAGTCATCGAGATGGCGTTTTTGTGCAAGTTCGGGAATGCTCGCAAGGGAGGCCTTGATTTTGGGGTATTCCGCGGGAATGGGTTGATGTTCGGCCTTAAGCGTGGCGAGATTGGGGGAGCCGAGGGCGGCGTAAAACCAAGTCGTAAAGGTCTCGGTGGATTCGTTCTTTTCGTCCTCGAGTGGGAGGGTGGTGATGTATTCGGCAGCGGCGGCTTCGAGATCCTCAAGCGCGAAGCCCTTGGTGGTCGAGTGTTCGGGGTTGGAAGCCAGGCCGGACTTGTAGTTAGATTCCTCGTATTTCAGCGAGGCCAGCTGGACTTTCAGCGCCCAGCTGTTGGGATGCTGATCGAGAGCGTCGAGGGTGAGGTTTTTGGCAGCGGAGTAACCTTTGAAAATTTGGGCTTCGAGTTCCTTGTCCTTGCGGTTGGTTTTGGCCTGCTCTTGAACCTTGGGATTCGGCCAGAGGCGGGCAAGATTTCCGCGCATGCGGCGAAGAAGGGAGGTGGTGGTTTTTGGGTCGAGTTTGGAGGTTTCCCCGAAGACTGCGGCGAGAGCTTCGACGCGCCAAACTTCGGCTTGCGAGTGGGCCGCAATGAAGGCGTCGGCAAATTCCTCCTGAAAATCTTCGTCGAGGCCGAGGCCGCGGACCTCCTGAACCATTTTGGCAAGAAGCTTGAGGTTTCGTTCCTGCTTTGAGCGGGTAAGGGGGATGGTTTCGGCGCGTTGGTTGTATCCGTAGAAATACGAGTAGCTGGAGCGGTAACGGGATTGTTGGTTGGGGTTATGGTTTTCTCCCCAGACGCGGATCATTTCGCGAACGAGCTCCTTTGTGTCCTTGGGGCGTGAGGAAGCGAGTTCCTTTAAGATGGGGAAGGCCTTTTCCTCTTCTTTGACTTTGAGATAGAGTTTGGCGGCGTTGGTGAGATTTTCGATACGCACGGGCGGATCGATTCGGGCCAGCCATTTTTCGTCGGGCCTTGTGCGGAGGAGTTCGCCCGAGGAGATGGCCGGGGTCACACGAGAGTTGGTTGGCTGAACGGGCTGACGATAGCGGGAGTAGAAGATATTTCCGAAGGGATCAACCTGGGCCTGGGGACGCATGGAATTGGAAGAGTCGAGGCGGTAGGAGCGTTCGGCTTCGGTATTCCAGTTGAGGACATAGAGGGTGAGAATTTCCTGCCAGGGGGCGAGGTCGATGTCGTTGTTGTCGGTGAGGGCGGCGACCGCAGCGGATTGAAGTTTGAGTTGCTCGAGGCGGAAATCGGGTGAGCGGTGTTCGCGAAGCTGTGCGGCAAGGGTGCCGACGGTGGCGAGGATTTCGAAGCCTTCGGCCGAGGCCTCGGCGAAGGTTTTGGTGAGCCACTGGCGACCGGTCCCGTCTTCGAGATCGGGGACGAGGGCGAGGGCGCGGTAGAGGGCTTCGGCGCGTTCGTTGAGGGGAGCTTCTTTTTCCCGGATGATGCCGAGGGAAAGGTCCCAGGCCTTTTGAAGGTGTTCCTTGCCCCGATCTGCGGTGTGGGATTCAGCGTGGTAGCGGGCGAGGAGGTTGAGGGAGCTGTGGTTTTTAGAAGTGCGGGCTGTTTCGGGATCGGGGAGAAAAGGTGAAACTTCTTCAAGGTGCCCAGCTTCGATGAGAAGGCGAGCGGAGCGGGCTTTGGCCTCTTCGTTCTGACTTCCGAAGTAGCGGGTGCCTTTGGCAAGGGTGGCGAAGAATTCGCGGGGAGGTTTTTTTTCTCCTTTGATGAGCCCGGCGAGTTGGGTGAGGAGTTGGGTGTTGGGGGCTTTTTTAGCGGCGTCGGTGAGGGCGAGGAATTCGGCGGGCCGAAGATATTGCGGTTGCTTATGCTGTTTGGCACCGAGACCGGTGAGTTCCTTGCGGGGCCGGATGGTGACAGGCGAATTCAGTTGGGTGACGAGTTGGCGGAAGGCAGTGGTGGAGTCGTTGTCTGGGAGTGCTTCGAGGTAGGTCTTGACCTGGTCCCAGCGGCCGAGAACGACGTCGCGTCGGAATATTTCGAAGTCTTTTTTGAAAGCGACAGCTTTCGCTTGGTTTTCACGTTGCTTGAGGATCTGGGGGCTGACAGCGGGTGGTTCGATGCTAGGATCGACGGGAGGCTCAGGGACGGGAGGCTTGGTGGCTTCGTTTTTTTCGGCAAGCCGGGCAGCGAGTATTCCGGAGGGGGAGCGGTCGATGGCCATGGTTTGCAACATGCGTGAACGCTGTTGCTTGGGCGTCTGGGGGCCGCGTGGCTGGGCGGAGGGAGGGAGGTTACTGGGAACGGCGGAAACATTGCTTTCCGTGATGATGACGCCGGCGGGAATCTTTTCGATTTGGAGGAGTTTTGATTGCTGGGCTGATGCTGAGATCAGGGTAAGCGAAAGCGGTAGGAAATTCCTAAGTTTCATGAAGATGGGATCGTGAGGTGGGCGAGAGGGATAGGCTAGGATCCGGAGCCATCAGCAGGAGGACCTTCTCCAGCACCGCGTGAATCGCCGGGCTTCTTCCCTGGCTTGGCACTTTTCTTCGGGCGACCGCCCGAGCTGCAACCTTGTCATTGGCTGGGGATGGGGAGGCCGTAGAGCTCGGTTGGCTCGGCGCGTGCCAGGCGAATGGCTGATTCGAGGTCGGCAAGATGCTTTTCCTTGTTGGAGCCGGTTTGGGCGAGGAACTTGTATTCTTGGCGGGCAGCTTCGATTTCAGGCTCCCACTCTTCGGCAGGAAGGCCTTCCAACTTCATGAGGTAGGTCATGTAGTAGCGGGCATTGGCGAGAGCGGAAATGGCTTCTTCCTTCAGTTCCGAAGGAGTGGATGAGTCGTCATTGAGTTGGGAAACGAGCTCAGCAAGGTCCTCGCGAGCCTCGGGGAGCCGGGAGCTTTGCATTTTGGCTTTGGAGATTTCGAGCTGAATGCGAACCGAAGTTTCTTTCTTTTCCTTGGGGAGTTTGGCGAGGGCCTTTTGGTAAGACTCGATGGCGGAGGGCCAATTTTCATCGGCAGCAGCGGCGCGGGCGTCTGAGAGGAGAGCTTCGGTGTCATCGAGTTTGACCAGTTCCTGTCCGGGACCGAAATGGTAGGCAGCGAAACCGAGGGGGACGAGGAGCCAAAGTGTGGCAAGAATAATACGCATGAATTCTGAAGGTTGAGAGTTGTTCTACAGGATAGAGCAAGAAAGGACGAGTTCTAAGGAAGCTTTTCTAAAGTGGGAAGGGGAAACCGGTTATCGGGAAATGGATCGTAGGGATCGGTGCTACGGTGTCGTGGCACGGAGTTGGAAGAACTGGCGTGGTGTTTCGAAAATTGTCTCCGTGCTTCGCCAGATGATGGTGGCGGTGCCATCCTCATTGGAGGTGTGACTTTGGACAACGATGTCATCGGGGGTGTTCGACCAGCTTTGAAGATTGGGCGAACGATAAGCGGAGGCCTGGACGTCGTCTGTCCCAACTTTGTAGGTCACTTCAAAGGTAGGATAGGTTTGTCCGCCATCGGATATAGAACCAACCTGGAAGACATTGCGGGTATCGTCTGAGGCTCCGTCGGAGGTGCCGAGGAAATGTTCGATGAGAGCTGGAATTCCATCATGATCGCTGTCGGCGTTAATATCGCCGGCGAAGGCAGGACAGATATCGGAGGTGCCGGGGTTTCCTCCCGGATGGGAACTTGCCCTCCAACTGGTAGCAAGCTTGTGGTCGGGTAGGTCCGCCGGGTTGAGAAGAACGAGGCTGAAGTCATCTCCATCCGTTTGCTTGGGCCATGGAGTGCTGTCGTCATAGGTGAAGGATCGTACTATCCCTCCAGTAGTGTTCAGAAGGGTGATGAGTTCTCCGCCGTTGCTGAGAACCGTTCCGTTCTCAAACTCGCCGGCAATATTCAAGCCGAGGCCGAAGGCGGTTTCGAAGGAAGTGCGATTGGCTACGACGAGAACGCGTTCATTTGAAGCGAGGGTAGTTCCTTCGGGGAAGGTGAAATCGACTCCTGCGGTGAAGCGCGTGCCGCTAAGATCGAGGGAACTGTTTCCAACGTTGAGGAGTTCGATGAACTCGGTTGATTCGTCCTGTCCGGATGGATTGTAGTAGATTTCCGAAACGACGAGATTAGTCATGTTCGGAGTATCAGAGCCACCGTCGCGTGTGATGGTGATGCTATCAACCCCATGGAGGTTCCCCAATCGGTCATAAGCCTCGAGGGTGATGGAGTGGACCCCCTGTCCGAGGGCGAGGGAAAGTTCCCAGTCGTCGGTGGTGGTCCAGGTGTGGGTGAGAGGAGAACCGGTGGAGAGGCGGATTTCATGGACATCGACCCAGCCGGTGCCGGCCAAGGTAACCGGGGTGTCGGCTGTCGTGAAGTTGTTGCCGCCATTGGTGGTGATGGCGAAGTTGACGGAGGAGACTTGGGAATTGATCTGACCAAGGATGTAGTTGGACCGCGTGTTGATGTAGCTGAGATCGTTGGAGAAGACATTTCTGCCGGGGACACATTGATCAAAGTGGCTTGTCCATGGCTCCATCCAGGCTTGATTGTATACCGTGGTGCAGATGTCGTAGAGATGGGCGAGATAGGCCCGACGGTAGGTTTGATTGGTGATGATACGATTGAGTTCTGAATTCTCAAAAATTCCGCGGGTGGAATTGAAGGCGAAGTCAATGTCGTGGGGGAAGTAGAGAACTTTTCCATCGGGGCGGCCGTAGAATTGACCGTTGTGATTGGAGTTGGGATAGAAGGAGTCTCCTGAACCTGAAGCACAGGAGTAGGCCAGCGCACGGAGCCATTGATCGACATCGAGGACCTCGGCAACGCTGGAATTAAACTCGACCGTAGATTTGCTAAATTGTTTTCCAAGAGCCATCGCGGGTTGGTAGTCGTCGAACTCTTGGTTGTTTTTGATAAGGTAGGTCCAGCGATAGGCCTCGGGGTTGTCTCCCATGTTATTGATGTCGCGGCCGATGACTCGGTCGGGTTCCGGGATTTTGTATCCCCCGGCATCGGTTGAAGTGGGGTAGTAAACGAGTTCGTATTCGTAGACGGTGCCGTCACTGCCATTTTCGAACTGATCCTCGAGGAAGACGGAGCCAAAGCGTGCCATTTGAAGGATGGCGGGACTGGTATGAGCAGACTGGGGAGAGATGACATAGGCGAGGTCGTTGAACTCACCGGGGATGCCTCCCGAGGAGGTTGCCATGAGGTCGAACAAAAGTTCCCTTTGACCAACGACCTGGCCTTCGGAGCGGTCGATGGCGACTGAGCGATGAACGTTTCGAAAGAGTTGATCGGAGGGGAACCCGACGTTGAATCCCACGCGGTTCCTTTGGGCACGGGCACGTTGGGAGCCCTTGATGCGGACGCCGGTATTGTAGTAAGCCCTACCTTCACGATCGATGACGGTGCAAGGAATGCGACCATTGCTCATGAGATTGCGCGGGGTATGCATCCATGAGTCATCTGCGGGATCCATGATGATTCGGAAGTTATTGATGCAAGCCGTGGTGGCAGCGCGACCGTCTTCGACCTCAAACATGGCGCGGGAATCCGGGCCATCTGCCGGGATGAAGGAACTCGCGCCAAGGGTGTCGCTGGCGGTGAGGTAGAATTGGACGACATTTCCTGAACTTTGTCCGGGAATGTTGCCCTGCCATGTCGAACTGCTTCCGAGTTGGGACATGGTCGTGGTGGAAAAAGCTCCACCTTCGACACGGTAGTGCAAAGTGATGGTTTCGAGGCCATCGGGGTCATTGGCCTCAATGCTCACGGTGACGGATTCTCCGGCAGCGGGGATAATGGGGGAGTGGGCGAGGTTCTGGGTGGTGGGGCCCGCGTTGGGAACTAGGGTGGAGTTGGGAGCCCCCGGAGTGCCATAAATATCGGGGCGTTCGAGATCGAAGGTGTGAGGGATGCGGTTAAAATAGAGGCGGGTGTGGAGGAGGTGATTGCCACTCAACCAGCGGGCCCGGAATGACACTTCGTATTCGCGGCCATTGACGACGGTTTCGCCGTTGGCGAGGGTGGTTTCGAGGTGGTTATGTTGGTGCTCGGTCGAGCCGGTGGCATTTAGATAGAGGACATTTCCTCCACCATCGGGGTCGGGGACGATGGCGACATCTTTATGGCTTCCGAGGGCACGCCAAGTCGTGAGGTTTGCGCTTTCGAAATCTCCGTTGCTGATCATAGCAACGGCGGAGTCGTCTGGGTTTTCGGTAACGGTGAGGTCGTCGATGAGAATCTCTCCTGCCTCGAGCATGCCAAAGATGAACTCGCGCCATTGGCTGTCGCGGCCCACCGGGCTTGCGGCGGCGGTGGAGCGGAAGGTGTAGGTCTGCCAGGAAGTGCGGGAAAGTTCATCGCTGTCAGCCCAGGCAGCGGGGAGGGAATTATCGGCATCGGGGTCAATCAGCTCGATGGTTGATCCTCCGGCATCGGCCTTGGAGGGCCATTTCCCTCCGTCGAAGTAGCGGAGATTATCGACGGGATTGTTGAATTGGTCTCGGAGGGAAATCGTTTCACTGCGTCGGCTGAGACTTCCTCCAAATGGTCCGAGGATTACGATGCCAGGATGCTGGCTGGCGAGAGTGGCGGGGGTATTGGTAACGACGAGATAGCCTCCCGGTGCGAGGCTTGTTTCGGCGGGAAAAGTGTAGTTGATTCCCTCGCCGAAGTCCCAAGCGGAGAGGTCGATGGTTTTGGTGCCGCGGTTGTGGAGTTCGATCCATTGGGTGTCACCGGAACGGGCGGGACTGGCGGGATTGATGAGAAACTCCGCCCTGGCCTCAAAGTCAAAAGTGATGTCACTGCTGCCGAGGGAATTTTGGTGAACCTCGATTGAGAAGCGGTTGAGACCCTCTACGGCGAGTCCTCTTGGGGCGGGCACGGTGTAGTCGCCGACCCAATCGGCATTGCCGACCGAGGGACTGGCGAAGGTGCTCGATGTGATTTCGCCAGCCGGCATGTTGTAACGATCGAGTTCAACGCCATTGAGGTAGAAGATGGAACCATCATCGATACGATGGTTTAGAGTGAGATTATTCAGATCGGCGGCTTCCTGGGCGGTGAGGATAAAATCGCTTTCAAAGTAGTAGGTCACCACCGAGGGGAAGTTACTTGATGGCCTAGTGAGGTTTGTGATGCCGAGGCCGGCATCGTAGGCGAGAGTGGCTGTGCCGAACTCCCAGTTGCCTCCAATGGAGTGGGGCTGTGAGGCCCAGTCGCCGGCGAGAGTGTCGCCCTTCTCGTTGTAGCGCCACACTGATCCACGATCGATGAGGGAAGCCGTGACGATGGTGGCTTGGACGGCATCGATGATGGGTGGGTTGTAGCAGATTTCGTTGATGACAATGTTGGTGTTGAGGGCGAAGGAGTTTGTGACGCCGGGAGTGGCGGTGTTTGGGAAGATCCACTGGCCGGGGTAGGCGGGGCTAAGGCCACGAAGGCGATTGGTCACTTGCCGAGCGTCAGTGAGAATGGTGCCGGTGAGGAGAAAAAGCGTGTCAGCATCCGAAGGGATTTGTCCAAGTGTTGCCTGATCAAGGAGAAGGATGTCGCCCGGGTTGAGAGTGGTGTCAGGGAGATTAATGAGGGCGGGGGCGTTGCCACTGATTTCGAGAAGGTAGCCACTGGTGCTGACGGGAATGTTTCCAGGGTTGGTGACTTCGACAAAGAAGTTTGGGTCGCCGGCGGGTGAGGTTTCATTTAAAACCAAGCCGGAAAAGCTACTGGGATCGGGAGGCGTTTCGGTGCCTTCGAGAGTGGCGGCGAAGGAAGTCGAGGTATTGCCGGAGGAGGGGTGGAGTGAGATCGCGAGGATATTATTCCCGTTCTGAAGCGAGGTGCCGGGTATCGTGATGAAGTCTGATGAAGTTGGCGAAGAAATATCGCTGAGAGCTTTTGAACTATGAGAGATCGTTCCAGCGGGCATGTTGGTGCGCTGAATTTCGACGCCGTTGAGATAGACCGCGGCACCGTCGGCGATGAGATGGTTTAGCCGAATCGAGGTGTTGCTGGGTGTTCCATTAAAAGTGAAAGCTTGTCGAAAATATGTGGTTGAACCGTTCACAGTGATCGGAGTGGTGACGGCGGAACCGGGAAAGGCGGTGTCGAGTCCGTAGCGTGATTCGAGGTAGGCGCCGACTGCTTCGAATTCAGTATGGGTCAATTCGTCCTCGTAGATGAGAAGTTCGGCGATGTCGCCATCGAAGCCTCCGGAGCCGCCCGAGTGGTTGCCAATGACAATGGGCTGGGGGCTAAGAGCAGAGCCGCTGTCGCTATTAGTGGCTTCGCGAACGCCATCGACCCAGAGTTCGAATTGGTTTGCGGTTCGATTGCGCCGGATCGCGACGATTTGATAGTCACTGGTGGAAATGGAAGTCGAGGAAACGGGTCCTCCGAGGCCGGAGCCGTTGTTGTGACGTTTTTGGAAAGCGAAGCGTCCGCCATCTGATTTGAGGGAGGTGAGGGGAGGATCTGAAACACTGCTGTCACGATCCCAAATGTAGGGGGGAGATCCGTTCGCGACGCCGCCATTTCCGGGAGTGGAGTTGGCCTTGACGACGGCGAAGTAGACGAAGCCTGAGGTGCTGCCGATGCCGGGAGCAGTGGAGGTGCGGAGTTGGGCGTTGCCATCAAAGCGGACGGCCGGTTCGCCGGACGGGGTGGCATTGGTGGCAAAGGTGGGATTGCCTCCGGAAGTGGCGGTTTGGGTTTGGCCATCGGAGGTGGCGGTGTCTGGCCAGGAAGTGACGGTTTGACCATTGTTCAAGGTGAGATCACTGGCGCGGAATCGTTCCACAAGGTGTTCGGTGACAGTGAGAATGGACGGGCCATCGCCAGCTTCGGTGCCAAAGAGATTTTGTCCGTTGCTCCAGGTGCTGTCGTTAAAGGCGGTGGAGTTCCAGCTTGCGGCCGGGGTGTTACCAGAGTCATCGAATTTCCATGAAGCATCATTGGCGACGAAGACATGGGGGACAGGAACATTGGCCTGGGGAAAGTTAGCCGCTCCAGGGGTGCCTCCGATTTGAGTGCTGGTTCGCCATGACGAACTTTTACCCGAGAGAAGAGAGCCTTCGATTTTTGTGAGGGTGGCTCCCGAGCCATCAGGGCCGACGGGCCATTGTCCGGAGTCGGCGTAATCGACCTCATCCATGAGGCGGGCGGACCGGCTGCGGAGTCGGAGGGTTTCGCCGTTGTTTGAGAGATTGCCCTCGAACGGGCCAGTTACGTTGAAACCTGCGAGGGCGGGATTGGTGGGATCTTTTGCGATGAGATAATATCCTCCGCCGGGAATGGTCGTTCTTTCCGGAAAAATGAAATCAACCCCGCCGGTCAATTTCCAGCCCGAGAGATCGACATTGATGGCCATCTGGTTGTGAACTTCGATCCACTCTCCGCTCTCTGCAGTCCCTTTCGGGTTGTAGTGGATTTCGTTAAAGGTGACGACGCTGTCGACTGCGGTAAGCGGAAGGACGAGAGCGGTAAAAAGAGGAAGGAATTTCATGGAGAAGGTCGAGGGTGTGCCTACGCAGATCCCGGCTTGAAAGGAGAGGCGAAGAAGTAGAGGAAGACCGGAAGGAGAGCGAGACCAAGAGCGGAAGTGACTCCGGCGATGAGGGCATATTCCCGAAGGGTGAGTTTGAGACTGTCCTGATCGGTTTTGAGCGAGCCGAGTTCGTTGAGGACAGAGGTGGGAACGTGACGGACGTTGCCATCATGATATTGTCCTCCGAGGCGGGTGGCAATTTGCTGGAGGGCTCCGACGTCTTGGCGGGATTGTCGACCATCGATCAGGGAACCTTTGGTGGGGTTGCCAACTCCCATGATGAGGGCTCCATTGATGGAGGGAGGCATTTTGGGCATGCCGGTGGCGGGGACGGTATCGCCATCGCTCACGAGGAGGAGGGTGGCGGAGTTAGGTGGCCAGTCGCGGGCGATTTTCGCCGCTTCTTCGAGGCCATCGAAAAGACGGGTTTTGCCCACGGGAAAAACGGAGGAGAGAGGAAGTCCGTCGAGGAAGTTGAGGATGACTTCGGCATCGCGGCTTTCCTGAACGACGGGTTTCGCTCCATTGTAGACGGCGACCATGGTGATGTGGAGTTTCTCATCGGTCACGCGTTTGAGGAGGGATTGCACGAGTTTGGAGGCGCGCTTGGTGCGCGAGAGTCCCTCGTTTTCCCCGGAGTCCTGAAGGCGCATGGAGGGAGAAACATCGACGACAAGGAGAAGGTGCCGACGCTCGTTGGGCTCGACTTCCTTGACCTGGGAACGGTGGGCTTTCGGTTCGATTAGGAAGAGGGTGGTGAGGGCCCAGGCAAGGGCGGAGAGGAAGAGAACCCGAAGAATGGGGGCGAGGATGGTGAGGGCGGAGAAGTGGCCATCGGGGCCGAAGGCAAGATGGCGGACCTTGGCGATGCGACGGGTGTGCAATGCTTCTGCACCGCAGGCGAGAACTGCGGTGGTGGTGGCGACGAGGATGGGGATGAACATTACCAAGGGGTGTAGCGAAGACCAAACAAGGTGAGGAGATAGGTGCCGGCGAGCGAGAAAGCGGTGATGAGGTAGGGGCGGAAGTAGTCGACCGGATCTGGGGTGAGTCGGACGAGGGACGCTTGGGCCATTGCGTCGATTCGTTGGAAGACGGCCTTCAGGGCGTTGGGATCACCGGCTGCGAAAGTTTCTCCGCCGGTGATGGAAGAAATGACGGAGACTTCGGCGGGAGGGGCGCCGCCTCCAATGTGGATGGCAAAAACCGTGATATTGTTGTCTGCGAGACTACGAGCGATTTTAACGTCGTTGCCATCGGAGAGGTCGAAGCTGGCGCCATCGGAAAGGAGGATGATCAAGCGGTCGCCCGTCTCGGTGGTGAGGAGTTCTTTTTCAGCCTGCTTGAGCGCCTTGCCAATAAAAGTTCCACCGTTGAACCATTTGGGGAGTTTGCTTGGGTGAAGGAAGGGAGGGGCGTGGCGGAAGGCCGAGACATCGGTGGTGAGGGGGACCCAGCGGAGGTTGTCGCCCCCAAAGACCATGAGGGAAAAGGCATCTCCTTTTCGGTAGTCGAGGAATTCGTTGAGAGATTCCATGGCGGAATCGTATCGGTCACCCGGGCCAAAGGAGGCCGTCATGGAGCCGGAGACATCGAGACAAAACATGATGTTGGTGAGCTCGCGTTCGCTTTTGGGCCGTTCGAAGGTTCGAGGGCCAGCGGCGATGAGGATAAGAGTGGCGAGGACGAGATAGGGGAGGGTGTTGACGAGGTTGAGGAGTAGGGCGAGCCACTTGCGGTGGGGGGACTTTTGGTGGTCAAAGGGAAGGGGGAGGGCGCGGGCGCGGGTCATCCATTGGAAAACGATCAGGAGGACCGGAATGGCGAGAGCGAGGAGGACAATGGGGTGGGCGAAAGACACTTTGGAATGGACGATTGAACGATTGCAGAAAAGACGATTGGGCTTGGCTGGGGGACTTGGGTAAGGGGGTCAAAAAGTGGAGTTTTCGACTACTTTCGAAAGGGGATGAGGAGGGTGGAGATGTCGTTTTGAGAGAGGGTGGTCTTGGGGGCATGGAGCCACTCTTCGAGTTTCAGGATGAGGGGGGAGGCTTCGGGGTGGGCCCGGAGTTGGACCAGGGCGCGAGCCGGTGGGAGTTTTTCGAGAGCGGGAATTTTTTCTTTCCAGTGGCCGAGAACAAGTCGTTCAAGATTGGCTCTTTCATGATCGGTGAGGTTGCCACGAGAAGCGTTGGTGACCAGGACATGGAGCTTTTCGTGAAGGGAGGGGGGAGGGGGGGGGGCGGTAAAATCAGCGATTTGTTTTTTGCGGTAGAAGATGATGAGAAGGAGGATTACGAGCCAGAAGAGGCCCAGCGCGATGACGAGTTTTTTGTAGCCTCCGAGTTTTTCGGGAGACACGGTTTCCAGTTCGGAAGGTTTCGGGAGGGTCTCGAGGGGATATTGCGTGGTGATCTGGAAGGTGGCGGGGAGATGGGAGATGGGAGATTTCGTGTCAACGTAGCGGAGGAAGTCGGAGAGCTTGTGCGTTCCGGGGTCGAGTCCGTAGACTTCGAGGTCGTAGCGAAAGCCGTCGGCGGCGGGTTTGGTTTGGAGGATGCGGATGACGAGGGAGGAATCGCTGTTTTTGCGCGGGATGACTTCGACTTTGGAGCCGGGGATGTAGTAGTCCGTGATGGTGGTGGGGAGGCCGAGGGGAGATGATCTTTCAAAACTGAGTTTTGAACCGTGAGCGTGGAGGGAGAGAAGGATGAAGAGGAGGAGTCTGATCATCGGGCGAGGAGGTTGCGGGACTGGAGGTAGAGGCGGAGGGAGGCGAGGAAGGGGCGGTCGGTGTGAATGGGAAAGTGGTCAAGGGAGGCCTTTTTGAGAGCAGAGGTCAGATCCTTTAGGGAGGTGAACTTTTTTTTCGCGGTGAGGGTGGTTTCGCGGCCGGTTTCGACTTCGCGGGAGCGGATAATTCCGGCTCCCGGAAGGTGGTCTTCGGCGGGGTCGCGAAGAGGGAGGACGACGAGATCGTGACGGTGACCGAGGAGTTTGAGGGCTGGGATGGCGTCTGGATCGTGGAGGTCCGAGAGGATAAAAATGAGGGCGCGTTCGGGAAGAGAAGGATTGAGGGAGAGAAGTTTTTGGCCGAGGCGGGTGGGTTCGTGGAAATCGTAGGTGCGAAGTTGGTGGAGCCATTGGAGGATGGTTTCGCGGGAGAGGGAGGGCTTGATGTTGAGGTCCCGAGAGCCGGCTCCGAGGATTCCGACAGGGGAGACTCGGTCGAGGGAGGCGAGGGCAAGACCGCCGGCAATTTGGGTGGCGATTTGGTATTTTGAAACCTTCGTAGAGGAGAGAGTCATGGAAGCGGAGGTATCGACGACGAACCAGACGGGAAGAGATTTTGGGGACTCGTATTGTTTGACGTGGACCTTGCCGGTGCGGGCGGTGACGCGCCAGTCGATGGCTTTGACGGGGTCGCCGGGCACGTAGTGGCGGGATTGGACGTATTCCAAACCCTGGCCGAGGAAGGGGGAGCGATCCGTTCCATAAGAAAGGGAATCAGCAAGCCGCTTGACCGCGAGAAGGAATTGGCGTGAGTCGAGTGGCTTGGTTTGTTGGTCGGTGAGGAGCGGCATGGGAGGGGACGTCGAGCGCTGAACGTCTAATGTTGAATTTTGAATGCTTGGTTGAGGAACTATGGAGGCCGATTCGGAGAGCGAGCTCAAAGCGCAAAACTCAAAGCCAATTGCGAGGTGGTGTAGGCGCCTCTTTGATATTGGTGGCTATGAAATCGAATCGTTGAGGATTTGTTGGAGGATTCCTTGTGGGGTTTTTCCTTCGGCGAGGGCTTCGTAGGAGAGGCGGATGCGGTGGAGGCAGACGTCTTCGGCGAGGGCGAAAAGGTCTTCGGGGATAGCGTAGTTGCGGCCGTGGATGAGGGCGCGGGCGCGGGAGGCTTTGAGGAGAGAGATTCCGGCACGGGGGGAACAACCAAGTTCAAGATCCGGGTGTTGGCGGGTCCGTTCGACGATGTCGACAACGTGTTTGAGTAAGACTTCGCTGACGTGGATTTTGTGGGTGGCTTCCATGGCATCGATGAGATCCTGCGGGGTGCCGACGGCGTCGTCGGTGACAAGATCGAACTCAGTGCGGGCGACGGCGCCTTCGCCTTTTTTCTCAACGCCGAGCTTGAGGTTGCGGCGGAGGATTTCCTCCTCTTCCTCGGGGGTGGGGTAGCTGAGGCGATGACAGAGCATGAAGCGATCGAGCTGGGCTTCGGGGAGTTCAAAAGTGCCGGATTGTTCGATGGGGTTCTGGGTCGCGATGACAAGAAAGGGGGTGGGGAGGGAGAAGGTTTCGTTGCCGAGGGTGACCTTGCGCTCTTGCATGGATTCGAGGAGAGCTCCTTGAACCTTTGGGGCAGCCCGGTTGATCTCGTCGGTGAGGAGGAGGTTGGTAAAGATGGGCCCTTTGTGAGTACGAAACTCGCCTGACTTTTCGTCGAGGATCTCGCTGCCGAGGATGTCGGAAGGGAGAAGATCGATGGTGAATTGGACGCGGCGGAAGTCCAGATGGAGGGCCTTCGAAATGGTGTTGACGAGGAGGGTTTTGGCCAGCCCAGGCATGCCCTCCAAAAGGAGGTGGCCTGAGGTGAGGAGGGCGATGATCGTTCGTTCGACGACGACATCCTGTCCGACGATGATTTGGCCAACGCGTTCGCGGATGTTTTGGAGGTAGGCGGCGGTGTCCCCAAGCGATTCGGATGTGCTTTTCATAGGTGTGGAGTCAGTCCCTTAGCGTTTCGTGGAGGAGAGGGGAAGGATGGAAGAGCGGAACTGGTGGCAGGGCGATCAAGCGAGAGAGAGGTTCGTGGCATGTGCGATTTATGAGTGCGCTCCGTCGTTTGGCTGGGAGGTTCCCTTTTTGGAAAAAAGATCCCCTTTCTCGGGGCTGAGAAAGGGGAGTTTACAGATTCCGAGGCATCGGGTGAAAACCTAGGTGCCCTGGTTTGTGTCGAGCAGTTGACCGTCAGTCAGGTGTCGTCAAGGACCAGAGCGCGGGGAACTCCGTTGGGGATTTCGATCCACTCTCGAAACTAATCGAGGTCTTCGTTGCAGAACATCTTTGAAATCGGCAAACCGGTTCATCCCGTAAAGAACGCCGGTCACAACGATGAAGAGAAAGGCTTCAAAGCGGTCCCGGAGGCGACCGGAGTCGTCGATTTCATGAGGAGGTCTGGGGATCCGGCCAGTCTGCATCTACGAGATAAGGTGTGCCTCTTTAAATCCGATAAAACACCACGCTATGTGGCGGTCTCCCTCGCTTGATCGCGCTGGAACTAGCGGACTTCGCCCTGGCCGAAGTCGAAGCCGAACTGAAGCCAGATGGAATCGTCTTTTCCCTCTTTGGTATCGTCGTGGGAGTATTGGAGACGGATGTGGGAGAAAAGCTCCTTGTATTCAAACTCACGGGAGAGGGCGACGGAGAAGCGGTCGCGGGTAGCGGATGCGAAGGCATACTCGACTTCGCCCATGTCGATTTCGGAACCGGCTGAGCGGCCCTGGAGGTGTTCGTAGCGGAGGTCAGCGATCCATTGATCGGTAAAGCGATAGCTGGCAAAGGCCATCAATCCGTTTTGCGCGGAGGACCCACGGTTGGCTGGATTTTCGGGGTGGGACCACTGAACATCGCGATGAAAGTATTCGGCGCCGACTGAAAAGGAACGTCCGCCGGATTCGAGTCCGTTTTCGCGCCAGGTGTAGGTGTAATCGATGGAGTGGAGCGAGGAGTCGCGATGGTAGCCATTGTCGCCCGATGCCGCGTTCAGGCCGAGGCGGTGTTGCTGGAAATCAGTATGGTTGTAGCCAAAGAGTGCGCGGGCGGTGATGAGATCGTCAGAGAACCGGGCGTTGTCGGAGGACTTGTGGTCATGGCCATTGTGATCTTCGTCGTGTGGGTGCTCGGCGGCCTTTCCGTAGCTGGCGGTGAGGGCGAGAAAGGATTGGTCAAACTCTTGCTGCCAGGTGAGCTCGATGCCTTCGGTGATGAGTCCTTCTTCTCCCAGCATTTGAGAGGTGGAGAGGTTGGCGTTGACGAAATTCCAGCTATGAAGGTGACGATTATTTTGGAGGCCGAGGCGGTTCAGAAAACGTCCTCCACGGATTTCGAAGCCACCGGGAAAGTTCTTGAATTTGACAAACGCTTCTTCCAACTCGGAGTCGACTCGATGGCCCGAAGTGGTGAACAGGTTGCGGTTGACGAAGGCTGCAAACCAATCATCGACCCGGAGGTTGAGACCGAGATCGAGACCCTGGAGGGCGAAGTTTGCGTTTGGATCGTGAGCGTGACCTCCGGTATCTTCGAAGGAAGAGGCAGAGGTGTCGCCGATGAGTCCGTTGAAGTGAAGAGTGGGAGAGAGGTCGATGTCGGCAAGGGAGAGGGAGGTGGTGAGGGCGAGAAAGAAGAGGACTTTCATAAATGCAAGTAAGTTGCGTTAATCGGGCGGGGTGTCAAGGAGGAGAACGGGCGATTTGAGAAGTGGAAGTGTTCTCGAGGATGGTTGGAGAGATCGTGCTTTGTGCGGGGTTTGGGAGCTTGCGAGAAGTAGCGAGTCCTAGCCCTTGGTCGCGTAGTCTCCGCCGAGGGCGAGATGGAGATCGATGCGGTTTTGAAGCCGTTCATTTTTGAGCCGAATGAGTGAGATGCCTGCGTTTTCGGAGCGGCGTTGGGCTTCGAGGTATTCAAGGAAGGAAGCGCCGTCGATTCCAAGGGTGATGTCGCTGAGAGCACGTTTTTCGGCGAGTTTGGTCTGCTTCACTTCCTTTTCTAAAAAGACCTGCTGTTCTGTGAGGGAACGATCGGCAGCGATGGCGGATTCGACTTCGCGGAAGGCGAGGAGGGCGACGCGGGCATAGTCCTCGATAGCGGCTCGATTGCGATCGAGGGCAGCGCGGGCGCGGGCGGAGAGGGCGCCTCCCTGATAAATGGTTTGAGCGAGGGAGGCGGCAATGCTGTAGACGAGGTAGTTCGGATCGAAGGCGCGACTGATGTTAATGGCTCCGTTGGACGCTCCGCCGGTAAGACGGAGAGAGGGGAGGAGGTTTTTGCGGGTGGCCTCGGCAGTCTGTGCGGAAGCAAAGAGGTCAGCGCGCGCGGCGACGAGATCGGGACGTCGCTCTACGAGTTGGGATGGGAGACCGACGGGGATTTTTCCCGAGAGAAAGGGGAGGTCGGTGGAGGATGAAACGGTGGCGGAGGGGTAACGGCCGAGAAAGATTTCGAGAGAGCGGGCAGCATTGTCACGATTGAGTTTGCGGACGCGGAGGGAACGCTCGGCCGAAGCTACGTTGTTGCGGGCAAACTGGACATCGACGGCGCGGAGAGTGTTGGCCTTGTATCGGCGCTCCACGACGGGGAGGGCTTGCTTGTAGGAGCCGACTGTCTTGATGGCGAGGGCGAGTTGTTGTTCAGCAGTGATGAGGTTGCACCAGGACTGGGCAGTGTTGGCGGAGAGAGAGAGGCGGGCGCCGCGGAAGTCGGCTACGGAGGCGGCGTAGTTCGCTTGAGAAGAAAGGTCGAGACTGCGGAGTCTGCCCCAGAGATCCGCTTCCCAGCTCGCATTGAGGGAGATGGAGTAGTTTTCGCTTGTTGCGGTGTTTCTGCCATCGCTACGGCGGTATCCGGTGGCGGAGCTGACGGAAGGCAGGCGGGCGGCGCGACCGATGATGGTTCCTTGTTTGGCGGCGCGGAGGCGTTGGGCTGCGGCTTTGAGCCCCTGGTTGTAGGTTAGAGCTTCTTTGACGAGCTTGGTCATGCGTGGGTCGCGAAATTCGCGCAGCCAGCCGGTGCTGATTTTGTTGTTTTGATTGGAACGTGCGGCGGCGAAAGCTTTTGGCCTACTAATGGTCGAGGTAGCAACGGGCTGAGGGCCTTTGAGTGCCTGACAGGACATGAGGGCTGCGGACAAGCCGGTGATGAGAGCGATGGCGCGCTTTGACGAGAGACGGAATGGCATGAGAATGGCCGACATTCTGCCCCGAATACCGAAGGATGCCAGTCGGGAAATGAAATTCCGGAGTGAGCAAAAGCGCTCGCTTCACGAAAGCGAGGACTCTATGGTATTGCAGTGGATGAAACGACCTCTACCTTGATTGACCTGGCGCTGGCCGAGGATCTTGGATCTGGCGATGTGACTTCGAATTATTTTGTGCCTAAGGACCGGGAAGCGCGGGGATTGATTGTGGCGAAAGCGGATGGGGTGGTGGCGGGGGTGGAAATTGCGGAAGAAGTTTTTCGACGGGTCGATGAAGACACGATGGTGAAGGTCTTGCTGGAAAGTGGGAATCATGTGAGTCCGCGTGCCTATGTGATGGAGGTGAAGGGGAAAGCACGTTCGCTGCTGACTGCCGAGCGAGTGGCTTTGAATTTTTTGCAGCGCCTGTCAGGCGTGGCGACGAAGACCCGTCAGTTTGTCGAGTTGACGGAAGGAACAGGGGTAAGGATTTTGGATACGCGCAAGACGACGCCGGGATGGCGATCTCTGGAGAAGGCGGCTGTGGTGGCAGGTGGGGGAATGAACCACAGGATGGGCCTTTATGACCGGGCAATGGTGAAGGACAATCATTTGGTGGCGGAGGGAGGGTTAGGGGCATTGCAGGATGCGATTCATCGCCTTCGGGCTGATCAGCCTGAGGTCGAAGTGGAGCTGGAAGCGGATCGGCTTGATCAGGTTGAGGATTTTTTAAAGTTGGAAGGGGTTGATTACATTTTACTCGATAACATGGATAATGAGTCGCTGCGCAAGGCGGTCGATATGAGGGATGGGAAAGGTCCATTTCTGGAAGCGAGTGGCGGGGTGAATTTGACGACGGTGACCGATATTGCGAAGACGGGGGTAAATTTTATTTCGGTTGGTGCGGTGACACACTCGGCGGTGGCGTTGGATCTTTCCCTAGAGTTTTTGGAGGTCTCGAATGACGGCTGAAAACGAATGGGACGGAGTTGCATTGAGGGAGATTTCTCCCGAGTGGGCGGAGCGTGTGATTTTCTTGCCCGAATGTGGATCAACCAATGACGAGGCCCGGCGTTTGGCGATCAAGGGAGCGCCGGACTTGAGTGTGGTATTGACGGGAAACCAGACGGCGGGAAGGGGGCGGAGGGGGCAGCGGTGGGAGTGTCAGCCGGGTGAAGGTTTGGCATTCTCGATGATTTTGAGACCACAGGAGCCGGCGGCATTGTGGTCACGATTTGCGCTGGCGTCGGGGTTGGCCGTGGCAGAGGGGCTTGATTCGTTTGGAATGTCGGCGGGGGTGAAGTGGCCCAATGACGTTTGGGTGGCGGGGAAGAAAATTTGTGGAGTTTTGGTGGAAGCGGACGCGGAGTTTGTGGTGGTGGGAGTGGGGCTGAATGTCAATGTGACGGAGTTTCCGGAAGGGTTGGATCATCCAGCAACCTCGCTGGCGTTGGAGTTGGGGGAGAGGTGCTCGCGCGAGGAGGTGCTCGTTTCGTGTCTGCGGAGATTGCATCTGCGACTTGATCAGATTGGCGTTGGGTTTGGAGATCTTTTGGATGAGTGGTCGACGCGGTGTGTGTTGACCGGAAACGATGTCAGACTGGATGCGGGGGGCGCTTTGAAGACGGGTCGAGTTGAGGGCGTTTCTTCTCAGGGTGAATTGATGCTGAGAACGCAAGGGGGATTGGAGAAGGTGTTGCAGGCCAGTGAGATTCGGGTGCTTTGACTATCGATTTTCTTACTTCGGACCTTTACCGACTGGGGATTTGGTATTCTCGCCGGTGATGTTTTTCTCAGGAGTATTGTTGAAGCGGAGATGGGGGGACTCGTTTTTCCGGGAGAGGGTGTCGATGCCACCCCGTCTGAGAGTTTTTGCATGATGTGGTTGGCAACGATAAGGTGATTTCGAGAGGACGTGGGAATGGGACTCCGGCGCCAGTCGAAAGAGATGCTGGGGGATGGGAGGTTTTTCAGCTCGTTTCCGGACCTGTCTATCGGGAAAGAGTTCCCGGAAGGTCCATTGATTTGACCATTCAGGAATGGTGGTTTTCCAGAGGTTGTTTTTGATGGGTTGCCAACCGGTGATTCTTTGACCTCCGCTGATGACAGCGGCGGGTGCCGGGTTTTGCGCGAAAGGTGATCTTTGAAAGATTCCGGAGCTTGATGGGCTTGGTAAAGGAGTGGAGATCCTTTCCTAAGCTAAGGCGAGGTCGAGTGTGGTAAACTCGGTTTTTGAGATGAGATCGGAGAGGTCGGTGCCAGGTTCCGGTTCGAGGAACCGATTTCCCTGGCCGGAAGGACAGACGAGAAAAGAGCGATAAAAATAAGAGCTAGTTTCATGACAGAAAAATGGCGGAAAGGAGGTTTTCTAAAGGACTGATTTTTGGTAACGATGCGAGTGCGATTTTCTATAGGCTGCCTTTTTGTGATCACGAGCCTCGGTGCGCAGGCCGAAGATCCCCTTAGTTTCAACAGGGATATTCGGCCGATTCTTTCGGACAAGTGTTTTGCGTGTCATGGATTTGACGAGGAAACGCGGGAGGCGAAGTTGCGGTTGGATACGCCCGAGGGAGCCTTTCGAAAGAAGAAGCGGGGCAAGTCAGCAATTGTTCCGGGAAAACCTGGGGAGAGCGGCTCGTGGCTAAGAATAACTTCGAATGACGAAGAAGAGGTGATGCCTCCTCCGGATTCACACAAATCGTTAAACGATGAAGAGAAGGTGCTCATCAAGCGATGGATTGAAGAGGGGGCGATTTATCAGAAGCACTGGGCTTTTGAAGCTCCTGTAAAGCCGGAGGTGCCTGTGGGATCGGGAAGCGAAATTGATCGCTTTGTGGAAGCCGCGTTGAAGAAGGATGGCTGGGGATTTTCTTCCGAAGCGGATCGGGAAACTTTGATTCGCCGAGTGAGTTTTGCGCTGAGCGGCTTGCCGCCGACGATTCAGGAGGTGGATGATTTTTTGGCGGACAAAGCAGAGGGGGCTTATGAACGGATGGTGGATCGGTATTTGGCGTCGCCCAGGCATGGTGAGGAGATGGCGCGGTATTGGCTGGATGCGGCCCGATACGGTGATACCCACGGGATGCATTTGGATAATGAGCGGCAAATGTGGGCCTATCGGGATTGGGTGATCGAGGCCTTTAACCGGAACCTTCCCTACGATCAGTTTACCATTGATCAGCTGGCGGGAGATCTTTTGCCGGAGGTCAGGCAGGATCAAATTGTGGCGACTGGTTTCAATCGCTGCAACGTGACCACTGGAGAGGGCGGAAGTATTGCGGAGGAGTTCGTGTTCCGATATGCGGTGGAACGGGCGAGCACGACAGCTCAGGTTTGGTTGGGACTGACGGCACAGTGCGCGGTGTGTCATGATCACAAGTATGACCCGGTTACGCAGAAGGACTTTTATTCCCTTTATGCGTTTTTCCATTCCAATGCAGATCCGGCGATGGATGGAAATAAACTTCTCACCGCTCCGGTGCTCAAAGTAAAGCCGAAGGGGTATGACGAGAGGATGGTGGAGTTTGACCGGATGGCGAATTCGATCCGGATGGAGATGAAAGAGTTACTGCAGAGGGAAATTTATAGTGATCCAGCGGGATCCCCCGAGCCAGAGGTGATTTCTGCGACTGAAGAGGTTTGGTTCGAGGATGGCTTTCCTGAGGGTGCCAAGTCTGGGGTTTCGGGGCACTTGTTGACTTTGGTGAATGACCCGGTTTTTAGCGGTGGAAAATCGCTGAAGCGGGGAGGGAAGGAGATGGCGCAGGATTATTATCAAACGGGGGCAGCAGCGCTGACAGTGCCGCCGCAGGCGAAATTTTTCGTTCATGTTTATTTGGATCCGAAGGATGCTCCGGAAGAGGTGATGATTCAGTTTCACACGACTGGATGGAGTCATCGTGGGATTTGGGGAGCTGATATTATTGAGTTTGGGCAGAAGGGGACACCGGAACGCTTCGTGGCGGGACCGCTTCCAGAAGCCGGCAAGTGGGTGAGGTTAGAGGTGTCAGGAGAACAGATGGGACTTAAGGCGGGGATGGAGGTGGTTGGCTTTGCGTTTACTGTTCATGGGGGGACCGCTCACTTCGATAAGTTCGGGGTATTGGGTCGCAAGGATCTTGCGAGTGATCCAAAGGCTTCCTTCATCGCTTGGAGAAAATTGCAGAAAGGAAAGCCTGCTCCGGGGATTCCCGCACCGCTGAATCAATGGCTTAAAGAAGGGCCGGAGAAGGAAAGGAAGCCGGAGGAATTGGTACGATTAACAGACTACTACCTTGAGAATGTGTGCCTGACTTTGGGGAAGGAAATCATTTCCCAGAGAGAGGCATTGGCAAAGATCAAACAGGAGCGAAAGACCTATGACGGGAGCTTCCCCTCGACCTTTGTCTTTCGCGATCTCCCCAAGCCGAGACAGAGTTATGTGATGAAGCGAGGTGAGTATGATCAACCGGGTGAAAAGGTGGAGCCGATGACTCCGGCGGTGCTTCCTCCGCTTAAAAAAGCAGGCGAACGGGCCAATCGGCTCGACCTGGCAAGGTGGTTGGTTTCTCCAGAAAATCCACTCACCGCGAGGGTGGCGGTGAATCGGTTCTGGCAGCAGATTTTTGGGATGGGACTGGTCAAAACGAGTCACGATTTTGGAACGCAGGGGGACTTGCCGAGTCATCCGGAATTACTTGATTTTTTGGCGGTGCGTTTCCAAGAGCAGAAGTGGGATGTGAAAGGATTAATTAAGGGCTTTGTGATGACGCAAACCTTCCGTCAGGAAAGTGCCGCAGCGAGTCCGCGTTGGGATGCAGATCCCGAGAATCGCCGACTGGCTCGGGGCCCCAGATTCCGTCTTGATGCCGAACAGCTTCGTGATCAAGCCCTCTTTGTGAGTGGTTTGATGGATCTTAAAATGGGTGGAAGAGGGGCGATGCCATATCAGCCTCCCAATATCTGGGAGCCGGTGGCATTTGGTGGTTCGAATACTCGATCCTACAAGCAAGGGAAGGGGGCTGATCTATATCGGAGGTCGGTTTATACCTTCTTTAAACGAACGGCGCCGCATCCGATGTTTGCGAATTTTGATGCGCCGGCGCGCGAGCAATTTTGTCTAAAACGAGAGCGGAGCAATACGCCACTGCAGGCCCTGCAATTGATGAATGATGTGCAGCATTTTGAGGCGGCGCGTGGCTTGGCCCAAAGGGCGATGAAAGAGAGAACGGCGCTTAAAGAACGGATCAATTTTGTTTTCCTGTCGGTGTTGGCCCGATTTCCCGGAGAGGAAGAACTGAAGATCGTGAAGGGGCTCTTTGACAGTCACCTGGCGAAATATCGCGCCGCGCCGGAAGAGGCAAAGAAGGCGATCCAGTTTGGAGAATCGAAACCGGCAGTGGATCTTGATCCCGCCGAGCTGGCGGCGTGGTCGTTGGTGGCCAACCTTGTTTTGAACATGGACGAAGCAATCGTCCGTAACTGAATTTTAATGCCCATGAATCCTTTTTTTGAACATCAACTTTTACAGACGCGTCGCCAGTTCTTTGGTGATACGGGAATTCGTCTTGGAGGCGCGGCTCTGGCTTCAATGATTGCGGCGCCGCGTGTCACTCATGCGGCTTCGGATGTTCATCCTGCGCTGCCAGGATTGCCACATTTCGCAGGGAAGGCGAAAGCGATCATATACCTCCATATGAACGGGGGGCCATCGCAGCTCGATACCTGGGACCACAAACCGGGATTGGCGAAGCAATTCAATAAGGATCTGCCGAAGGATTTTTTGGGAAACCGGATCACGACGATGACGAGTGGGCAGGGGAGATTCCCGGTGGCCCCATCGAAGTTTAAATTCTCCCAACACGGTGAATGTGGTCGTTGGGTGAGTGAACTTCTTCCGCACACTGCGGGCATCGTTGATGATATCGCGGTGGTGAAGGCTGTTCATACCAATGCGATCAACCATGATCCAGCGTGTACTTTTGTCATGACTGGAAACGAGGTTTCCGGGAAGCCAAGCATGGGATCCTGGATCTCATATGGATTGGGAGCTGAGACCGAGAACCTGCCTGCTTTTGTGGCCTTAACACCGAACTTCCCGAATGGATCGAATGCGCAGGCACTTTTCAGCCGGATGTGGGGACCAGGTTTCCTGCCGGGTCGCCATAGCGGAGTGGTCTTAAGATCGGGAGACGATCCGGTGTTGTATCTCGAGAATCCTCCGGGAGTGAATCGAAAGGATCGACGGTCGATGCTCGACGCCCTGGGGAAGCTCAATCAGCGCGGCTTTGAGAAGTTTGGAGATCCCGATATCCAGACCCGTATTTCACAATACGAAATGGCCTTTCGAATGCAGGCAAGTGTTCCGGATTTGACGGATTTGAGCAAGGAGAAGCCTGCCACACTGGAGATGTATGGGGACCGAGTGAATACGCCGGGATCTTTTGCGTCGAGTGCGTTGTTGGCACGCCGTCTGGTGGAACGCGGAGTAAGGATGGTTCAAATTATGCATCGTGGTTGGGACTCGCACGGAAACCTGCCGAAGGAAATGGGCAACCAATGTCTCGATACGGATCAGGCGTGTGCGGCGCTGATTAAGGACTTGAAACAGCGGGGAATGTTGGATGAAACGCTGGTAATCTGGGGTGGGGAATTTGGTCGGACGGTATACTCTCAAGGTAAGTTGACCAGAGAACAATATGGGCGGGATCATCATCCAAAAAACTTCTGCATGTGGATGGCCGGTGGTGGCATCAAAGGAGGAACAACGATCGGGGAGACCGACGAATTTTCCTACAATCCGGTTAAGGATAAGGTTCACATCAACGAGATCAACGCGACGGCGCTGCACTGTATGGGAATTGATCACGAGCGGTTGTCGCTTCGATATCAAGGGCTGGACCAGAGACTTACCGGGGTGGAACCGATGGATGTGATCAAAAAAATTCTACGTTAATAGCGGGGAATTATTCCCAAATTCTCGCTTCAAGGGCTGCGTGCGCAGCCTCGGCTTCTGCGGCTTTTTTACTGAGGCCGGTGCCTTGGCCAAGGTCTTTGTCTTTCCAGATGACGACGCAAATGAAGGTCCGGTTGTGAGGCGGGCCTTCTTCCCGGAGCACTTTATAAACTGGTGACTCGGGAGTGATTTGCTGGAGGATTTCCTGAAGCTCTCCTTTGGAGTTACCTTGGGCGTGGGAGGGATTGAGTTCGTCGAGTTGGCTGGCGAGGAGTTGGAGGATGACTTCTGCGGCTGCTTCAAGACCGGCATCAAGGTAGATTGCTCCGGCGATGGATTCGAAGGCGTCGGCCAAGTTGGAGTCACGTTCCCGCCCTCCACTCCCGTCTTCGCCGTTGCTCATGAGGAGGGCATTACCGAGGTCAACTTGTCGTGCGGCCAAGGCAAGTGCGGGTTTGGAAACCACGGAAGCACGGAGCTTGGTCAGGGTTCCTTCTTTGAGGTCAGGGAACCGGTGATAGAGGTAGGTGCTGATGGTGAGTTCGAGGACGGCGTCCCCGAGGTATTCGAGTCGCTGGTTGTCGGGAGGAGCCGGGCGGATCTCGGAGGAAAGGCTGGGGTGTGAGAGGGCCTCTTTCAAAAGCTCTTCGCTCTTGAAGTGATAATTCAGCCGTTTTTCGATACTCACTGGTAGTATTTATTTAGATCCGGTCATCATGGTCCAATGCTGTCCGTGTGGTCCGATGCCGATGAGGTTTGGGCCTTTGGCGAACATGATGAAGCGATGACCATCAGATCCAAACCAAGCATTGTAGGCTGCGACCGGTGAAGATGAGCCCATGAAGATGTTTTCTCCGGACCATCGGTATTTGAAGCCGGCGAGTCGGGCTCGGTCGCCGGGAGATTTTTTTCCTTTGACCGGTGACTGATGTGCAAAGAAGCCCATGGCGGCCATGTTCTGGGAGTGCCCTACGGCAGCGTCTGAGAGTTTTTCCTCCAAGCGAAGTAGAGTGAGAGCGAAGAGGGAGCGAAATTCGTTGAGGTGGTGGGTGAAAAACTTCTGTGAGCTGTTTGCCCATTCGGCGGCATCATTGACTGCGCGGGCCGATGTGAGGGCTGCAATCTCCTTGCGAATCCTGCCAACAGCATCGCGGTTTTTGAGATAGACTTCACCTTCGTAGACTTCCTTGAGAGCGGCATCGAGGTCGGGTTTTTCTCGTTCCACTTCGACCTCATCAATGATGTTGATCTCGCGGATGATTTCGGCCAGAGAAGAGGCGATGATTTCGACTGATTTGTCGAGCGTCTCAGGATCATTTCCTGCGATCTCCCGTGCCTTTTGATTGAGTTTTTTCAGTGAGCCAACTTCGCGGTGGAGCATTTGGATTTTATCTGCCGCTTTTTTGTAGTCAGTTTTGATGAGGACGTAGATTCGGTCGCGCTCGGTTTTGAGTTCTTCGGAGATTTCAGGAAGCTCCGAGAATGGGTTTGTGCGTTCGTTGTCGAGAAGGTCGGCGAGTTTGCTCCCGTGGAGTTCTCGGGCCTTTTCAAGGGTTCGACGGTAGATGGACCCTCCTTCATCGCCGAAGAGCTGGAAGGTCCGGTAGGCAGCGGCCCTCTTTTCAGGGTCGGAATTGAGCATCCATTGAAGAGCTTTCTTTTGAGCCAGCGGAGGAATTGCGGGCTCGATCTCCTGAGCAGACAGAAGGGGCGCGGCCAACCCGAAAATGAGGGGGACTAAAATCTTCATGGTGTCGGTAATATGATACGGGGAGGGATATTTTTTTTCAATGCCGGAATTTCTCATCGCTTGACCGGTAGGCTCATTCCTTCTTTCGTCTCCCCATGCAGCGCATTCAACTGAAGTCCAAGCTCCATCGTGCCATTATCAAGGAGGCAGATATCGACTATGAGGGCAGTATCGAAATCCCTTCTGATCTGATGGAGGCTGCGGGGCTTTGGGAAGGAGAGAGAGTGCTCGTGACATCGATGACGTCAGGAAATCGGCTGGAGACTTATGTGCAAGCAGGTGATCCAGGAACCGGTCACATCATCATGAATGGAGGGGCCGCTCATTTAATTAAGAAGAACGAGTGTGTCACCATCATGGCATTTGGGATTTCCGCAGAGCGAATCATTCCGTCACGTCACGTTTTGAATACGGATAACAAGATTATTAAGTCGAGTAATTAGAGGTTACTCGGGGATTTTCCGATCCACCAATTCAATGGTTGATCACTCGTGAAGGAGTCCGCCACGATGGATGAGGTTTTTTCGAGAACGATGCCAACTCTGGAAAAAAACCAGTAATCATTGATGACGACAGTCCTGGCATGATCGGAGACAAAGCTGAGTTTGCAGGTGCCCGCTTTGGGTTTGACTTTCTCGAGTCCATATACACGGAACTCCGAGTCGGGAGGTGACCCTGTTGGGCAGTGCCAAAAATTCCCTGCAATCATGGTGTTTGTTGCAAGAGGGATGGGAGTGCTTGGGCTTCGTTGAACGAACCGTGGATTGAGAGCTGTGGAATTTTTTTCGATTCGAGCGAGCGCCTTCTTGATTTGAGGCTCTGACCCCGAAACGATTTCCTGGTAGTTCATCACTTTGGTGAGGATTGGTCTTTCGTCGCCGAGGAGTTGATCCAGCCCGGGGGGCGTTGCGGAGGGGAATCGATCAGTTTAGCTCCGCAGAGGAGGCCGTTGTAGATATTGCTTTTGGAAGATTTTGGCGGCCAGCGTCTTGGTAGCCGAATCGTATTGAATGCCCTCCCATGATTGCGGTAGGCAGATTCATATCTTGGTCCTTCAACAATTCTAAGCCTGTCGATTGGTGAAAACTCCCTCTTTACAAGTTGGCCGTAGGCACTAGAGTCCCGC
>JAPKDJ010000038.1 GCA_026421245.1 Akkermansiaceae bacterium | reverse complement strand
GCGGCGGTGACAATCGTGGCGGCGGTGACAATCGTGGCGGCGGTGGATTCAATCGTGGAGGCGGTCCTGGCCAGGGCGGTGGAAACCAACGTGGTGGTTTCGGCGGTCGTCCGCGCGAAGCTGCTCCCACGGATTCCGAAGGCAATGAACTCACTGAAAAGGTCGTATTCATCAACCGCTGTTCTAAGGTGGTGAAAGGTGGACGTCGCTTCAGCTTCTCTGCTCTCGTCGTCTCGGGTAACGAAAAAGGCTCAGTTGGGCTCGGATTCGGAAAGGCCAACGAAGTTGCCGAGTGCATCAAGAAGGCCTCTGGTATCGCCACCAAGAGCCTCCAAAAGGTCAAGCTCAACGGCCCAACCATTCCCCACGAAGTATACGCTGAGTTTGGTGGTGGTAAGGTCCTGCTTAAGCCCGCTTCACCCGGAACCGGCGTCATTGCTGGTGGTGGTGTCCGTGCTGTCTGTGAAGCCGTTGGCATTCACGACGTTCTCGCCAAGTCTATTGGTTCCAACAACCACGCCAACGTGGTCAAGGCAACTATTAAGGCTCTCACCATGCTCCGCAACAAGGAGGACGTTTTCGCCCTCCGCGGTAAGAAGAAGGAGAAGGCCATCTAATTTGGTTTCCTTCAGAATCCTGAAACACATTTCAAAAAATGAATCTTCATAATCTCAAGCCCAATCCTGGAGCCAAGCATCGTAAGAAGCGTCTTGGTTGCGGAGAGAGCTCCGGTCTGGGTAAGACTTCCGGTAGAGGCCACAAAGGTCAGAAGTCCCGCTCCGGCGGTGGCGTCCGTCCCGGTTTCGAGGGCGGTCAGATGCCTCTCGCCCGTCGTCTTCCAAAGCGTGGTTTCTCCAACCTCCAGTTCCGCGACACCATCGCCATCGTCAATGTTTCTCAGTTGGAACACTACTTCGATGCCGACGCTGAAGTGAACGAGAAGACCCTCCGCGAAGTCGGACTTGTCAAAGGACAGTGCGACAAAGTCAAGGTCCTCGGACAAGGTGAGATCACCAAGGCCATGAAGGTCACGGTTGATCAAGCAAGTGCTTCCGCAAAAGAGAAAATCGAGAAAGCCGGCGGCTCCCTGGAGCTCTAAGTGCCGGGACTTCTCCCACACTCTGGTGAAGAACTCTTCTCATGCAATTTTCACGTTGGGCCCGGTTTACCGGGCTGCAGCGTTTTTTGCGTTTTTGGGATTCCTGACTCTCTCCTCCTGCGGAGAAGACAAGGATTCTCCGACAGCCATCATGAAGGAGCAGACCCGCGTCTTCAATGAGATGACCGCTGTGATTAATGAGGTCGCCGAAGGTGGTGACCAAAATGAAGCTGCAGAGAAGATCGCCGCACTTGGTGGTGAGCTTAAACAGCTGAAAATTCAACTTGCTGAAGCTTTGAGCGAGCGAAAAGACGAGGATCGTGCGAATGTTGCAGGTCAGTCTAAATTCTCGGAAGCAACAGCAGCTTTTCAAAATGCTCAGGAAAAGCTCTTCCAATCTGGAAGAAACACACACGAACTCGCGAAGGCTCTAACAGCTCATCATAATCCCACTCCGATGAGCGGAGAGGGATCCTCCGAATAAATTACCCGACACTTAAATCATCATGATTTCCGCATTTACTAACACATGGAAAATCCCCGAACTCCGGGACCGCATCCTTTTCACCATGGCCATGATCGTGATCGTGCGTCTTGGGGTCCACCTTCCGCTCCCCGGCGTGAACATGGATGTCATCCGTGAGTTCATTGAGATTAACAAGAAGAACAATGAAGATGGAGCCGGTGGTGGCGTTGGCGCGATTCTGAACGTCTTCTCCGGTGGTGGCCTCACTAGCATGGGGCTCTTTGCTCTGGGAATCATGCCCTATATTTCGGCATCGATTATGATGCAGCTGTTGAGTGCGGTTGTTCCCAAGTTGGCTCGTCTCAAGAAAGAGGACGGGGGGCAGCAAAAAATCAATCAATGGACCCGCTTCGTGACCATTGCCATTGCGACGGTTCAAGGATTCTTCCTAGCCAAGTCACTCGAAAATCCTGAGAGCAACCCGCTCCTTCAAGGAATCGGGCTGGCCATCACCAACACCGGTCAGGATTTGGTTCCGGCATTCGGAAGCGGCTTTGTGGCCCAGACGGTTCTCATTATCGTGGCCGGCACTCTTTTCCTAATGTGGATTGGTGATCAAATTACCGAACGAGGTATTGGTAATGGCATCTCCTTGATCATTTCTGTGAACATCATTTCGGCACTTCCCGGCGTGATGGTGAACCTCTGGAACGAGTTTGTTGTTGAGCGTAGTGAAAACCCTTTTAGTCCGCTGCTTATTGTTTTCCTTGTTGTGTTCTTCCTTTTTGTCATCGCGGCCATTGTCTCGATCACCCAGGGGCAACGAAGGATAGCCGTGCAATACGCCCGTCGTGTGGCGGGACGCCGTGAAATGTCCGGTGGCACCCAATATCTTCCTCTGAAGGTGAACTACGCTGGTGTGATGCCCGTCATTTTTGCGACTGCCATTCTCCAGCTTCCGACCCAGCTTCTCGGACAAATGTTCCCCGGTAGCGACTGGATCTTCAAAATGAATCAGATTCTCTCGCCAAACGATATCTGGTTTTACTTCCTCTCCGGATTCATGATCTTTTTCTTCAGTTTCTTCTGGGTTGCGACGATGTTCCAGCCTTCGGAGGTAGCTGAGAACCTGAAGCGTGGTGGCGGTTACATTCCGGGGGTGCGTCCCGGAAAACCGACTTCGGATTTCTTGGATTACACCATGACCCGCCTCACCTTTGCTGGCGCGATATTCTTGACCCTGATTTTCATGATGCCGTATTTTGTGGCTCTTTCTCTTGGTCTGCAACCCGGCGGACTCGTGACTTCCTTCTTTGGTGGCACGAGTCTTCTCATTCTGGTTGGTGTTCTTCTCGATATGATGCGTCAGATCGAGACTCATCTCTTGCAGCGTCAATATGATGGCTTCCTCCGTAAGGGTAAGATCAAGGGCCGCCAGCAACGGCAGGTTTCCGGTCAGCAGGCTTCCAGTTCATCCATCCTCTATATCTGGTTGGCTCTGGCGGTGATCGTCCTCATTGCCATCGTGGCCTTCTTCATCAATCAGTAAATGAAGTCACGGGGCCTCGTCTTCCTCGGCCCTCCGGCGTCGGGAAAGGGGACCCAGGGCCGACGCCTCGCCGAGGAAAACGGCCTTGCTTATCTATCGACGGGCGCGCTCTTACGGCGCGCCCTTCGCGATGACACGGAGCTCGGAAAGCTCGCCCGCCCTTTTTTGGACTGTGGTGAGTATGTCCCTGATGATGTCATGATTCCCATGGTTCTCGAGTGGCTTGGAAAGCAAGACAACGGGTGGTTGCTCGATGGCTTCCCGCGCACTGTTCTACAAGCGGAGGCTCTCGATGAAGCTCTCGAATTCACGCCCCAGGCGATTGTCCTTCATGTGCCGGATGACGAACTTCGTCGTCGCGTGGCGTGTCGATTGGAGTGCGAAGATTGCCATCGCGTCGCTCGCGAAGGTGAGGGGAAGCAATGTCCGAAGTGCGATGGCAGATTGGCCCCCAGGGCTGACGATGTCTCAGCGAACTTTGAGAATCGTCTTTCGGAATACCGTCGTCTCGTCATTCCGACCATCACCTACTATTGTGATTTGTTGTGCGCCAGAATCGTGAATGGCACTGGTTCACCCGATGAAGTCTATGCCCGGGTTCGCGGGTAGAAGCGCTTCGTCTTGACCGTTTCGCTTTGACCCTCTAACTCATTGAGTCATGGCCAAGCGTTCCAAGATCCCCATTAAGTCAAAGCAGGAGATCGGGCAAATGCGCGAGGCCGGAAAGGTCGCGAGCGATGTTCTTCAGCGCACGGCAGCTTTTATTGAAGCCGGAAAGACGACCCGCGAAGTGGATGAGTATGCCCTCACTCTGATGGTTGAGCACAAGGTGGGAAGTGCCTTTCACAAATACCGCGACTTCCCTGGCTACACTTGCATTTCCATGAACGAGGAGGTGGTCCACGGCATTGGGGGCGATCGCGTGATTGTTGATGGAGATTTGGTCAAGTTGGACGTCGGCGTCAAACGCCAGGGATGGATTGGCGACAATGCCCTCACCGTTCCCGTTGGGACAATCAATGGCGAGCAGAAGCGACTGCTCGCCGTGACTGAAGAATCACTGTTTGTAGCAATCTCACACGCAAGGGCAGGGGAACCTCTTCATAAGCTTTGTGCTTCGGTCGAAGATTATGTGAGTCGTTTTGGCTTCACGGTGGTCAAGGATCTCGTTGGGCATGGCGTCGGCCGTCAACTTCACGAAGAGCCGCAAGTCCCTAACTATGATCCGGGCGGTAAGTCGCCGATCTTGAAGGCCGGAATGATTCTTGCAATTGAACCCATGATCAACGCTGGAGTTGGCACCGTCGATTGGCTCGATGATGGCTGGACCGTTTCAACGTCCGATCGACGCCCATCCAGCCACTTCGAACACACGGTTCTCGTCACCGATGGTGACCCCGAAATCCTAACCTGGCGACCACGGACCGCGCTTCCCTCGCAATTGGGGATTCCGCCGCTGAGGTAGTTTTAAGTGCGGGAGCTTCAACTTCGCTGAATCCAAGGCGCGATTGGGAACGCGGATCGGGAGAAGCTGGATCATTATCTGGGAGCGTTCGAGGGCCTGCAGGATCGAAGTCGACGATTGAAGGGAATGGAATCCAGAATCCGAAAGCAGACACCCGAGGTCACTGACAAATACATTTCAGAGGTGGAAACAGACCGTCTGGAAGCTCACTTCGACATGGCAGGTGCCGGCCTGATTTCGGGGATCTCAAATGTCGTAACAGTTCGCGCCGATACCTTGGACGTAACGTGGCCTGAGAATTTCCAAATATGTTCACGGCCTGGGACACGCGGAGTCAGTCAATGGGATGACGCCGGTCGAAGCCCGCCGCCGGATCCGCACGTTCCATCTCGACCAGATCGGTCGCGTGGCGATTAAGCTCAAAGCCGTGCCGGAAGGGAACGGCACGATATTAGACAATACGCTCATCGTCTACCTCAGTGATGCGGCCGAGAAACACCACGGGAGTTGCCTGGAATGGCCTTCATCTTGTTAGGCGGACTGGCGGGACGTGGCGGACGCTATTTACAATATCCCGGTTATGGAACCGAAGGTCACCGAACGATCGCCAATCTCTACAACACTTTGATGCATGCGGTGGGAAAGCCGCAGGATCAGTTCGGGCGTCTCGACGTTAATCTTGCAAAGGGCCTTCAACGAGGTCCCTTGCCCGAATTGTTGACGTAACTTCAAGCCCCCCGAATGGCATCAAGATGCGAGCAATTCCTGCGCCGATCTGCTCTGCCCCACTTTCGGACACCGCTTTTCTTAAATCGCGACTCAATTCAGTGGGTTCACCAGAATCTCGTCGACGAATAGCCAGGCCTTGCGACCCTTGGCCTGGTGCCAGTCGGGGATGGTCCCGAGATTCCTGGCATGGACCCGAATATAGCGCCCCTTAATTGGGTTAATTTTGGTCGATAAGGTGAGATTTTCCGTGGGCTGTTTAACCGGAATTTCATGCTTGATGAGGGCGACCGCTTGGAAGGTCTTGCCGTCGCTTGAAATCAGAAATTCGACAGTCGATGGCAGGAACACCCCTGACGTTGTCACCTGACATGAGGAAAGCCCCAGTTCGTGAATCGACATCGTTTTGCCAAGGTCGATCGTTGCGGTCAGATCATCGCCCTCAAAGCCAAGCCAATCGTTTTTGAGATCGCTTTCATCACCCATGATGCCATCGACCAGCTCGGTGGAGCCTGTCCCAGGATACTGTTTGCTGGCCGGAGTTGCGAGAGCGACGGGCCGGTTGTTGGCCGTGTGCTTGGCTATCTGGAGCGCGAGCATGGCGTTCACGATCTGCTCAATCTGGTCTTTTTTTAAGTAGGGGTGGCCCGGCATTTGGTAGAGCTCCCCCCACACTCCCTTGCTGCCATTTCGAATTTGCTCCATTAGGTAGTCTTTCCTCGTCGTAAGGGGTTCGTACCTTTCGATGATCTTTTGGAACGATGGCCCAATTAGCATGCCCTCATCCTGGTGGCAGGCCGCACAGTTATTTTGTCGCATTAGCGCGGTGCCTGGATGTTTGGAGGGCAGTCCTCTGAGGGTGCGCACTGCGACCACTTGATTTCCCGCCAGCCCACCATCGATGCGATGGCTGATACGCAGCAGGCTCCCGCCGTTGTTAGGGTCCCAGCCGCCCTTGCCATACTGCAGGACAAAAAGTTGTCCGTTTCGGTTGAACTTCACATTGATGGGAGTCTGGAACTGATGGTCCGTGGGAAAGGGTTTGATCGAGACCCTATTTTCATTTTCGTCCAACTCCACCACCTTGACCCAGCCTCGCGCGTAATCGGCAATGAACCAGTGATGATCGAATGAGTTCGGCAACCCGCCGGCATCAGCTTGACGGGTTTCGTCGTGGTAATACACCGGTCCCCCGATTGCTGAGGCACCACCTCGACCCAATGACGGGAAATTCTTTGACGGGGGATGACTATACCAAATCATCGGCTGTTGCGCCGGAGGCAACTCTTTGACACCCGTGTTTTCCTTCAGATCATTGAGGGGTTTCTTTGGATCAAAGGCACCCGTGACCGAATTTGTGTCGAAGTCGTAGCTTGGGTAGCTTTCGTTTGGCCCGATGAAGAACGGCCAACCATAGAATCCTGCTTTTCGGGCTTGGTTGAATTCGTCGTAACCCAGCGGTAAGAGCTTTTGATCGACGTTCTTCAGGTTCCCACAATAGTAATCAGCCGGCCCGTTTTCGCCCCAGTAGAGATGGCTCGTTCGTTGATCAATCGCGATCCGAAACGGGTTGCGACAGCCCATGATATAGATTTCCGGGCGGGTGTTTGGCATGTCAGGAGGAAAGAGATTGCCGGGCGGAATGGTGTAGCCCCCGTTTTCTCCAGGCCGCACGCGCAGGATCTTTCCGTTCAAGACCGCGCTGTTGGTCGAAGTTCGTGCCGAATACAGGTATTGGGTGTGATCCTGATTATCGCCGCTACTGAGATACAGGTTTCCTCTGGGACCAAAAGCCAAGGAGCCGGCTTCATGAATTCGGTCCTGATCCCGGAGCGCCGGGATTTTCAGAATGACCTGCTCGGTCGCCTTGTTCAAGAGTCCGTTTTCGTAACGAAACCGTGACACCACGTGATCGTGTTTTACGGACTCACCGCCCGGCTGCGTGTAGCAAAGGTAGACCCATTTGTTCGTGTCGAAATTGGGATCTACGGCGATCCCAAGAACACCGGATTCGACATCCCAGCTCCATCTTGGACCTTTTTTGCGGTAATCCACCTCCAGGTGGGCGACTACCCGTGTGATGCCAGTCGTGAGGTCGACGACCTTGATGTTGCCGTGCAGCTCTGCAATAAAAACGAGGTCGCCGGCGATGGCCATTTCCATGGGGTTCGACAGGTCCGTTGCTACCGTTTCCACCGCGAAATCTTTGGACGGAGGGAAGGAGCTCGCTTCACCGCGGGACTGCGCTCCGGCGAATGAAACGAGTGCTGCGAAAAGTGTAAAATGCAGGATAGGTCCACAGAAGGTTTGTGTGAGGGCGAGGCGGAACCCTTTGGGCGAATCGGGATTCTCCGAAAGGATGACAACGAAGCGATCGCGCAACCCGGGAAGGAGATAACCCGTATTTTGAGATTTCCGTAGCACTCGCATGCCAAAGAGAGTTGGGATAAGCCGTTGTAAGTAGTTCATCAACCTCTGAGGAATAGCATGTCTGTCGATCGAGGACGACGACCAAGACACGATGAAGAAAGAGATCATTCAAGGCCGAAATCTTCGATTGATTAGCTCCTGAAAAATCGGCCGAAAGGAAAGATTACAAGGCATGGAGCAGAAATGCTTCTAGTCCTTCTATCTCGGTATATTTTTGGCATCTAAAGCTGTGAACGCCTTTGATTCGGTGAAGATTTCAAATAGTGCCACTGTTATCTTGGTCGAATCGAGTGCCATTGCGGGGCTCAATGTGAGTAGTGGGAGACTGTAGGTCGACGGGAATCATGCTCTCACCATTGCCGGTTCGGTGGCCATCACTTAAGGCGGATCAATTCAATTAAACAATGGCAGCCTGGTGCCCAATGATACCTTCACGGAGATTCTCCTCCGATCAACATCGAGCGCTTAAACCAGGATGCGGGTGGCAATTCTGGGACTTTTCGTTTTGTCTTTGGCAAAACTGGAATGAGTCCGATTCAGGTGAGTGCCGCGTGGCGGCGAGATCCGCTAGAACGCGGGGAAGGCCCACGAGGTTATCCAATCCACCGCCCGTGCGCTGCTCGGAGGCGACTCTGCCGAAGCGCAGGAACTGGTCCGTCTTCGACGCGAAGTTACCGAGCTGCGTATTGATAACGACATCTAAAAAAGCTGCTCTTATCGGATCAGGGAGTGTCAACCTCCAAGCGTAGAAACAATGTCTCATTATTGTCGATGGAACGTAAATCACGCACAGTTTTCCATTCCTGCATGCCAATGATCTCGCTCTCCACGTCGATCACGGTTGTATCTACCCACGAGCCAAGCGTCGTGCTAGCCGTAATCTTTCCTATTGGGGCTCCGGCATAGAGGTTTTGCGGGTAGCGCATATAAAGAGCGTTGTTCTGAATCCATGCGGTAACAACTTCGCCCTCAGCTAATTTTGGATTAGTGCCGAGGAAAAATTCCATCCAAGTGTTGTAGGCGTCTTTGTCACCATTCGCCAGTTTCCCCGAGACGCTGCTGTTGGATAACTCAGCCGGGCTGTACCATAAGGCGCGCCAGCCATCGAAAGTACTCTCGCCCAACCCAACGGTGGCACTTGATTTAGTTATGACGAATCGGCTGTCTGGGGCAATAGTGACGGTGAGCGCCTCCGCTGGGTCTTCCTCGTTATCAGCGAGCGCGTCTACTGATAGGCTGAGCGAATTTTCCGAGGGCTGGAATGTCAACACGGCGGGCATCAGGGCTACATCATGGCTGTTGGCGGCCACGCCAGACCAACTCAAACGGAGGACGAGAATGTCGTCGAGTGGGCCGGAGCGCGTGAATCGCAACTCTCCTCCGTTGTCAGCACTGCCTTCAACCGCTACCGCATCAACGGCAACGACGCTAACAGTGGTCTTATCCAAACTGACCTGATCGAAAGTAAGTGAGTTAATCTCCTTGCCGGCATCAGTGTGGCCACCAAGGAACATGCCAACTTCGAGTGGACCGCTCTGCAAGTAATTTGCTCCAGTATGGGCCAGCGTCCAAGTCGTTCTATTTCTCGAGTAGTATCCACGAAGGATGTCGCCGTTGCGTGTTAAGCGTAGATAGGGCAAGTTCGAGTTGCTCGCGGTTATGCGAGTGTCGATATTGACGTTCTGTGTCTTTCGGCCCCAGATGCGAAAGCTTGGACGGATCACGCCAGTGTTGATGACGCTGAACATAGGCGAGCCCGGGGTTAAGTTCTCTCGCGCGATCAATCCGGCGAGGGTGATTTTGTTGGTCCCGTTGAGCCGGGGCTCGCTTACTTTTGCAATCAACTCAAAGTCGCCCTCTATACTTTGGTGGACTAACAGGATATTATCCTGCGAGCTGTTGAGGAATCCGGCAGAACCCAACTCAAACTTACCGTCCTTGTGGCGCGCGAATCCTTTCTGGTAAGTCGTGCCTAAGTGGGTCTGCTCCCATGATTCAGAGAGTGAGCCATCTAAATCCCACTGCAGGATATAGTCGTGTAAGGCACTGATTGCTTCGCCGTGGAGGGCGTTTTTCGGGAGCGGAGGCATCTGTGAGATTCCAAGGGTACTTAGGCGCTGATAAATATAGGAGCCTGCCGGATCGCCTGGCACAACGAGGATGCTATCGGAAGTCTCGAAAGTCCGTCCGTTGATGAACCCTTGAGCAACCACCGGAGTATCCCAGCGGGCGTCAAAGAGTGCGCGTCCGCCACCTGGCTGGTGGCAATGGGCGCAGTTGGTATCTAAGTACGACCGCACCTTGTCCTCCAGTGGTGCTACATCATCTAGCTCAACGAGAGCGGAAGCTTTTTCGAGATCGTTGAGTGTAAGTCCCTGAATAAGGCCAGCTTCGCTCCAAGATAGCAGCTGGTTCTCGTTTATCGCTTCGTAGTCAATCGTACGGTTGAGCTGGCGGGTGTTTGCCCCGAGAACGTAGTGTGTCTGTGGAGTGTGACATTGCATGCACTGGTTACGACTAGGGTAAGCCCAAGTCTGAGTGCGAGTTTGGTCATTAACAGTAACGATTTCGATAGCCTCTTCCAAGCCATCTACGTCAACGAGATCTGCCTCGCTGTGGTCAGGGCGCCAGCGGTAGGTCAGTCCATAGGATTTTCCTTGGTTATCGAGGACGAGGAAACGCGTCTCTAAGCGCCGAATGACAAAAGGATCGCCGTCATCGACAGGCAGTTCGAAGTGTTTTACGAACACCGTGCCAGGTGGAAAGAACCACTCATATTTCTCGGTCCAAACAGCTTGCTCTACGCTGGGCTGATACGGGGCGCCATCATTTGGCATCACCACCCAGCGCTTCTTTAGCGTGCCGTCTGACCACAGGGGCGAATTCACGTCATATGGTATGAGGAAAGGGGCCGGCACCATATTGGCCGTGTCAGTAAAAGCGCCGGTCTCCGAAAGCAGCAGAGGAAATGCCGGACCTTCTTCGTCGTTTTTGACCAACTTGAAAATCTTGCCGTTGGGGTCGAGTTGGGCGACATAGAGTTCCCCCTCCTCGTCCTCAGAAAACCCCACCATGGCAGCTCTGCGGAAATTGGGCGGCGGGGCCTGTGGCATTTCCGCAAGCGCGGAGAGATCATAGCTGCCGTTTTGAGGGTCTTCGAGTGAATAGATGATACCACTACCCAAGACTGCGAAAAGGTAGCGCCCATCGAGTTCGCCTGAGTAAGCCGAACCTCGATAAGTAAATCCCCCGATAATGGCGTTGGCCAAGTCGTGCCCAAATACATGGATGGGAGCTTGATCAATACCGATCATCGGATTGGGCGGCGGCGACAACACATGATGACCCTCGCGATATTTCCACTGGTAGTTTCCACCCGCCACGATTTGGTTGATTTCCTCAAGCCGATTCCCACCCACATCACCGGCAAAAATGGCACCAGTCTGCCGGTCGGCGGTCACGCGATAGGGATTGCGCAGGCCCAAGGCGTAAAACTCGCCAAGAGCCCCGGGGACTCCCACAAAGGGATTGTCGTTCGGGATGTAATACTCCGCGGTAATACCATCCAACGGCTGTTTTGGAATGGGGTGACTAAGTGCAGGGTTCATATCGACGTCGATACGAAAGATTCCACCGAAAAGGCGCAGGTCAATCTGCTGGGAATTTTCCGCGGTGTCCCCATCACCCACTGAGAAATAGAGGAAGCCATCCAAGGGACCAAAGAAAAGAGCTCCGCCGTGGTGAATGTGTCTGGTATATTGGTCGACGAGGATTAACTCAGAAGTTGGATCTATGATAAGACTGTTGTCGGGATCGATGACGTTATAGCGAGCGAGGCGCCAACGTAGAGCATAGGACGGCTTGGGGGGGGACCAGTCTTGAATCGTATTGTGGACAAGGTAAATGTAGCCGCGATTGGGCGAGCCAACCTGTCCGAATTCCGGATGAAGCGCGATGGACTGCAGGCCTGCTTCACCGGTCGTCGAAGTCTTGGATCGAATATCGAGGGCAACTTGTTTGAGGTCTTCGTTAAAGCCATCTTCCATCAGCCAAATTTGGCCTTTTTTGCCCCACACATACTTGGCCGGATTATCTGGAACCGCAACAAAGCCCATTGGTTCATCAAATACAATTCCACCGACCCCACCCGAAGGAAAGGCCTGTTCCAATCTCCAATCTCTCGTCGAATTGGGAGTGTTTTCCGGAAACACATTATCAAGAAAACCATCAACTTGCACCCGTGTTGGAGCGCTTAAGAGAGAGCTAAGTCCCCCCCCTAGCGCTAGCGGTATCAGTATGGAGCACCGAAAAATAAAAGTGGCAAACTGCGTGTTCATACAAACAAGATAATTATATCTAATCGCCTATTGCTAGGCCTTTTTCTAGGATTTTTCTTATTGGGGAGGCTGCCATTGTCGTCAAACTTAAGAGCTTGATCTAAGTGTCTTCAAGAGATCGCGGCCCCTGCTTTTCGGGGGTGAATTCTGTTGCCTCCAGTTCTTGAAAGCTCTAAACATTCTGGAGTATGTAGCGCTCTATTTTTCCCGCGTTCAGAGCCTCCTCCTCTTCCCCCTATGCTCAACCCCACGAAGCGTTCCTGTTGGCTTCTCTCTGCCTTCTTCTCATTTTTTGCGATGGCGCCCGTTCTTACGAGCGCGGCTCCAGTGATGAGCGAGATCTACTACCATGAACCCAGCCCGACTGGAGCAGAGGATATCGCGGCAGAATGGATCGAAATCTACAACCCGGATGCGGCTGAGGCGTTACTCACCGGCTGGCAGATTAGCGCAGGGGTGGAATTTTTATTTCCTATCACGTCGATCCCTGCTGGCGGTTATCTGATTGTGGCCGCTGATCCGGCGACTTTCGCCGATAACAACCCGGGTGCCCCGCCGGCGCTTGGGCCCTGGACGGGGCGGCTTTCGAATTCCGGGGAGACGATCCGCTTGCGCGATGCGGCGGGTTTGGAGATCGATCAGGTGGACTACGCCGACGAAGGGGATTGGGCAAGGCGTGCCCGCGGGCCGCTCGATCGCGGGCACGAGGGCTGGACCTGGGAGGCGCAACACGATGGCGCTGGTATGTCGTTGGAGTTGATCAACCCCTCCCTGACCAGCAACAACGGACAGAACTGGAGCAGTTCGGCATTGGCGGGAGGCACACCTGGTAGTGCTAACTCGATTGCGGCAACGGACGTTGCCCCTCTCATTTCAAATGTTGCCCATACGCCGGGCATACCGAGCGCTTCTGATCCTGTCACCGTCGAGGTCGAGTTGCGCGACGAAGCGCCGCTGGCCGGAGCTTTGGTGACATTGTTCTGGCGGCTTGATGGGACGCCGACGTTCAACCCTGTCCCGATGGGCTTTGACGGAACCGACCGCTTCTCGGCGCAGGTGCCTGCGCAATCCGACGGGGCGATCGTCGAGTTCTACGTGCTTGCCGATGATGGTGTGAACTCCCGGAGCTGGCCGGCAGAGGTTCAGGGTGGTGGTCACTTTGCGAACGCGCTTTACCAGGTCGACGATTCCTACGATCCGCTCGCCGTCTGCGCGCCTGGGGCGCAACCGACGTATTACCTGATCATGTCTGAGGGTGAGCGAGCCGAACTCGAAGAGATCGGGACGATCAACAACCAATCGAACAGCAATGCTGAGATGAATTGCACCTACATCAGCAGCGAGAGTTCGAGCACCCGAGTGCGGTATCTGGCGGCGGTTCGTAACCGAGGCGCCTCCAGCCGAAAAGGTCCGCCGAATAACCACCTGGTGAAATTTCGAAGTGACGACGCTTGGGAGGGTTTGACCTCGATCAAATTTAACTGCCAGTTTGTCCATTCACAGGTCGCCGGCAGCTGGCTCTACCAGTGGTTAGGCATCGAGACGGCCGACAGCATCCCCGTACAACTCCGAATCAACGGGATTGATCTCTCTCAGCCCGGCGGCCCAAGAATGTATGGAGCCTACGCCCGTACCGAGTCGCTCGATTCCGAACTGACAGCCGAACATTGGCCGCTCGATCCAAACGGTAACCTCTATCAGGTGCGCGATGACGATGTGACCGGCGACGAGGGTGACCTCAAGTATGAGGGGACTGCCCCAGCCGATTACCAAAATACCTATTTTAAGCAGACCAACGGTTCCGAGGACGATTGGTCTGACCTGATTGCTCTGACCGACGCGCTGAACAATTCGCCGGTGGAGACCTATTTTGAGGATGTTTCTGCTGTGCTCGACATCGACCAGTGGTTGCACTTTCTGGCCGTCGATTCTCTGGTTGGTAACCGCGAGGGTGGACTGACGACTGGCAAGGGGGACGATTTTGCCCTCTACCGGGGCGTCTTGGACCCGCGATTCAAGCTAGTGCCTCATGACCTCGATACCGTGCTCGACCAGGGGACGCGAGGCGGCAGCCCAAACCTTTCGCTTTTCACCTACGATCAGATCGACGGTTTAGAGGAGTTTCTTAACCACCCGGATATCGTGCCGCTCTACTACGCGAAGTGCCTCGAGTTACTTGAGACAAGATTCAAGGCTGAACGGATTGATCCGATTATCGATCGCGCGGTTGCTGGCTTTGCCTCTGCCAACGTGGTGGAGGAGATGAAGGATTTCGTCACCGCCCGCCGCGCGGGTGTCGTCGCGCAGATCCCTGTGAGCTACTCGGCGGGGACAGACTTGCCAGATTCGATCGAGGAATATGGTCGGACGACAGATGGTAGCGTAACCTTCAGCGGCAACTTTCACGCCGCCTTTACCCGCTCGGTCCTAGTCAATGGTCAACGCGCGACCCTCGATGCGCGCGCGGGGACATGGCAACTGGCGGTTCCGGAAGGTGGCGGGCTCGTCTTGAAACCGGGTCTGAACTGCGTATCGGTCACCTTCCATGACGGCCGGGACGGGACTGGCGTTCTTCTCCGACAGGAGTTTCTCTATGTTTGGAACGACACTGGGTTTACAACGCAGGTATCAGGGACGCTTACTGGAAATCCCTCGCAGGGCACGATGCGCATCACGACTCGCGACAACTACCAACCGGGGGTCCCGTTTTTGGTGCGCGTCGATTTTCGCAACCCCGATGGGGCATACGCCCGCGACGTCTGGGAGACCACGGCGACCCTGAGTGCTAGCGTCCCCGGCGTATTGCTCACGCCGAATACGATTGGTGTGCGCAACGGGCTCGGCACCGTATTGGTCTCCGTAGGGGGGGCGGCGGGTGGGACGCCAGTGACCGTCTTGTCGCCCGGGAGCGTTTGGAGTTACCTTGATGACGGCGCCGACCAAGGGAGGGCGTGGCGCGGCGTAGGGTTCGACGATTCGGGGTGGTCGGCGGGGCCTGCAGAGCTCGGATACGGGGATGGAGACGAGGACACCGAAGTGAGCTTCGGTGGTAACAACCAAAACAAACACGCCACGACTTATTTCCGGAGGACTTTCCAAGTCGACGACGCCTCGGTCTTGACGGGCGTCGACATGCGACTCAAATACGACGACGGTGCTACGATCTATATCAATGGCACGGAGTTTTTCAGAACCTCGAACATGGCTTCGAATATGGCCTTCGACGACTACACGGTGGACGGAGACGATACGCCGAGTGAGAATTTCCAAACCTTCAACGGGCTCTCTTCCGCCTTATTCGTGACCGGCACGAACACCGTCGCGGTGGAGATCAAACAGGGTGACAGCACCAGTTCCGATATCAGTTTTGATCTCGAATTGATTACCCAGATCGCAGGCTCCGGGCTTGACCCCGGGGATTTTACCCTCACCGCGATGTCCGGCGGCCAGAGCGTGAGCAAAGCTGTCACAAGTCTCACCCTGACACCTTCGCCGGCGAATGTCTCGGGCGTCTTGGCAGGAGCGATCAGTAACTGGTCGGGCGTCGTGCGCATTACCGATGATGTTACGGTGCCGGCTGGCCATGTTTTGAATGTCGCTCCCGGAACTTTGGTCCTCGTTGATGGTGATGCCACTCCACAGAGCACGGCGGGCAAGGACATCATCGTGCAGGGGACTATCAACAGCCTGGGCACGGCGACGCAGCCGGTCACTTTCACGGCGACTGATCCGACGGCGATCTGGGGTCAAATTCTGTTTGAGGAATCGGAGGGTGCGAGCTTCACCTTCACCAACATCCACCGTGCTGGGCACTCGCCGCGCGGCGGGAATACCGGACACGGGAGCGTATTGCGCATCCTTGGTTCGAGCGTCTCGTTCGAGGACTGTAATATTACCGACAACCGCGGCAAGATCGGGGAGACTGGGGCCTCGGGCGGGGTCGACTCCGAGATGATTTTCCGGCGCTGCCATTGGGGGCGCTCGGTGATGGGGATCGAGACCTTTGACACCGGGGTTTTGGTCGAGGATTGCTTCATCACGGATATGTTGGGGATCTATCGGGAGGATGGGGTCATTGATGACAACGACGCGATCTATCTTCATGGTGCCGGGGCAGGCCAGAGTATTACTTTGCGGCGGCTCACAGTCGCCTATATGGACGACGACGGGATCGATACGCTGGACGCCGATGTCGTGATGGAGGACGTCATCAGCCGCAATTGTGCTGACAAGGGCGCCAGCCTTTTCAGCGAAGATATCAGTATCGTGCGTGGTCTGTTTGTAAACAATGACACCGGCATTTCCGCCAAGGACGCCGCGCGGGTGACTCTGAATCACGTCACTGTAGCGGGCAATGCAGCGATCGGGATTCAGGCCGAGAACAAAGACGGCAACGACGCCCCCAGTTTCTACACGATCGACAACGCGATCGTCTGGGGAAACACCGACGATATCCGAACCGACTACGATCCCGCCGACATCACAGTGGCTTATTCAGACATCGGTGAAACCTGGTCCGGTGTCGGCAATTTGAGCAGCGACCCCTTGTTTGAGAATTCCGCGGCGGGCGATTTTCACTTGGTTGAAGGATCTCCGGCAATCGGGTCGGGGGATCCGGGTGGCGCCGATCTCGACATGGGCTTTTACCCGCACAGGGCGCTTGGCGTTGAGGTGCGCTGGGCCGCGGCCAATGGCCCCTATCGGGTGACTGGCGACGTGACGGTCCCCGCGGAATTGGCCTTCGTCATCGAGCCGGGTACTGCTGTGTATTTCGATGCCGGGACAAGGTTGACCGTCGAAGGCAAGGTTCAGATTGTGGGCACTCCCGATCGGCGAATCCAATTTTCGCATGTCCCGGGGAGCCCGCTCGAGGCTGATCCGGCGGGCAACGGGGGGCTGCCCGATGCTCCGCCAAAGTGGGAGGGGATCAAGATCGTGGATTCCATGGATCCCGATAACCTGATCGCGCACGTCGATGTTGGTTCGGCGCAGGACAGCAACGGCGCGATCGGCATTATTCGTTCACAGTGCGTCGTTGATGACGTCACCTTCCGCGACACCCATATCCGCATGTTTTACACGGATGATGCATCGGTCATCCTCAAGAACTCGACTTTCCCCGACGTGTTCGGACCGGATCAGCAGGCGGCGGCTTTGGGCCTCGACAATGTCAGCGAGCAGGTGAAGGGCGTCGGTTCGCCCCCCGCTGGCGGACGTTACATCATTCAGAATAACTTCTTCGGAACGAACAAAGGCCACAACGATGTGATCGATGTCGAGAGCGGCCGGCGCCCGGGTCCCATTGTCCAGATTATCGGGAACCGCTTTGCCGGGGCGGGGGACGAGCTCCTCGATCTCGGCGGTGATGTCTACGTCGCCGACAACGTCTTCTACAACGTCTTCAAGGACGACGAGACTTCCGATCGTGGCTACGCCAACGCCATCTCCACGGGGGACGGCGGCAGGGGGACGACGATTTCGGTCGCCCGCAACATTTTCTGGGACGTCGATCACGCCATTAACTTGAAGGTCGATACTGCGACCATCTTCGAGAACAACACGATTTACAAAATCCACCCCGACTTCTCCGACGGCTTCGACAACCCGAGCGTTGCCTCGGTGGTGAACCTTTTTATTCCCACCGACAGTGACCCGAACGCTACTGCAGGGGTGGGAGCCTACCTGTCGGGAAACATCCTCGCCGACACGCCGCGCGTGTTCAGCGGTGCCGACGATGACAAACGGTCACCGTATCCCACCACGCCGCTGGAGATGTTCGATAACCTCGTGGACCCTGATTTGGTCGATGCCAGTATCGGCCAGAACCATCCGGGCCAGACGGTATTCGACCTCGGGACCGGCAACGTCTCGGCCGCGCCAGATTATGCGAATCCCGACGCCGGCGACTTTACCCTGCTTCCAGGATCGCCCGCCATCGGGGCCGGCACCTTCGGTCAGGACTTTGGGGCGCTGGTGGCCGAGGGGATCTTCATCACTGGTGAGCCGCCGGCGGTCACGTCGTCGAGCGATGCCACGCTGACCGTGGGCGGGCCGGGCATTTTTGCTTACCGCTGGCGCATCAACGGCGGCCCATGGAGCGCTGACCTCGATATCGGGAACGGTTTCGACCCACCGGCCGTGACGGTGCGCAGTGCAGAGATCGCGCTGAACGGGCTGTCCGACGGTATGTATACTGTTGAAGTCGAGGGGCAGACCTTTGCCGGCGATTGGCAGCCGTCGCCGACGGGATCGAAGAGCTGGGAAGTTTTGAGTGGCTTGCCGGCATCGGTAAGAATCAACGAGGTGCTCGCCGTGAACGATCGAGCCTTCGACAATGGTGGCGTGTTCCCCGATTACCTCGAGCTCTACAACCCAGGCACCTCCGACTTCGACCTCGGCGGGTATACGATCTCCGATGATCCTGCGTTCCCTGCGAAGTTCGCGTTCGTTCCCGGGACGATGATCCCTGCAGGCGGTTATCTTGTGCTCGCCGCAGACGCGGGCGGCCTCGGGTTCACCCTCGATCGCTCTGGCGAGGAGATCTCCCTCTACCAAGGAGCGGCCCTGGTCGATTCGGTGGCGTTCGGCATGCAACTCACCGACCTTTCGGTCGGCCGTTCTGGTCACGACGCTCAGTGGTTTCTCAATATTCCCACACCCGGCGCTCCGAATATCGCGCAGCAGCTGGGCAACCCGGCGCGCGTGCGTATTTCCGAGTGGCTGGTGAACGGGGAGGTCGCGTTCGCGGACGAGTTCGTCGAACTTCACAACCCTGGACCACTGCCGGTCGACGTGGGCGGGATGACCTTCACCGACAATCCAAACAGTGCGCCTTCCGCGATGCTTTTCCCACCGCTTAGCTTCATTGCGGGCACCGGCTACGGGGTCGTTCTCCCGGATGGCTTTCGCCTGTCCGCCGAACTCGACCAGATCGCGTTATTCAACTCGGCCGGGGGACTGCAGGACTCCGTGGTGTATGGGGTCCAGACTGAGGACTATTCGCAAGGCATAGGGGCCGGTGGCGGCGGCTACGAACAATTTCGCCTGCCCACGCCCGGACTTGGTGTCCCTGAGATTGGTAGCCCGGAGGAGGCGGCCTATAACTCAGCGGTATCGATCTTCGATTCGTTGCGCATCACCGAGATCATGTTCAATCCTCCCGGCGGCTCGGATTTCGAATACATTGAGCTGCGCAACATCGCCGGTTCCCCGATCGATCTTGCCGGCACGCGTTTCATCAACGGCATCGGCTTCACGTTCCCGGCGATGACTCTGGCGCCAGGGGAGGAGGTGCTGGTTGTCGGCAGTCTAACGCACTTCGAAGCCCGTTACGGTGGCGGGCTGAACGTGGCTGGCCAATTTGCCGGAAACCTTAGTAATGGAGGGGAGGGGCTGACCCTCCAACTCCCTGAACCCTACGAAGCCGCGGTCCTCAGGCTTAGTTACGACGACGCGTGGGTCGCCGCGGCGGACGGTGAGGGAGCAGCGCTTCAGTTCATCGAGCCTGCTCAGAAAGTCAGCGCATGGCGCGATGGGGTAGGCTGGATCGATAGCGTCTATCTGGGGTCACCTGATGGAGGCTCTCTCGTCCTCGACACCTATACAACTTGGGCCACGCGCGAGGGCGTCGCTACCGAGAATGAAGATCCCGACTTTGACGACATCACCAATCTCGTCGAATACGCCCTCGGCACTGATCCGAATGTGCCGAACGCACTGCCCTCGCTCACTATGCGAGACAACGGCGGTTTCCTTGAGATGGATTGGACGGTGTTGGTCGATCTGCGCAAGACCGATCTCAGCTTGGCTTTCGAGATGTCACAGGACGCCGTCACATGGACCGAGGGGGCTCCCTCCCGTGCGGAGTTGCTCCCGCTTCATCTGAGCCTTACCGCGACTTTCTCAATCTCGATGGAGCCCCGCAACTTCGTCCGGTTGGTGGTGAGGACGCAGTGAGATTCTCTCGGCCTCTCACATTCATATCCCCACTGCTCCCCCACGCGATGTCTAATACCACTCCGCATTTGAAAAGAGACGAATGAGAATAAGGGGTGTTAGTGATTTTGCGCTTCGTGATCGTGATGAAGCCGGGTGTTGATCTTAATTTTCTCGATCGTCCCGTTGCAGGGGGGCGGAAACCTTGGGGTAGTTCCTGCGTGAGCAGTGGGCCGCCCTTGTTGACTTTTTGACCAATGCTGACTGCGAACCCGGAGACAAGCCCCGACTGCTACTGGGAATTTCCTTTTGCCGGTCGGGTTGGATGGCGGCGATGGTTTCTCGTTGCAGATAGTCGCTTACGGCGCCCGGTTCGATCTCGTTGCTGACGACGATGAGGCGGTGAGGGTGGTTTTTTCGTGAGGAGAGGAGAATCGGCGATTTCTCCGATTCTCCTGAAAGGTATGCTGATGAAGTTGAATTCCCCCAAACCGCTTTCGCGGTTATGGATATGATGGAGCGTATGGGGGAGAATAAGAAAACCGTTCTGCAGGACAGAACGGTTTTGGAAGACTGGGGACGAGGATCGGAGCTCCCTTGGTTGGAGATGCTTCCGGTCGGAAGAGTTACTTGGAGGCTACTTCTATGCCAGAAAGTTGTATTTCGTGAATCGACCAGTAGAGATTATTGTGTTTTTTGGTTTGAGTGATTTTGAGGAACCTGGCTTTGGTGGCGGAGAATTTAATCTTGGTGACCGCCCCTTTGCCGTCGCCTTTGGCGAGAGGTTTGGTCCAGTTTTTTCCGTCGAGCGAGGCGACAACTTCATAACCGCGCGGGTAGTCGCCCGTTGAACTGCCGGCATCAAGGGTGATTTGGTTCACTTGGGAGATGTTTGGGAGTTCGATCTGAACCCACATGCCGGGGCGTTGGATGGCACTGGTGGTATAGCGGGAACCGAGGTCGTGATCGACGCAGCCGCCGAGCGAGCCGTTTCCGTGACTGGAGGAAAGCTGCCATTTGTCCTGATTGGCGAGGACGGGAGGAGAGAGTTTCTCTAGCTCAATCTGGGTCCAGGGTTCTTTACGATCCTTGTGTTGCCGGCGAATCTTGGCGACCTGGCTAGGACTGGTCAGGCTTTCGTTGTTGCCGAAGGAGTTTCGGACGTAGGTGGTGATGTCGGCGACCCATTCGTTGTTGTTTGTTCCCATGGCAACCATGAGCCCTTCGTATTTTTTGCCATCAAGGGGGCCGGTGAGTCCGTGGAGAACTGTCCGGAGGACGCTATCGTGGTCGCCAGACAGGCGGGGGTTGTTTACAAAGGACGGGGCAAGTTTGTGACCGGGTTGACCGGGCATGGGAGCACCTTTTCCATCCGGGCCATGGCAGGAAAAGCAGAGCTGTTGATAGATGACTTTTCCTCGTTCCATGGATTTGGCAAAGCGGGTACTTTTTTTGGCGTTGGCGCGTTGCTTTTCTCGGTCGGTGAGGGAGGCGCGGGACATTTGCTTCAAGCGAGCGATGACCGGATTTTCCTGATTTTCCTCGATGAGGGTATCACGGAGGGAAAGAAGATCTTCATTGTCAGTGCGGGAATATCGGATGGAGTTAATGGCCTGGAGGAACATTTCGGGGTCTTTTCCAAGGTGCGCGGAGTCGGTGAAGGCTGCGATGATCGAAGAGTCTTCGGCGGTCAGGAAGGGCTCTGCGAGACGGATCGCATTGGTGCGGACGAGGGAACTGGAGTCGGACATGGCGGTGTCGACGAGATCCGATGAAACCCTGCCGATGCCCTCAAGTGTCCAGAGAGCGTGAAGTCGTCCCATTTCGTTTTTGTTTTCGCGGGCGTGCTTTTCCAGAAGGGATACGACGGTGTCACGATCTTTACGAAGGATGATGAGTTTTTGGGCGGTGTCACGCCACCAACCGTTGGGGTGGGAGAGGTGGGCGACGAGCTCGGCCGTGGATTCGTCGAGCATGCGGGGTTGCTTGTCGGGGCGGTAGGTGTCGTGCACGAGGCGGTAGACGCGGCCTTTTTGGATGTTTTTGTCGATCTCCCACTTGTCGATGACGCTCCGGAGATAGGAGCCGGGACGGGTCCAGTTGCCCTGCTGGATGATTCCGCGGTGCATGTCGATGACCATCATGGCGCCATCGGGCGAGGTGGTAGCCCAGAGCGGGCGGAAGTTGATGTCGCGGGTGCGAATGAATTCAGTACCGGGGTAGGCATTGGTGAGGACGGTTCTTCCCTCTTCGCGGGTGACTATGGCACGGCGGATGAGGCGGCCGACAGGCTCGGGAATGATGAGGTTGCCCTTAAGATCAGCGGGGAGACGGTCGCCACGATAGATGCCTTGTCCGGCGCATCCGGTGAAGTTGTTCAAGCCGCCTCGTTTGTTGACGCGTCGTTTCCCCCCCTGGACATCGGGGACGTCGGCGATGGGAAAGACTTCGCGGAAGCCGTTAGCTTCTTGCTCTGGAAGATCGAGCGCGCCGTAGGCGATGGGCTGTTGGAAGTAGAAGGCCGGCTTTTCACCACCAGCGGCTGAGTAGTAGTTACGTCCGGCATCGTCCATTCCGATTCCCCATTGTCCGCCGCCACGAGGGAGTTGTTGGACTTCCAGTTTTCCGTTGGTATAGCGGTAGCGCTTGTTTTCGTAGGTGAGGTAAATCCAGTTATCGAGGTTCCAGATGAGGCCCGAGGGTTGGTGCTCCATGTTGCCGCCGCGTTTTCCACCTTCGTGGATTTTGACTTTCTCGTCAGCCACGCCGTCGCCGTCGGAGTCGCGGTAGGTCCAGAGGTCGAGGGTGTTCGTGATGCCGACCATGATGCGGTCGTCGAGCGGGAGGACCATGCGGGGAAGGAGGATGTTGTCGATGAAGATGGAGTGTTTGTCGTAGACGCCATCGCCATTGGTGTCTTCATGGCGGGAGATTCGAGACTTGGGAGTTTGTTCTTCGGCGGCGTCGGCGTCCTGCATGTAGGTTCGCATTTCGACGACGTAGAGGGCGCCATTGCCATCCCAGGCCATTGCAACGGGCTCGTGGATGTGGGGATCGCTCAGAACGAGATCGAGCGAGTAGCCGTCTTGAAGTTCGATGGATTTGTGGGCCTCATCTTTGGAGAGGAAACCTTTTTGGTAAACGGTATCACCTGGCTCGGCGAGCAGGGGGGCGGAGAGCATTAAGGGCAGAAGTCGCTTCATAGAGTAGGTAATGAACGTGACCTTGGTAAGGGAAGTTTCTTTTTGTGAGTGATTTCCGGAATTAGTTCTCTTTAGTGGAGGCGTTCCTTCCGTTATGATTTTGGAGATTTCGACCCCAGCCTTGCTTTTCCCGGCGGTGGTGATGATGAGTCTTTCGTTGGCCTCCTTGATCGTGGAGATCCTAATCTCAGGTGGCGCTCTGAGGATTCTACTGGGACAGATGGAGGATTCTGAAGACGACAAAGTCCGCTGAGCAGCGGAACCAAGTGGTTCTTGATGAGGGGCGGCGTGAATTTGTAAACATCTCCACTGACTTTTTGGTGAGAAATGTGAATCCGTAGCGAGGGAAGCCTCCCAAATTGAGGTCTCATTTTGGAGTCCGTGAGAACCACCCAAAGGGCATTTCATCCACCCTCGAGATTATTCGATGCTGATCACTTCATCGAGGTTAAGGATGAGGTGGGCGGTGGAAGCGTGGGCGGCGTGGATGACGGGGTCGATGGATGCGTCGCGTTTTGATTGACCAATGGAGAGGAATTTCTTGGCCTCGTCTGGGGCGGCTTTGAAGTGGGTCATGAAGTGGTCGCGGTTGCGCTTGAGAATGGCGAGTGTTTCGGCGTCAGGTGCGTGCCCTTTGGCGAGAAGGTAGCCGAAGGCGAGGGGGGCTTCGGGGCTTTCCTTGATCATGCGCTCGGCGAGGTGGCGAGCGGATTCGACGAAGGTGACGTCGTTCATGAGAGCAAGGGCTTGAAGGGGAGTGTTGGTGATGTTGTGCCGGACGTTACAGATCTCCCGGCCGGAGCCGTCGAAGATGAGTTGGCGGGGCGGAGCAACGGCGCGTTTCCAATAGGAATACATGCTTTTGCGGTAGAGGTCGGAGCCGGTGGCGGGGGTGTATCGGGTTCCGGCGTTGGAGGCGACGGATTGCCAGAGACCATCGGGTTGGTAGGCTTTGACAGGAGCACCCCCAAGGGCGGGGTTGAGGAGGCCGGAGGCGTGGAGGGCCATGTCGCGGATGGCGAAGCCGTCCATACGGTAGCGCGGTCCGCGGGCAAGGAGCCGGTTTTCGGGGTCGCGTTCGTTGAGGATGGAATTACTCTTGGAGGACTGTTTGAAGGTATCGCTGGTGACGAGAAGACGATACATTTTTTTGACGTCCCAGCCGGAGTCGATGAACTCGACGGCGAGCCAATCGAGGAGGTCGGGGTGACTGGGGATTTCGCCTTGTAATCCGAAATCTTCCGAGGTTTTGACAAGACCAATTGAAAAGAGGTGCTGCCACATGCGGTTGATGGTGACGCGGGCGGTGATAGGATTGTCCGGCGAAACAAGCCAGCGGGCGAATCCGAGGCGGTCCTTGGGATGCTTGGCGCCGGGAGGAAGGAGACGGGAGATGACGCCACGTTCCAGTGGGTTTTCCTTAATCGGGTCGTCATATTGGCCGCGATTAAGGATATAGGACGGGGTGGGCGTGCCCCCTTTTTCCTGCATGATCATGACGGGAACGGAGCCTCCTTGGGCCGCGGCGATCTTCTTTTCGATCGCAGCTCGATTTGCGAGGGCGTCGCGGAGGACAGGATCGACGGTGCGATGGTAATCGGCGAGGACTTTTGGATCCTTGGGGTGGGCGATTTCAGCGAGGACGTTGGCGGGGATGCCTCCGCTTTTGAGGACGGGGTTCTTTGCTTCTGTTGCGAGGATGCGGAAGGATCCGATCTGGTGGCCAGCGGAATTGAATTTGAAATGGAGATCGACTGAGAGCTCGCCGGAGTTAGCGGGGAGGGGCTTTTCGAAGACGAGGAAGAGGGATTCGGAACTGTTGGGGTGGCTGTCGATCCCCCAACCAGAGAGGTCGTTTGAGTCGGTGGCGTTTTGGGCGGGGTAGTTGGGTTGGGAGTAAGTGGCGACTGTTTGGGCGATTTTGACCGGCTTGCCGTTGGATGATATTTTGACCTCGGTGAGGACGAAGTTTCCGTTGGTGGCGAGGGAGAGTTTGTTAGCCCCTTTTAGGGAAGGATGGGAGAGGGCCTCGACGCGGATGCCGTTGAGAGTGCGCTTGCCTGTGGGGAGGCGAAGTTGGTAGGTGGTCTTGGGGACGTTGCTCCCTTTGAAAAGCCAGGCGCTGTCGGGGAGTTTTTCAAGTTTGCCTTTGGTCGCTTTTGCCGAGGAGAGGTTGACGGGGAGCCAGTCGGATTTGAGGGCGTTCTTGTCGTGACTCTTGATCCACTTCTGAAGCCGGGGGGGGAGTGTTTTCTCGGCTTCAGTGATTTTTGTAGCGGCTGACTTTAATTTAGCGAAGAGGGCATCTGGGACCTTGGCAACGGGAGAGGAGAAGTTTTTGACGGGCTGGGCCTGGGCGCCTTTGCCGGTGCCTCTTTCGCCTATGTTGTTGAAGTAGGAGAAGAGCTGGAAGAATTCCTTTTGTGAGATGGGGTCGTATTTGTGGTCATGGCAGCGGGCGCAACCGGTGGTGAGTCCGAGCCAGACGGCTGAGGTGGTCTCGACGCGATCGATGACGTTTTCGACATAGAACTCGGGCGCGAGAGCGCCGCCTTCGGCGTTTTGGCGGTGGTTACGGTTGAAGGCGGTGGCGAGGAGTTGGGAATCGGTGGGGTTGGGAAGCATGTCTCCGGCGATCTGTTCGATGGTGAATTGATCAAAGGGCATGTTTTTACGGAAGGCATCGATGACCCAGTCACGCCAGGGCCAGTTCGAGCGGGGGCTGTCGATTTGGTAACCGTCGGTGTCGGCGTAGCGGCCGGCATCGAGCCAGAAGAGAGTCATGCGCTCGGCGTAGGCGCCGGTGGTGAGGAGGGAGTCGACAAATTCTTCGTAGGATCCGTGCTTTTTGAGTTCAGCGAGCTGGGTCGGGGTGGGTTGAAGCCCGGTGAGAGCAAGGGAGGCGCGGCGGGCGAGGATGGGGAGATCGGCTTGGGGAGAAGAATCGAGTTCTTTTTCGGTGAGGCGTTTTTGGATAAAGTGGTCGACGGGGTGTGTGTCGGTCGGGACGGGAGATTTTTTTGGGAAGACGAAGCTCCAGTGGTCTTCGTACTTGGCGCCTTGCTCGACCCACTTTTTGATAAGTTGTTTTTCCTTGTCGGTGAGTGATCGGTTGGAGTCCTCGGGCGGCATGGCATCCTCCTCCTCGAAGATGCGGTAGATGACCTCGGAGTCCTCGGTGTTGCCGGGGACGATGGGGGTGGTGCCTTTGTGTTCTTTGTAGGCGAATTCGGCGAGGTGGAGGGCAACGTCGCCTTCGCGGGTTTTGGGGTCCTGTCCGTGGCAGGAGAAGCAGTTCTCCGAGAGGATGGGACGGATGTGCTTGTTGTAGGAAATTTGTTCTTCTGCGCACAGAGTTGGGGCAAGAGTGAGGGCGAGCAGGAGGCGTTTTGGCATGACGATGAGGCGGAGTTGGTTGAGGGGACTGCGGGAAAGTGGTTTGAGAACCGGAGCGGTGGGCTTGTCCATTGTTGATCGGATGAGCTAACTCAGGGCGTTGCCCTGGGCTACGTTGGTTCGTCCCTTTGGGGCTGTGGACGGGACGAGCGGTATCACTTATGAAAGGATGTCTTTGACGATATGGCCGTGGACGTCGGTGAGACGGTATTGGCGGCCCTGGAATTTGTAGGTGAGCTTGGTGTGGTCGATGCCGAGTTGGTGGAGGAGGGTGGCGTGGAGGTCATGGACGTGGACGGTTTCCTTGTTGTGCTTGGTGGGGTGCGCATCAATAGGGGCTCCGTTTTTGTCGACGATGTTGTAGCAGAAGTCATCGGTCTGGCCGAAGGTCATGCCGGGTTTGATGCCGCCGCCGGTGGCCCAGAGGGAGAAGCAGCGGGGGTGGTGGTCGCGGCCGTAGTTTTCGCGCGTGAGTTTTCCCTGGCAGTATGAGGTTCTTCCGAATTCACCGCCCCAGACGACGAGGGTGTCATCGAGAAGCCCACGCATTTTGAGGTCCTTGATGAGGGCGGCGGTGGGTTGGTCGGCGTCGTAGCACTGGCCGGAGAGTTGTTTTGGGAGGGTGAAGTGCTGGTCCCAACCCATGTGGTAGAGTTGAACGAAGCGGACGTCGCGCTCGGCGAGTCGGCGGGCCATGAGGCAGTTGTAGGCGTAGGTCCCGCGTTTTTTGACCTCGGGGCCATACATGTTGAGGACGGACTCGGGTTCGTCGGAGATGTCGGTAAGTTCCGGGACCGAGGTTTGCATGCGGTAAGCGAGCTCGTATTGCTGGATGCGGGTGTCGATTTCGGGGTCGGAGAACTCGGCGAGTTTCTTTTCGTTCAGCTCGGCGAGGTCATCGAGCATCTTGCGTCGGGCCTTGGGTGAGTAGCCGGAGGGATTGGAAAGATAGAGGACGGGGTCGCCGACGGACATGAACTTGACCCCCGAGTGTTTGGTGGGGAGGAAGCCGGAGCCCCAGAGCCGGTCGTAGAGGGGTTGGCAGTTGGGTCGGCCGGTGCCACGGGAGACCATGGAGACGAAGTCGGGGAGGTTTTTGTTTTCGGAGCCGAGGCCGTAGGAAAGCCAGGCGCCTATGGAGGGGCGGCCGGGAATTTGCGATCCGCTTTGGAAGAAGGTGATGGCGGGGTCGTGATTGATGGCTTCGGTGTACATCGAGCGGATGAGGCAGATGTCATCGGCGATGCTGGAGATGTGAGGGAGGAGCTCGGAGATTTCGGTGCCTGATTCCCCGTGTTTTTTAAATTTGTATTTGGTGCCGGCGATGGGGAAGGATTTTTGGCCGGCGGTCATGCCGGTTTTGCGTTGGTTCAGTTCAACGAATTCACCGAGTTCCTTGCCGTGGTGTTCCTGGAGTTTGGGTTTGTAGTCGAAGAGGTCCTGGGGGGAGGGGGCGCCACTTTGGAAGAGGTAAATCATGCGCTTGGCCTTGGGCGCGGGCTTGGAATCTGGGCTGGGTTTGGCTCCAAGGTTATCGCCGAGCATGGAAGCGAGGGCGGCAACGCCGATGCCGGAAGCGGATTTCCCAAAGAAGTGGCGGCGGTTGACGAGAAGCTGGGATTCGGAGAAGGGGTCGAGCATGGTGACTTTCGGCTTTTGGTGTGGAGGTCGAGGAGGCAGGATGTGGGTATGAAGCTACATTGTCTTGAGCGCGGACTTTTACTGGAAAAGGGTGGAGAATGCCATGAGGTAGAGAACGAACTTTTGAAGCGACTCTTTCAGTCGGGGAAGGGGGAAATTGAGGAGATTTTGAACACTACCGAGGTAGGCGTGGTTTCGGGTACGGAGGGTAAGATTTTGCCGCCGGTTCCGGCAGATACCGAGATCTGGGCGGCCGGGGTAACCTATATGCGGTCGAAGTCGGCGCGGATGGAGGAGTCGGAGAAGGCGGGTGGAGATGTTTTTTATGATTTGGTGTATGACGCGGAGCGGCCGGAGTTGTTTTTTAAGTCCATGGGTTACCGGGCGGTGGGGAATGGGGCGGAGATTCGAGTGCGGGAGGATTCGAGCTGGGACGTGCCGGAACCGGAGTTGACGCTGGCGGTGAATGCGGGCGGAGAGATTTTTGGATTCACGGTGGGGAATGATGTGAGTTCGCGTTCGATCGAGGGAGAGAACCCACTCTATTTGCCTCAGGCGAAAGTTTACAATGGGAGCTGTGCGGTGGGGCCGTGTTTGTTGCTGGGGCGGGATGCTTTGAAAGACGATGCCTTCATCAAGTTGACCATTACGCGGAGTGGGGAAGCGGTGTTTGATGATGCGACCGATTTGACGCAATTGAAACGCGGGTTGGAGGAATTGGTGGAAGCGCTTTATCGCGAGCTCGATTTTCCGAATGGAGCGATGATGATGACTGGGACGGGAGTGGTGCCGGGGACGGATTTCACATTGCAGACGGGAGACGTGGTGAGGATTGAGATTGAAGGGATCGGGACTTTAGAAAACGTGGTCGCATGAAAGACGTATTGGAATCGGGCGAGGAAGGGATCGATGAGGTGGTGACCCGGGCCGAGGGGGCTGAGGGGGAGTTGCCGATTTCGGGGGAGGATCTCACGAAGGGGAATAGCGGCGATCTTTTTGGGTGGATGCAGAATGTGGGGATGGGGTGGAAAGCAGCGGGATGGGGGAAGAAGGAAATTTTAATTTTATCAACGCAGGGTGGGATTCGGCAGCCGGACGGGACGCCGACGGCGCTGGGGTATCACTCGGGGCATTGGGAGGTGGGCTTGCTGATGGAGGCGGTGGCGAATGAAGTGGCAAGTTTGAACGGGGTTCCTTTTGCGGGTTTTTGTAGTGATCCGTGCGATGGCCGGACGCAGGGAACGAAAGGAATGATGGATTCGCTACCGTTTCGAAATGATGCCGCGATGGTGTTGCGGAGGTTGATTCGTTCGTTGCCGACGGCGAAGGGAGTGGTTGGGGTGGCAACCTGCGACAAGGGGTTGCCTGCGATGATGATGGCGCTCGCGGGGTGCGGGAATTTGCCGGGTGTTTTGGTTCCGGGCGGGGTGAGTTTGTTGAGTGAGGAGACAGAGGATTTGGGCAAGGTGCAGTCGTTGGGGGCGCGGTATGCGCATGGGGAGGTGAGTTTGGGAGAGGCGGCGGCGACGGCGTGTCGAGCGTGTGCAAGTCCGGGCGGAGGGTGTCAGTTTTTGGGGACGGCGGCGTCGAGTCAGGTGATGGGAGAGGCGTTGGGAATGAGTCTGCCGCATAGTGCGCTCAGTCCGAGTGGCGCGCGGATTTGGATGGACATGGCGACTCGGAGCGGTCGGGCGGTGATGAATCTGGAGTATTCGCTGCAGGAAGTTTTGACGGAGGAGTCACTTCACAATGCGATGGTGATGCATGCGGCCTTTGGGGGCTCGACGAATTTAATTTTGCACCTTCCGGCGATTGCGCATGCGGCGGGATTGGATCGTCCGACTGTGAAAGATTGGCAGGCCGCGAACCGGTTGGTGCCGAGGATCGTGGATGCGTTGCCGAACGGACCGAAGGGATTTGCGACGGTACAGGTGTTTTTGGCGGGCGGAGTGCCGGAGGCGATGTTGAAAGTCCGGGAGGCGCTCAATCTGGAGGTGAAGACGGTGAGCGGGATGACTTTGGGCGAGAATTTGGAGTGGTGGGAGAAGTCGGAGCGGAGAAAATTAGTGAGGGAGAGGCTCTACGAGCTGGATGGAATCGATCCGGACGAGGTGATTCGAGGGCGGGAGAAGGGGCTGCCGAGTACGGTGACGTTTCCGCAGGGGAATCTGGCACCCGAGGGAAGTGTGGTGAAGAGCACGGCGATTGATCCGGGGATGATCGACCCGGACGGGGTGTTTTTGTTGGAGGGGAAAGCGCGGGTGTTCGGGAGTGAGGCGGCGGCGATTACGGCGGTAAAGTCGCAGGGGGATGATCGGATTCGGGCGGGAGATGTCATGGTTTTGGCGGGGATCGGGCCGATGGGGGCGGGGATGCCGGAGACTTTTCAAGTGACGTCGGCTCTGAAATATTGCAAAGCGGGGAAAGAGGTAGCCTTGGTGACTGACGGGAGATTTTCGGGAGTATCGACCGGGGCGTGTATCGGGCATGTGAGTCCCGAGGGGTTGGCGGGAGGGCCGATTGGAAAGTTGCGGGATGGCGATCCGGTGAGGGTTAGAATTGATACGAATTCGCTGGAAGGGACGATTGATTATCTAGGAGATTTTGAGGAATTGATGGCTAGGGGATTGCATCCGGAGGTGAGGGTTCATCCGGAGTTGCCTGACGATACCAGGTTGTGGGCGGCTTTGCAGAATGTGAGTGGGGGGAGCTGGGGCGGGTGTGTTTATGATGCCGGGGCGGTAGAGCGGCTGACGAAAGGAACGTCGTAAAAAAAGGTAGGGATCTGCACCATGCTCGCTCGTCTTGTTCTGACCTCGTGTCTTATTCTGCCGGGCTTTTCCCAAGTTCCCAAGCCGCTGCTTCATGGTCGATATGGGGAGGAAGCCTCATTCGCCGAAAACGCTTCGTTAGATCATCGATATGATGTGGCTCTATAAGGCGAACTACCTCCAGTTCCAGCGCACTGACGAATGGAATCCCGGACCGTTTTGACCACTTTCTTGGCTTCCCAACCTAGCCAGATCCGCTCGAGATTGTGATTGAGTTGAAGAAATCCGGTGAGGCTTCCCGCATTGTTGTGACGGAGCGTGCAATTGGGAAGAGCCATGAAATCTACGATGTTTTGGTGAGTGAGGACGGGGAGGTCGACACGAAAATCAGAGGGGCCAAAGAGGGGGACAGAGGCGACAAGAACCATCGCGATCACACCTTCTCTGCCCGAAAGGTCGCATTCATCAAGATTACAACCCAAGGTTGCCACGGTTTGACCTTCCCCAGCTTTAGTCGTCTTACGGAAGTCGAGGTTTTTTCAAAGTAAGCAATTAGTTTTGCAGGTTGCCCTCTTATCTTTCCTGAAATAAGGTCTCCGCTCTTGCCGTAAACCGTTCACAATCTATGAAGTATCTTCTTCCCATACTCGCACTCACCTCTACTGCCATTGCGCAGAAAAACGCCCGCTTCTTGCGGATTGAACTCTCTGGAGAAGCCCGGACACTCACTCTCGCTGAAGTTGAAATTAACTCAGGCGGAAAGAACATCGCCAAATCAGGCAAAGCAACCCAGTCAACGACCGGTTCCGGAGGGATTGCCAGCCGTGCCATTGATGGGAATAAGAATCCAAGCTTCACGAATGGTGGGCAGACGCACACTGAGGAGGGTAAAAAGGATCCTTGGTGGGAGTTAGACCTCGGCAAAACGGCTTCGGTTGATTCTGTTGAAATCTGGAATCGCGGTGACGATGCGCTCGGTGACCGCCTGCAAGGATTTAAGTTGAGCCTCATGGACCGCAACCACAGGCCGGTTTTCATCTCAAGCCGGACGGACTGTCCCGAGTCTTCGGTTTTGTTTGATTTCCAGAAGAGCGGGGAAATTACTTTCATCAAGGCCAACGGAAAAGAGATCAAGCAAATCAGTGTTCCCGATAATCACCGCGATCCTTCACCTTTTAAGTTCATGAAGGGCGACACCGTGGCCATCGTTGGAAACGGCCTTGCCGACCGCATGCAACACGACGGTTGGACCGAGACTTTGATTCAGGCCGGGGCACCGGGAATGGACCTCCGTTTCCGCAACATGAGCCTGACCGGAGATCGCCCGAACAAGCAACCCCGGTCCAATGGATTCATCCCAATGCCCGAGTATCTCAAACAAGTGGGTGCCGATGTCATCATCGCAATGTTCGGTTACAATGAGTCGTTTGACACCAAGCCCGAGGATCACGAGAAAAACCTCACCCAAATGATCGAGGTATTCCGTAAGGCCATGCCGAACGGAGAAAGTTTGCCCCGGATTGTCCTGTGCAGCCCTATCGCTCACGAGAATTTAAAGGACCACAATCTTCCGACCGGCCGTGCCAACAACAAGCGTCTTCTTGCCATCACCGAAGCCACCCGTGTCGCGGCCGAAATAAGCGGAGTCGCTTATGTCGATCTCTATCATCCTTCGTTTGCGCTCTACGCCAAGGCCAAGTCTCCTCTCACCATTAACGGCATCCATCTCAACGAGGATGGCAACCGCTTGATTGGAGAAGTGATTGCCAAGGCCCTTCTCAAGAAGGATCTTACCGCATCCCCCAGTCATCAACCTCTCCGCGAGGCCGTTCTCGACAAGAACTGGCACTGGCACAACCGCTATCGTGCGGTCGATGGTAACGATGTTTGGGGCGGACGTTCGGGACTCAAGTTTGTAGACGGTCAGACCAATGCTCAGGTCCTCCAGCACGAGCTCAAGATGCTCGATGTGATGACCGGTAACCGCGACCCTCTTGTTTGGGCTCTGGCTCAAGGGAGGAAACTGAAGGTTGACGATTCAAACACCCCAGCTCCCATCCCGGTCATCTCAAACGTGGGTGGCGGATCTCGAAGCTCCAGCAAAGCCAAGGAAGGCAACCTCAGGTACCTCGGCGGGGAAGAAGGAATTGCCAAGATGCATGTGCCCGAAGGCTTCAAGGTCAATCTCTTTGCCGATGAGAAAATGTTCCCGCAGCTTGCCAACCCGGTTCAGCTTCAGCTCGACAACAAGGGGCGGATCTGGGCCGCTGCCTGGGCCACTTATCCCAAGTGGGAGCCCCTGAAAAAGATGAATGATGCCCTCCTCATCTTTGAAGATACCGACAAGGACGGGAAGGCAGACAAAGTGAAAGAATTTGCCAAAGTTCACAATCCTCTCGGTTTCGAGTTCTGGAACGGTGGCGTCGTCGTGACCAGCCAACCTGACATTGTTTTCCTCAAGGACACCGATGGCGATGATGTTGCCGATGTTCGCTATGTCATCATGCAGGGAATCGGTTCGTCCGATACCCACCACGCCGCCAATAATCTTATCTTCGGCCCAGACGGTGGCATTTACTGGCAAAGTGGAATTTTCCTCCAGCACAACCACGAGACACCATGGGGGCCTTCTCTCACAACCGGCTCTTCTGCGATGTATCGCTTTGATCCCCGCCGCTACACTGTTTCGGTTGTGGCGGGCAACAGCCCGAACCCGCACGGCACGAGCTTTGACCAGTGGGGATATCTCTATGCGAACGATGGCACCGGCGGTCGTTCCTATCAGGTTCGTCCCGATGGGAACGGTTTCAAGATGTTCCCACTTTTGAACAAAGAGGTCCGTCCGGTGTCTGCTGATGGCATCATCTCCAGCACAAATTTCCCCAAGGAGATGCAGCAGAATTTCATCGTTTGCAATACCATCGGATACCTTGGCATCAAGCAATACAAGATGCATCGTGAGGGCTTCCCGGATAGGAAATATAAGCTTGGCGAGATCTGGGGCACTCCCGATGTCGAGCCTATCCGCAGCGATGACGGAAACTTTCGACCGACCGACGCAATCTTCGGAGATGACGGAGCACTTTACGTCGCCGACTGGCACAACGTGATCATCGGGCACATGCAGCACAACGTGCGTGACCCGAATCGCGATAAGAAGCACGGTCGGATTTACCGCATGGTTTACGAGAAGAAGCCTTTGCAGAAATCTGTCAAGATTGATGGGCTTCCCCTCAGTCAGTTGCTCGAGAACTTCAAGCACCCGGATATGTATGTCCGCCATCGCACCCGGGTTGAGATCAGCGAGCGCGACACAGACACTGTGGTGAAAGCAACCCAGAAGTGGGTGAAGCAGTTTGATCCGGCCAAAGCCGCTGATGGCATCCCAATGCTCGAAGCACTCTGGGTGCATCAGCAGCACAACATCCGCAACACCGACCTTCTAGAACTTGTTCTGAAGTCGGCTGATCCACATGTCGTTAAAGGGGCGGAGACGGTGAAGCATTGGTGGGGCCCTGCCGATCCTGCGAAAGGTCAGCAGGAAATTGAGGAAGAGGAGGAGATGAAGACCACTCCAGGTGGCATTGAGTCTGATACGCCTCAACTCACGACCGTTCGAGTCAACACCATCGTGGAAAAGGTCTCCTTCGATGTGAAGGCGTTCAATCTTAAGGCGGGCAAGAGTGTGAAGCTCATCTTCGTCAATCCTGACTTCATGCCTCATAACTTTGTCATCACGAAGCCGGGCAAAGCGGACTCTGTTGCTGCCGCTGCGATTGCTTTAGGTGCCGATGGCTTTAAAAAGCAGTTTCTTCCGGACTCCGAGGATATCCTTGTTGCCACCAAGTTGCTTGAGAAAGGTGAGACTCAGGAACTGGAGTTTAATGCTCCCTCCGAGGCCGGTGAATATCCTTTCATCTGCACCTTCCCGGGTCATGCCACCATCATGCGTGGAGTAATCACGGTGGAGTGATTTGAAACGAATTCTACAAGAACACGGAAGGGAAACCTTCCGTGTTTTTTTATGAAGATGCTAATCGATAATCCATCCGAGCCGCCCTTCCCGAGGGCGGCTAAAAACACCGGTGCGGTTACCGGAGTGTGTGTTCCAGCTACGAGGCCTCATTTTCACCGGCATTCTCTAACTGCCAAGTTTTTCAGGGATTGGTTCATCTATTTCCGAATTGATAAAATTCACAAACAGGTGGTGAAGTTTTCAAAAATCAATCCGAAGACGCTCGATGAACTGGCTCGTTGGCAGCCGAAAAACTCGCTCTCCAATGGAGAAAGGACAACGACCCAGCAATCACGCTCTTCGCTCTTCCTTCGCCTTCTTGAGTAACGACTTCTACCGTGCTGCCGATCCAGAGGGAGGATTCTCTCCGAGTGCTTTAAATCTCTCGGCAAGCCAAGAAAATACAAGTCCTCCGGCTTTCGCCGGCTGGTCAGTGTTCCCGGCGGATGACCGGATGACCACTTTCCCGAATTCGACAATGTCTCTATCGGGGAGCGTTGGGAGGTCGTGAAAATGATCGTCGTTAAACGCTGAGATAAGAAGAGCCAGAGATTCCGAAAGTCTCGGATCTTTATCCATCGCTACGTCAATCTTGAGAGCGAGGGCTGATGCGGGGCCCTTTTCGATCGTTGAAAAGAATTCAATTTCAAGAATTTCTTCGAGCTTCGCCCGCAGATCATTATCCATTTTCTGCATTCCACCTGACGTCTTGAAGAACCTCGTCATCCAAGAGCGGTCGACGCCCATTTTTTTTGCGAGAGCGGACTTTTTAAGTCCTTTTTCTCTTAGGGATTGAGCGACAAGGGATCTTGTTGCGTTCGTGATTTTCATTTGGTGCTAGGTTGGCACAGCCCCCCCGAAAAGCAAATTTTCAACAGGAAACGGCTAACTTGTGTTTAACATTTGTTGCATAGCTAGTCGATTTCCCCTCAGTCGAGAATTGACTAGCTGCGCAACAAATATTAATTTAATGCAACAAGCTGCGTGAAAAAATCCTTACTCCCCTTTCTGATTCCTTAGACGGCGCCCTCAAGCACTCCCCCAAAGTAAATCCCTAACAGTAGAAGCCAGAGATCGAAAAGTTATTAGCAAAGGCGATGCAGGGTGATCTTTCTCCTGAGGAATCGGTGAACCTTTTGGCGGGGTGTCGTGAGGACACTGAGCTGGGTCGGCGATTTGTGCGCTTGATGCAGGTGGAGAGCATAGCCGGACTGGTGCTGGAGGAGGATGACGAGGGTTTTGCGCAGGAGGTTCGGTATCGGGTGGAAGCGGAGGGAGATGATGATTTTTCTGCTGAGATGGCATCGCGTCTGAAGCGAGGGAAGATTTTGAGATGGGTGGTGGGATGGGCCGCGGCAGCTGCGCTGGATCAGCGGGACGCGAGTCTTCTTCGCCTTAGTCTTCGCCGTCGCCTTAGCCTTCGTCTTCGCCTTTGCCTTTGCTTTCGTCTTTGCCTAAGCGTTTGCCTTTGCCCTCGTTTTCGCCGTCGTTTGCGTCGTCGTTTGCGTCGTCGTTTGCGTCGTCGTTTGC
>JAPKDJ010000098.1 GCA_026421245.1 Akkermansiaceae bacterium | reverse complement strand
ACTGCTAGGAATTTGCTTTTGGCGGGAGGGGCTTTAAGCCGCTTTTGGACCGGACCGGAGCGGAGGGGGTGAAAGGGGGTTGATCGTGATTTCCGCTCAAATCGAAGAAGAACTCGTCGAACTCAGCGCGGAAGATGCCGCCGAATTCCTCGGCGACATGGGCGTGACAGACTCCGGCGTCACCGACCTGATCCAAGCAGTTTACCATCTCCTCGGTCTTCCGCCTATATCACCACCGGCGTCCAAGAGACCCGCGCATGGACCATCGTCGAGGGTGACAAGGCCCCCGCTGCCGCGGGTGTCATCCACGGAGACTTCGAGCGCGGATTCATCGCCGCCGAGGTCATCCACTATGATGACTTCGTCTCACTCGGAGGCAAAGCCGCCGGACGCGATGCCGGAAAACTCCGCATCGAAGGTAAGGAATACATCGTCAAAGACGGCGATGTCATCGAGTTCCGCTTCAACGTTTAGGTCCCCCTATTCCGCGATCAGACGAGGATTCCCCCCCAGGTGTTTCTCAACCCATGGGCGCCAGCTCTGGACTCGTTGGCCAACCGGAACGCCGAGGTCCTCCCTGAGTTGTTGCACCATCGCGACGCGCTGTAATTGCGGAAGCGTCCGCTCTTCCAAAAGCCTGACCATCCCCGGTAATTGAAGTGCCGGAGACATAAGACTACTCAGTTCCAGATACTCCGTCACAAGATTGGCAGGCGCGGCAGAATTGAGATCCTCGACCACAGCCTCGACCGCGTATTCGTGATCCTCAGGTGGCAGCTCCAACAAGACCTCCGCAAAGAGATCGCGTTTGGCCGCCTTGTCGGTCATCCCCCGCAACTTCGAGAAAGCCTCACTCGCCCTCGTTCCCCCCACCCTTTTTGCGGAACCACCATCCGGTTGCATGACGGTGCGGCTTGAGATCTCCGGACTGATCTCCACCTCTGAATCATGGTGGTCCGATACCTCCCCTTCTTCGCGGTTACAGGAAATGGTGAGCAAACCAAGACACACTATCGTTGGGATTCGAAACAATAAATTCATCTTAGGAAAATGCGGAAGCTCCAAAACCTTGGAACTTCCGCCGCAATCATTTCAAATCAAACGAGAAATCTTGATCATTCTCCCGCTCCCTCTTCTTCCTCCTCAGGTGCTTCCTCCGGAATGACTCCAGCAACGATGTGAATGATCCCGTTGGAGGCCTCAAGATCAGCTTCCACGAGCGGCACCCCATTAAGAGTGACTCCCTCCTCAGAAATATCGACGTTGATCTTATCTCGACTCAGTGGCCTTAGCATCCCTCCATCGCTCAAATCCCCGGAGGTCACTTTGCCAAAAGCAAGGTGGCGCAGAAGCACCCCACGCAAAGCGCGCCTGTCTTCCAACAGCGCCGACAAGGCGTCCACTGGAATTGCCGCAAAGGCTTCGTTATTTGGAGCAAAAATCGTCCACTTCCAGTAGCTCGATTTTTGATCGAAGAAGGAAGTGTAGCCCGCCGCATCCAAGGCCACTTTGAAGGTCGCCAACTCATCGCGCGACTCAACGACACCGACCAGCGTTTCAAAAGTCTCAGGAAGAAGGACTTCATCGATGGCATGCACGACACCGTTCGAGGCCATGACATCGGCAAGCACGACAGTCGCGGGCCCAACCGTGATGGCATCCTCGCCCACAACCACATCAAGATTGGTCCGCGCGACTGTTCGCACCGACCCCGTCTCCAGATCCGTGCTTTTGAGAGATCCACGCACGATGTGGTTTCGCAAAATGAACCCGAGGAGCTTGCGGTCATTTTGAACGGCCTCCAGCGTCTCAACCGAGAGCTTTGCAAAGGCCTCGTTTGTCGGCGCAAAAACCGTCAACTCCAAATGATTACTATCGAGCGCACGGTCCAATCCCGCGGCCTTAACGAGAGCTGCAAGGGTCGAGAAATTTTCATCACCCGCGGCAATTTCCAGAATACTCTTGGGTGCTATAAAAGCAGGGTCGAGCACCGTATCGATGCCGTGGATGATGCCATTGGAGGCTCGAAGGTTGGCCTCTACTACCGTCGAATCATTGACCTTAATCGTGGAAGAAAACCACCAGTAGGAACGGTGCCGCTTCGTCGACACCTTGAGCGTGCCACCGTTCAGAGCCGTCAGGGATCGATTCCTGAGCTTGAAGGAAGACAATCGTTTGTCGCCAACAACATGATAGGTTAGCAGGTTGGTCAAAGACGCTTTATCAGCGAGAAGAGCGGATAAGCTCTCCGCCGGAATCTTTGCAAAAGCGGCATTCGTGGGAGCGAAGATCGTGGCTTGATCGAGCCCGGCCAAAGCATCAACCAACCCGGCCTCTGTCACCGCAGTTACCAAAGTCGAATACTGCTCGAGAGCAACGAGCCGTTCGACAACATTTTGAGTCCGGACCTCACGTTTCCGCCAGTTCCACTGCGCCTCTGCTCTTTGGGGCGCCAAGAAGCTGAGACCAAGAGCGAAGTAGGTAAGACTCGTCATTTTTCTGAGTATATTCATAGTTCTGTCTGTTTTTTGATTTTGCGAAATGCCTAAATCGCTTAACTATTCCTCGCTTTCCCAAACACGCAAACGATTACTGCTAGGAATTTGCTTTTGGGCTGGGGTGCTTGAGGGGATCTGAGAGGGAGAAAAAAGGAGGTTGGTAATCGCTCAGGGGCGCCGCTGCTTGGCTTACGCCGGAGACCATTCGCTACCATCTGCGAATACCGACTTCCAGACAGAGGTTGGATTTTTAGGATTCGTAAGATTGGCGGTGATCAGTTTCCCGCCCTTCTTCAACTGGTCGCCGCCGTATCCTGCGTGGCCGGTGGCGCGGCCGTAGACCATCTCGATCCCGTCCCACGTTCCTCCGAAGTCGTTCACGTGGTCGTGGCCGCAGAAGCATGCCTTCACGTCGCCGAATTTTTTGAGCAGCGAGATGGCGCTGCCGTCCTCGCCGTAGGTGCATACGGGTTCCTTGAAAATGCCCTTCGCGAGTTTCTTCTGCCACACTGTATCGTACTCGAGTAGCGGTATGTGGAGGAAACACAGCACGGGCGACGTTGATGGTTGCTGTGCGGCGAGCCATTTCTCCTGCGCGGCTTGCACGCCCTGCGTCGTAGTGTTGAGGCAGAGGAGTTCCAACAGCTGGCGGTCGTCGGCACCTGTGATGGGGATGCGGTAGTTCCCGCCGTCATGACCGCCACGGTAGAGGCTGTGTTTCGCCTCGGTCAGCGTGGACTGCGCCGTAGCGTAGTCGTCGAGCTGATCGTGGTTTCCCCAGTTGAAGAGCCACGGTTTTCCTAACGATGCCACCTTCTCGAGCGAGTATTCGAAAAATTCCTGGCCCAGGCCGCCTGGGTTGTCACTCCAGAGGTCGCCGGTGATCGCGATAAGATGCGGGTCGGTATTTTCGACCATGCGCGTCATGTCCTCGACCGACTTCAGGTCCGCCTTCTCACCATACTTTTTGCGGTCGCAGAAAAAATGGATGTCGGTGAACTGAAGGATGCGCAAGGCATCGCCGGCAACCTTGAGTTTTGCGGTCCGGGGGAGATCCTTTTTCGCTTTTGCGAGTCCCATGGACATCGCCGGACGGAGATCCTTGGGGCCGGAGTTGGCTTTGGAGCTGGTGGCGGATACGCCTGCGGCGACAGAGGCGGAAAGAAATTGACGTCGGTTCATCGTATTTATAATTCGTTGCTTGGTGCCTTGGTCTCAACACCTTAAAATGCGGAACTTCCCATACAACAACAGATCCTGTAAATCGATCGGCCCCTTAAAATGCCCCCCCAAGCGGTCCACCCAAAAAGAAAATTCCTAGCAGTGTAATGTTTGAGATGAATAGGCAAGCAGTTGGGAGTTTAGTCGTGGGAATAGTTTGTCTAGCCTATGGAGCTTATTGCTTGCTAAATCGCGGGACACATCACCGTGGAAGGGGCTTGGTTACCAAGAGAGGAATCTCCCAAGGGAATTTTATTCTTAATGGTCTTATATTTCGTATTAGGCTTATCTTCACTGATCTCTTTCGTTTTCCTCAATTTTCGTTAATTTGATTATCGGAACGCAGCAAAGATAACATGACCCATGTAATAGGTCGCGATTATCACCCTCGTATTTTTTCCCAAAGCCTGCATTAAAAGCAGGTTACGTAAACAAGGTGCTCGTACCGGGAATCATAGCCCCCTTTCTCCCCTCCAATGATGCGCTCACCCGTTCAACCTCCAAAGAAAATTCCTGGCAGTAAACAGGATTCTTTTTTGCAAGGCATGATCATTCCCAAAAGGCTCTACTCTTATCTCATAATCTCTACCCTCCCTGTCATCTTTTTGGCACAGGCAATAGCCCAGGACCTGCCCGATAATATCAGTATCAGCGGCGCACCCGAAGGCATCGTCGCCATGCCTTCGGGTGTTTCCAGAGCGTTCAGGAATTTCAACCGGTATACCAAAATCACCACCCAGAACGGGAAAGCGATCCACATTATAGCCCAGTCAAGGATCAGCACGGGGCAGATCGTCCGGGCACGGGAGATTCTCAGGATGTTCCTCACGGACGTTCCTGGTTCACGGTACGGTTCGGACAAAGCCTCTACCGGAAACCGAATGGCCGCGAATGACGCCATGCTGATGCTGGTCAACGGGACTCACTCGGAGGGTAATGAACCGGATCTACCGGCACAACCGCTCTACCAGAATGAAATGCAGGTCGAGGGACACCCATGGTACTCCAGCCAAGACTATGATCACCGGGACGCAAGCTTTGAGGAAATTCTGCACCTCGTTCACGATACCGGGATCGGCGTGGACGGGCCGAACGCCATGCCCGGAACGCTTCCCGCCTACCAGGCGGAAATCCGCAAGGCCACCAACAACGCGATCTCAAAAAATTTCCATATCTGGCCGCTTAGCGCGCGCCGTGATCGTGAATGGTACAGGGACCTCTCCTCCGAGAACAGCCTGACACAGGAATACCTGGCTAGCCTCATTGACAGTTACTATGGCCTGTGGGGAGCCTGGACGGAGAGTGCTTCGCTCGGCATGTGGGGCGAATACATCTCAAAGACCCGCACAGAAATCACGACAGAGGATCCAATGGGCTGGGCTCTCCTGGATAAGTTCTTCCCGGAATACCTTACCTACGAGGCACGCATCGATCCGGGTTTCAGGGGCACCTTCAGCATGAGCTTCGATCCCTCGATAGCTTACACCCATCACTCACAGTTCCTCCTCAAGGCACGGCTCACCGGCACTATCAATTCCAACCTGATCGGTAATGCCCGGGCCAATACCCTGACCGGTAATAAAGGTAATAATGTTCTCGACGGTGCGGCAGGTGATGACACGGCCGTCTTCGCTGGCGCGCGGGCCGACTATACCGTCACCGATGACGGTGACGGTCGCATTAATATCGTTGATGGAACTGCCGGCCGCGACGGCGCTGATACCCTGAGAGGGATCGACCACGTCAGTTTCTCCGACGGCACGGTCCCCGTGTCAGAATTACTGAACCGTAAAATATCACGGCTCAATGCCTGGCGGGATGAATATTTTCCGACCGATCTCAACGATCCTGGACTCGAGAAAACGGTCTGGGGGAACCTTGCCGACCCGGACAACGACGGCGCCAATAATCTCATTGAGTTTGCGTTTGGCACCAATCCACGCGAGTCCGGCTCCACTGAACCAGTCTCCAGTATCCGTTTTGAAGGAACAACGGTCAGGCTCACTCTCAGCCGGGTTATCATCGACCCAAACATTGCTCTGGTCACTCAAATTTCAGCCGACCTGAAGGTCTGGAATGATGTCACCGGCACAATCTATAAGGACACTGAAGATGATGATAGTAGGCACACCATCGAGCTTGGATACCCTATTCCCGATAATTCCAGCGCTAGATTCCTCAGGTTCGTAATTAGACAGGATTGAGCCAGGTAGGAGGCATGATCCTCTTCAACGTTTTCCTCTTTTCAGTTTCAACTGGGCCAGAACAATTCTGCTCAGGAGCACCCCAATCACCGAGCCAACCGCATCGGCCCAGAAATCGCCAAGCTCACTGTGCCGGTTAACATGAGGCTGAATAATTTCAATCAAGCCGCCATAAAGAATGGCAATGACAAGAATACACCAGGTCCGCTCAGGTCGTAAAAGACTAATAGGCAGGACAAAGACCCCAAAAGTAGCAAAGTGCTGAAGCTTATCTCCGGGCATTCCCGTTGGACACAATCTGTAACTCCTCAGCCCTGATCGAAGGGGAAGGGAAGACGTGGTCAATTCTCAGGCCGGGAACGAGCGCTGACACCCACTTACTCGATGAACGTTACTGGTTCTCCCCGTGATCAGCGAGAACTTCCGAATAGGCCTCCGGAGTGTTTGTGTCGAGGGTCGGGTCAAGCCCGGTGTCTCTTCTCGAAGAGATCGTCAAAGCCATCGCCATCGCTGTCGGCGAGTTCCCGGATTGGTGCCGTGGACGATGATTTCCACGTAGTCGAGGATACCGTCGTTGTCCCCCGACCAGGTCGTGATCTCAATCTGATTTCCCTTGCTTCAGTTTGCCTGCCAGCTACCGTCCTTCGAACTGCAACGGTGTCGAATCACCGGCAGCGGAATGGATGGCGAATATCCCACGCTGAGTCGGAAGTATACAGTCAGGATCAGAATCAATTTCTCACTTTAACAAGGGTATTTTATGTCTAATCAACGAACGATCGTGCTCATCACATTTCTAATGGGCTCATCTCTGTTTCTAGAAACAGCCTTCTCAGCACCGCCGACCCGCAAATTCGATGCGCCGGGTTCCCCACCTTTTACGCAACTAAAACCTGGCATGAATCCGCCAACCGATGCGGATGGTAATTTTGTGATCGGTCCCAATTATTCACCCGCCCCCGAACGCAAAATGGTCAATAGCGTTCCGCAGGGGAAGGTGCGGCAATTCACGATGGATTCGAAGGACGGCAAACTCTTAAATCCAGGGATTGCTCGGAATGTTTTTGGAAAGGTTGATCCCAAAAACCCAAAGACTTTGATCGTTGAAACCCACCAGATGGACTACAAGCGCAAGATCACCGTGTACATTCCGGCACAATATGTAATGGGCACCGAAGCTCCTTTCATTATCATGCACGATGGTCCCAAGGGGAAACCCAACATGACGCTGCCACATATCCTCGACAATCTGATCGCTCAGAAGCGTGTCCCCGCGATGGTCGCTATCATGATGGCTAACGGTGGCGGTGATGCCCAGGGGCATCAGCGTGGAAAAGAATACGACACGATGTCGGGTCTGTTCGCCGAATACATCGAAACCGAAGTGCTGCCGTTGGTGGAGAAGAACTGCAAGGTCAAACTGACCAAGGATCCCGACGGCCGTGCGGCCATGGGCAGCAGTTCCGGCGGCTCGGCCGCGCTTATCATGGCCTGGTATCGCACGGATCTTTATCATCGCGTGCTGACGACTTCAGGTACCTTTGTGAACCAGCAATGGCCCTTCAACTTGGAGACGCCTGACGGCGCATGGGGTTTTCATAACAAGCTCATTGCCGAGACCCCAAAGAAGCCCATCCGACTTTTCATGGCCGTCGGTGACCGGGATCTGCTGAACCCCAACGTCATGCGCGATGATATGCACGATTGGGTTGAGGCAAACAATCGCATGGCCCAAGTGCTGAAGGCCAAGGGCTATCACTACCAATATCTCTACTGCCAGAATTCCGGCCACGGCGTCGGCAACGCCAAGACGGAATTCCTCCCTCACGCATTAGAGTGGGTGTGGAACGGGTATGCCCCGAGGAAGAAGAAGTAACCGGGTAAGGACGCTGCTCTGTAGCGCCCGAATCATGCGAGGATTCCGTCAACTCCGCCTTCCTCTCCAGGAACGCACAGGCAAAGAGCGTAAGAGCTTGGAGCGATTTCATGATGGCCCAGCCCTCCCAAATGTTCGGAGGCAGGGGAAGCAACACCGGATTCCCGCCAACGTAGCAATACTTCACTCTTTCCGCACCCGGAAGTGGCGTTCGGGCAAGGTCTGGATTCTTCCGATCTGGGTTAGCGAGCTGCCGGACGCCGAAGTCTGAACCGGATGAAGGCGGCATGCGTGAACTCCTGACAGATGCTGCCATCGACGAAACAGGAAGTTTTATAAGAGTAAAGTAATCCTTGGCATGGCGGGTGCTCCACTCCACATTGAACGCGCAACCCTGTTCATTGACTCAGGTGGATATTTGGGTCTTGGTAAGAGGTTTACTTCCTGGAAAGCGACCATGAGGAGCAGCTTTGAGACCGCTCTTCCCCCGTGCTCCCCCTTCTCCCCTCGCCGATCCCTCCAATGATGCCCTCAAGCGATCCGCCCAAAAAGCAAATTCCTAGCAGTCTAACCTGTCTGACAGCATTCCTGCTTGTCTTCTTGCTTGCCGCTCCGACCCTTGGCCAGGAGGCGTCGGACATTGATTCCTTCGAGGCTGCAACGGTTTTACTTGAGTTCCCATCATCCGATGGAGACTACCACCTGATCCAGGCAAGCCGGGATCTTCAAAAATGGGTGACCGTGGCCCAGTATCCGGGCAACGGAAAATCAGTCCAGTTCAAGGATCTCCGCAGCCAACTGGGGAATACTCATCTTTATCGGGTCGTCACAAAATCTGAACCGTTTCAGGATGGACTACTCGATCGGGAGTGGGAACTGGTAGCCCTACACGAAGCTGACGAAATCATCCAACCGAAGAAGGGACGAATCCACTCCATGACGTTGTCCCGCGAGAAGAGGGTGGCTGGTCGGAACGATTGCAACCGCTATTTCGGTTCCTACTCGATGGTGAAGGGCAACTGGTTAAAATTTGGTGAAGGCTTTGGATCCACATTGATGTTCTGCATGCCGGGTTCACTCGACTTCAAGTTTTTCGAGTCGCTGCATGCATCCAAGGGGTTCGAGGTGGACGGAAACAAGCTGAAGATCTACTATGGGGACAACGCCGAAGACTGGATGGAGTTCGAGGATAAAACCTGACCACCGACTGCTAGGAAATTGCTTTTGGCGGGAAAGGGTTGAAGTCGCATTTGGAACGGAGCTGGTGGGGAGAAAGGGGGGTGATTTGAATTCGGGGGTGATTTGAATTCCGATGGTGCTGATTCGTCACCGGTATTTCTGTAGCCAACCATACATCCCTTTATGACGAGCCATCGCTTATGATGGCAATTTGATCTCTTGACGGGGTAAAGATTAGGGCGATCTTCCAATCATGTTAAATATCCGCCTATTCTCCTTATGTTCCTTGTTTTTAATTTCATCGTTTGCTGCTGCTTCTCCGCTGGACGTTAAAGTGAAAACCATAGATGGCAGGAAGACGACCTTGGGCGCGACTAAGCCTAAGGTCGTTCTGATCGTCAATACCGCTTCCAAGTGTGGCTTCACGCGTCAGTATGAAGGACTGCAAGCCCTACATAAGAAATATGGAAAGAAGGGGCTCTTGATCGCTGGCTTTCCTTGCAATCAATTTGGAGGGCAGGAGCCCGGCACCGAGTCTGACATCAAGGCCTTTTGCAAGACGAACTATGACGTTAGTTTCCCGATGTTTTCGAAGATTGAGGTGAATGGTGAAAAGCGACATCCCTTGTATGAGGCGTTGGCAGGGAAGAAGTCTCCACATGCCGGTGACATTGGCTGGAACTTTGAAAAGTTCCTCATCAATGCTGACGGGAAAATCATCGCTCGTTTCAATTCAGGGGTTGAGCCAACCTCAGCTGACGTCACTGAGAAAATCGAAAAACTTGTGAAGTAGCTTACTGAGACCGTATATCGGGGGGCAAAGATGAGCCTCGTCAAAACAGTATCTCCAGTCGCCATACTTTTATTTTTTGTAATGGGCGCCTCATTATGGGGACAGGCGTCGGATCCAAAAAAGAAACCCAACATTCTGTTCATTGTTTCAGAAGATAACGGGCCTGAGATTGGGTGTTATGGTGCGCCGGTCAAAACACCTCACCTAGACAAACTGGCAACCCAGGGCACGTTGTTTCGTAATGCCTATGTTCCACAGGCGGGGTGTTCGCAATCGAGGGCGGCCTTTCTAACCGGTCTCTATCCACATCAAAACGGGCAGATCGGCTTGGCCACCTGGAATTACGCAATGTACTCAGGCAAAATCAAAAACGTGGTGAAGACCCTTGGTAGGGCGGGTTACCGCACCGGTATCATCGGTAAACTGCACATCAATCCCAAGAGCGCCTTCCCTTTTGATTTCAAGGCCATCCCCAGTGCCAATTTTAGCCGTAAGGATATGGCCGCTTACGTGGAAAATGCAGCAAAGTTTATCAAGCAAAGCGACCAACCTTTTTATCTGCAGGTGAATTATCCTGATGCCCATCGCCCTTTTATAAAGACAGTTGATAAGCTTCCAGCCAAGCCGCTGACTGGCAAGGATGTTGATGCTATCCCCTACATGGGGATCAATCATCCTGAGCTGCGCCAGCAGACCGCTGACTACTACAACTGCATGATGCGCCTGGATTCATATATCGGTGATCTGCTTGAGGCCCTGGAGGCTTCCGGCAAGTCCAAGGATACCGTGGTGGTTTATATCGGTGATCACGGGGCTGATCTTCTGCGGGGTAAACGAACTTCTTATGAGGGCGGGGTAAAGATTCCCATGATTATTCGCTGGCCCGGGGCAAAGGGTGGGCAGCAAAAAAAGGAACTGGTCACCACGCTCGATCTTTTCCCGACCTTTTGCGAAATCGCCGGGGTCACGATACCCAAGTCACTACCCGGCCAGTCCCTTAAGACCATCGCCTATGGCGGGAGTCCTAAATGGCGAAAGTATCTTTTCACCGAGTTTCATGTTCACTCCAATCACAATCCCTGGCCTCAGCGAACGGTGCGTGGTACACGATACAAGCTGATCTATAACCCACTCGCAGGAGAGATGAATCCTGGCTATGCCTTCACTATGGGTAGGAAATTCTTCAAGGCACCGGAGGCCGAACTATTGGCGGCCGCTTCAAAACAGGTTCAAGTGGCCTACAAAATAATGAAACGGCCGCCCAAGTACGAGTTGTATGACCTGCAAACGGATCCCTTTGAATTCAAGAATCTGGCTGAAGACCTTGCGCATGCCGAGACACTTGGTCGGTTGAAAGCCGAATTAACGTCGTGGCAAAAGAGGACAGGGGATGCCTTGGAGGATCCTGCTATAGCACAAAAACTCTTTTCTATGATCCGGGAATCCGGAACATCCAAGAAGCAGGCTCTTGACTACAAACCCTTCATGCAAACTCAATAAGCCAGAGCGCCTTAGGGCGTCGTTGAAGGGAGCGGAGG
>JAPKDJ010000188.1 GCA_026421245.1 Akkermansiaceae bacterium | reverse complement strand
ACCTGTTCACTATCCAAGGCACTGGCTCTTTTGGCGAGATTCAGTACCTCAACGGGGCCACGTGGGAGAATATGACCGGAGCTTCGGCTGCCCTCTACGATCTGACGTATTACGCCAGCGGCGGACCGACGGTCAATGGCCAAGACCTCACCGGCTACACCGTCCTGACGATGCTCGGCGGCACCACCCCTGCGGCCGCCCCGGAGATCACCTCGATCACGGTGGCCGGCGGCATCGCGACGATCATCATGAAGGGCGAGGCGAGCACTACCTACGTATGCAAGAGCTCGACGACCCTGAGCGGCTTCAGCGCCGCCACCACCGATCCGGAAACCCTCACGACCGACGGCGCCGGCAATGCGACCTTCACAGTCGATGCCGCCGATGCCAAGAGGTTCTACCTCGTCGCGGAATAGGCGGAAGCGCCTCGCGTTGAGGAAAAAAACTTTCGCAGGTAATCCAACAGAGACGGCGGCTTCCTTCGCGCCGCCGCCGTTTCTTTTTTCGACCTCAGGGACCAATACGAGAGAGCAGAAAGGGGGGCAGAATTCAAGGGGTCTGTCCTGAATGCTACTCAGTTACATCCCAACGGGATGACACAGAACACCGCAAACCATTTTTCTAAAGAATCCCTGTCCAAATCCGCGGGAACGGGAGTTCTACCATGGAGCGGTCACCGATCCGTCGGAAAAACGAGCCAATGCGAACGATTTTCAATCAACTATTAAAAGCGAGATTAGCTCATGAAACTCCCAAACAAAATCAAACCCTTCCTCATCACATTCTCACTGTGCTGCATCTGTGCGCACGCGCAAGAGAAGTCGGACGGTGACACCAACTCAGTTACCTAAACATGAACATCCTGAAACTAAACGTAGCGATCCTCTCTTCGCTTACCTTTCTTCTTTTCGCAGTCGTCGATACGGCTGCAGGAGACGACTATCCTGACGGCAAACTCGGCAAGGCGCTGACCCTCGGCGGCAACGCGTCCAGCGTCAAGATCCCGCACTACGCCGGACTCAAACCGGACAAGGCGATCACGATCTCCGCGTGGATCAAACCGCAAAGAGTCGGCAAAGGCGAGTGGGATTGGCAGACGATTTACAGGAAAGAAGATGGGGACGCCCGAGCCCTCATGGCGATTGGCGAGTATGAGAAGAAGCACAGCCTCTGCTTCGGCTTTGGGATCGGCGGGAAGTACGTCGACCATGGCGTTCCGCTCGAACCCTCCAAGTTGCTCGACGGGAAATGGCATTTGGTCAGCGTGACATTTGACGGCAAGGCCATGAAATTCTACGCAGACGGTCAGGAAATTGGCGTCAAGACGGTCACCGGATCGATTGATACAGGTGGTGAAGCCCCGGCCTATATCGGCTCGTATAAAGGGAGCGGTGAGTTTTTTAAGGGCGGCATCGACGATGTGCGACTCTATAACCGCGCTCTGTCCGCAGGCGAAATCAAGACGATGGCCCTGGCTGACGGCAAGGCCGCTGTCAACGGAATCGTGGGCTGGTGGAAGCTCGACGGTGATCTTAAAAACAGCGCCGCGGAGGCGCCGAAGACCTTGCTTGCAGAACTGGAAGGCACACACACTCCCGCCATGCCGAAGAGCCTGCCAAGCTCGTGGCTTACGTACCATCTTGCGCATCCCGGTCCAGACAAGGCCAGACCCGCAGATCCAAACTGCGCCATCTATTATGGAGGTCTTTATCACCTTCATTATATCTATCAAAACAGAGGGCACACTTTTGCACATGTCACAAGCAAGGATATGGTGCATTGGGAGTGGCAACCCAGTGTTCTCACACCACCTGCAACAGGGCATGGCATGTATAGTGGTACGGCTTTCCTTACCAGGGAAGGTAAGCCGGCCATCATCTATCATGGTCAGGGTTCCAAAAGAAACCAGATCGCCATTGCAGAGGATGATAAGCTCAACAAGTGGTCAAAACCATTTCCAGTGGAGCCCAAAACAGCCGACGGTAAACCACCAGAAATGCGCCATTGGGATCCTGATTGTTGGGTGATGAACGACACGTATTACGCACTTGCTGGGGGGAAGAACCCGACACTGTCAAAATCAAAAGACCTCAAAAACTGGGAATTTCTCGGCGAACTGCTGCATCCGGATTTCCCCAAAGACCTGGGCGTGCCTAAAG
>JAPKDJ010000097.1 GCA_026421245.1 Akkermansiaceae bacterium | reverse complement strand
TCCCCTCCTCACTCATTTAACTTCCGTCCCAATGCCCGCCGTCCTGATTATTGAAGATGAACCCGCCATCGCGGACGCCTTGATTTACGCCCTGAAAACCGAAAACTTCTCGGTGACCCACGTCACCACCGCTCAGGAAGGACTTGATCATTTCAACAGTCACGCTCCCGACTTCGCGGTCCTTGATATCGGCCTCCCCGATTTTACTGGCTTCGACCTCTGCCGAAAAATCCGCGACTTCTCCCAAGTCCCCATCCTTTTCCTCACCGCCCGCGATTCCGAAATCGACCAAGTCCTTGGTCTCGAACTCGGCGCCGACGACTACGTCACAAAGCCTTTCTCCCCCCGCGCCGTCGTCGCCCGCATCCGGGCCATCCTCCGACGAGGAATGAGTGCTCCATCGCCCGTGAATTCATCACTCCTGAACCACGAATCCGACACCATGAGCATCACCTGCTGCGGTCACCCGATCGATCTCACTGCACACGAATACAAACTCCTTGCCATTCTCCTTGGCCAACCTGGCCGCGTCTTCACCCGCGAGCAACTTCTCGAACAAGCCTGGGACGACCCGGGCTCCGCGATGGACCGCACCATCGACACTCACATCAAATCCCTCCGCGCAAAACTCCGCCACCACTCCGAAGACGCCGCCGAAACCATCCAAACCCGGCGCGGCCTCGGCTACACCCTCATCTTCTAGGAAGATGCACTCTCCGGAGCGCCCCCTTCAACCAAGCCCAATCGTCCATTCTACAATCATTCATTTGTTCATTCGATGCGTCTCACCCGGGTCACCCTCTTTTTCATCTCTCTCATCATGGGCTTGGGATTCTACCGTCTCACCGACTACCTTTTGGAGGATCTTGAAGCACAAACCTTGCAAGTAACCGAGGAGTCGATGATCGACTCCTCGCAACTTCTCGCCAACTTCGTCGAGAACGATCAAGATCTCACCAAGATCTTTCAGGGGATCGAAGGCCGTAAGTTCGAAGCCCGCATCTTCGCCGTCCTCAAAAACAAAGTGGGGATCAATGCCTACCTCACCGACGAAAACGGTCTCGTCTTGTTCGACAGCGCAAACCCTGAAAACGTCGGGAAAGATTTCAGCGAATGGTCCGATGTCTACAAAACCCTGCGTGGAAAGTACGGAGCTCGCTCATCTCGAAGCAATGAAAAAGACCCCACCTCCTCCATCATGTATGTCGGTGCTCCGATTCGTCGTGATGGCACAATCACCGGGTGCGTCTCAGTCTACAAAGCACAAAGCGATATCCTCCCCTTTGTTCGTGATCGTCGGCAAACCATCATTTGGTCAGTCATTCTCATCGGCTTGGGGATTCTTTCCCTCATCGTTGCTGTCTTCATTTGGCTCTTCCGACCGGTCGGAAAACTCACCAACTACGCCCGCGCCATCACACGGGGGGAAAGGCGTTCCAGGCCGAAGGTCGGATTGGGCCGCGAAGTCAGCACCCTCGCCAACGCTCTCCACGACATGCGGGAATCCCTGGAGGGACGACAATACGCCGAACGCTACATTCAAACCCTCACCCACGAACTCAAATCTCCTCTCGCCGCCATTCAGGGAGCTGCCGAACTTCTCAATGAAGACATGCCGCAAACCGACCGGGCCCGCTTCGTCGACAATATCCGCTCTCAAACCAAACGCTGCGAAGAACTCATCCACCAGCTCCTTGAGCTCTCCGCCCTCGAAGCCCAAACTCATCTCGAAAATTCCCACCAATTCGATCTGGCCGCTCGATGTCAAAAGAGCCTCGATGAAATGTCACCGCTGGCCGAGACCGCGGAAGTCACCTTGCATGCCCAACTCCCCACCAATCTTACTTTTTTCGGAAACGAACCCCTCCTCGGGTCCGCGCTCAACCACCTCCTCGAAAACGCCATTCAGTTTTCTCCGGCTGGTGGAGAAGTGACTCTCTCCTTCAGGAAAAGTGGAAAAAATCTCACCCTCTCGGTCACCGACCAAGGCCCCGGCATCCCCGACTTCGCCGCAGCCCGCGCCTTCGAACGATTCTACTCCTACCGCAAGGAAGGCTCCGGAAAGGGCAATGGCCTCGGCCTCGCCTTCGTCAAAGAAGTCGCCGAACTTCACCGGGGCACCGCCACCATTAGCCGAACCGAGAAGGGCGGCACCACAGTCGGTATCAACCTCCCTCTCGGATCTCAATAGGCCTTTTAGGTCCCGCCTCAAAAAGGGCCAAAACACCCTTCCTGTCGACGCTTCGAAGGAAGAAGAGCACCTCGCTCCCTCTTTTCCCCAATTTTTCACACAAACCTCATCATCGCTTCACAGACCTTCTGCAGTTTGTCGGCATGACCAAAACTGCTTCCTGCGTTTCTTCGGTGTCACTCCTGGCAACCTGTGGACCGACAGCGACGCTACAGAAAAATCACAACGCCGGGCGCATTGACTCGGTAGCTCCTGTGTCTCTCGCCCTCCTTCTCACCCCGACACGCCAACAATTCTAAATGCTGCGTGAACTTTCAGCGCTTCTTCGCGGAGCACCGGATGACCTTCGACAATGGATCGAAGATCCCAGTACGAAAAACATTCGACTTTGCCTCCTGACCATCACTTTGGGATGCGGGCTTTACGGTTTGACCCTGGGACTTTGGCGAGCGCCCATGATGGGGCTCTATGTCGCTTTCAAGATGCCCGCGCTCATCTTCATCACTCTGGCTTGCAACGGTCTTCTTAATGGAATGCTTGGCCTCCTTCTTGGAAGCGGACTGGGTTTCCGGCAATCCCTCGTGGCCCAACTGGTCAGCTTCACCATCGCCGCTCTCGTCCTTGGCGCCCTCGCTCCCGTCACCTTTTTCATGGCTTTCAATGCCCCCAGTCCCGACGCCGACAACGCCATCACAGCTCACGCCAACTTTCTCGTCGCCCACACCATCCTCATCGCGATGGCAGGCATCATTGCCAATCTCCACCTCGCCAAACTTCTCATCGCCGTCACCCCGGATACCCGGACAGCTGTCGCAACCCTCGCCGCCTGGTTGGCCGGAAACGCCTTCGTCGGAGCCCAGCTGTCATGGATCCTGCGACCCTTCTTTGGAACCCCGAGCATCGACGTCACCTTTCTACGCGCCAAGCCCTTCGACGGAACCTTCTATGAAACTGTCTGGAGGGCCCTTCAGCGCATCAGCGATGGCAACGGAGCAGTCCTCCTTGTCGTCATCGCACTCGGAATCGTCGTGCTCCACTTTCCCGTCCTCAAACTTCTGAAATCCAATAATCAAAACCAATCATGAACGAACCTGAATCCTCAATCCCCCCGCCACTTCCCGACGAAAAACCTCTCGCGGCCGATGCCTCCTTCGGTTCGATATTCGAGAGCCTTCTTAAGCAACCCATCTCTGTCATCAAAACGATTCACAAAGGTGATCATCAGGGAAACCTCACTTTGAAGCTCCTTGGACTGACTCTTGCAGGCTTTCTCATCTTCGGAGTGACTCTGGGCAGCTTCTCCTTCGGAGCACAACTTTGGGCAGCTCCACTCAAGACCCTAGTCGGGATCACTTTCGCGTCCCTCATTTGCCTTCCCTCTCTTTACATCTTCACCGCACTCACAGGAACCTCCCTGCGTTTGTCCGAAATCATTCAAGGCCTCGCTGCAAGCCTTGCCCTAATTGCGGCCCTTCTTCTGGGATTCACTCCGGTCCTTTGGGTCTTTTCACAATCGACATCCTCGGAGCCCTTTTTCGGATTCCTCGTCGGCCTCACCTGGGTCATCGCCGTGGCCTTCGGGACCGGGTTCCTTCTGAAAATGCTCAACCAATCCGATACCGAGAGAAAAAATCCTGTCCGAATCTGGATTGGCATCTTCCTCCTCGTGACTCTCCAGATGTCCACCACTCTCCGCCCGCTCATTGGCTCATCGGATCATCTCTTTACCACTGAAAAACGCTTTTTCCTCGAACATTGGATGAAGGAAATGTCGCAACCCCCTAACTCTCCGGAACCCGCTCAAAAAGAGGTCACCGCCGGATTCCAACAAGAGTAGAAAAAGCACTTGCTATATCTAGTCAGACTAGTCTAGTCTTAATTCATGAAGCAAGTCGGTCTCTACGAAGCCAAGTCAAAGCTCTCCGCTCTCGTTTCCGCATTGATCGAATCCGGCGACCCGGTTTCGCTCACAAAACACGGACAGGTCGTCGCCGAACTTCGTTTGCCGTCCACCTCTTCCCCAAGTCGGGGCAGCATGAGCACCGAGGACTTCTTCATCGCACCGGGCTTTGACTCGCTTCAAATTCCAAATTCCGACCGTCTTGAACCACCCTTGCCCCCTGAAGATCCACGGAAATGATTGAGCAACTCCTCGATACCCGCGTGCTCCTTCTTTTTCTTCAAGACGATCCCGGCCTGTCGGATGCTCTCGCCCAGCGTATCGAAGCGCCAGATCGACGGACCTTGATCTCCATGGCCAGTCTCTGGGAATTAGCTCAAAAAGAAGCGTGTGGATTGTTGCACTTCGAACCCGCGCACCGTCCGGACTTCCCCGAAATTCTGGTCGATGAAGGCTTCGACATCCTCCCTGTCGAGTGGGCCACCATGCAACGGGCTGCCGCCCTCCCCCGTCATCACCGCGATCCCACCGATCGACTGCTCATTGCCGAGGCCATCGCTCGAAACATTCCCATCCTTTCCCTGGACGCATCATTCGACCTCTACCACGTCGAACGCATCGGCGCCTGATCCGGGCACGAAAAAAGCGGGACTCTACGACCCGCTCATTTCTGAAAATGAAAAGCAAAGGTGAACCCTAGATCAGGCCTGCCTTTTTCAAGGTCACGTAGGCACCATTCTTGTTGATGGTCTTGAATGCCTTCGCTGACGCCTTCACCCGGACATACTTGCTGAGTTCGGGGACCCAGACACGCTTGGTGTGAAGATTCGGAGAAACTTTACGCTTCACGGTTTTGGTAACGTGACGACCAATGCCGCCTTTTTTCTTGGCCAAACCGGAACGGTGGATTTTACGTCCAACACGAACTTTGGAACCGCGGATGCTGCATACTCTTGACATAGGTCTAAAAACTGGTGGAGGGCTGAGATAGGGGGTTTCTGAGCCGGGTCAAGTGGTTTCCGAGAATTCCCCAAGGTTTTTCGCCTCTCACTTTTGACCGGATGGGCTGGAATTCTCCCCTCAGCTGTGGTCTTCTCCCCCCGTGGTCAAACCAACTCTTCTCGATTACCTCCACCAACTACGTAGGAAGGGAGTCACTCACGTCGAGATCGATGATCAGGCACGGGCCGTCCTACGCGAACTTTACACCCGCGGGACCGCTTTGCGAACTGTCGCCAAGACCTCCGCAACCGCAGAGTCCAATCGCACCGCCATCCTTGCCACCGGAAGCACGCCAGCCGAAAAGATCGCCTCCCTCGCAACCATCGCCGAAACTTGGCAGCCTGCCCGTTCTCTTGGAAGCTTTCGGGACACCATGGTCTTCTCTGCCGGCAATCCCGAAGCCGATTTCATGCTCGTTGGCGAAGCCCCTGGCTATCAAGAGGAACAAAAAAAGGAACCTTTCGTCGGACCAACAGGAGCGAAACTCGATCAAATTCTCAAAGCGATGGGGCTCTCCCGTGATCAGGCCTACATTTCCAACGTTTGTAAATTCCGCCCTGCCACCAAAAACCAAACGACAAACAATCGAAAACCTTCCCATGAGGAAATGGCGACCTCACTCCCCTTCCTCAAAGCTGAGATCGATATTGTGAAGCCCAAGGTCATCGTTGCCCTCGGAGCCTGCACCGCACAGGGACTTCTTGGTTCCGAAAAAACTGTCGGCCAACTTCGCGAATCGTGGCATCAATTTCAGGGAATCCCCCTACGGGTCACCTACCATCCTTCTTATCTCCTTCGTCAAGAAGAAGGCCTCGGAGAGAAACGCAAAGTCTGGGAGGACATGCTCACCATCATGGAAAAACTAGGCCTCCCCATTTCAGAAAAGCAGCGAGGCTTCTTCAAAAAGTGAAGTCGTCCCCTTAACCCCGGCTGAAGTAAATGATTCCTGCGATTCCCGCGACAAAGCAGTAATAAGAAAAATACTCCAGTTTCCCGCGCTTCACCGCGCCCATCACCACGTAAATCGCGAAAAGCCCCACCACCGCCGCGGCGATTGCCCCCGCTACATAGGGGCCGTTAAAGCACGACTTAAAAGCTTCTCCGACAGAGTCGGTCTGCTCCATCTTATCCTTCATCGTCAGCACGAAGCCTCCCATGATAGCAGGCAAAGACATCAGGAACGAAAATTCCGCGGCTTTCTCTGCCTTCACTCCACTCACCAACCCAGCTGCTATCGTAGAACCCGAACGCGAAATACCGGGCAAAATTGCAAAAGCCTGCCCCACTCCCATAATGAGAGAGCTTTTCAGGCCCACCTTCGAATCCTTCCCCTTAACCTTCGAAGCCTTCCCCTTAATAAACCGTGGAACAAACAATATCAATCCGGTCACAATCAACAAACTCGACACGAAAACCGGCTTTCCTGGGGCCTCATCAAAAAAATCCTTAAACAAGAGCGTCGCGATGACTGCCGGGACCGTCGCAATTGCCAAGAACATGATCATCTTTCGCTCCTCGATCATCTCCTTCTTGAAAAGTGACACCGTTAAAGCCCAAAGGCTCTTCCTGAAAAAAATCAGCACGCTCACCAGCGTCCCAAGATGTAAGACAATCTCAAATGACAAATCTTCCTGATGGGCCGCTCCAACTTCCCTCACCCCGAGGAGATATTGCGTGAGCACGATATGCCCTGAAGACGAGACTGGAAGAAACTCCGCCAACCCCTGTACGATCCCCACGATAATTGCCTTCCAGAGTTCCATAAACGGCTAATATGCTAACGAGCCCACGTCTCACCGACAAGCCCCTCCTCGCCAGTTCAAAAAAATTATTTCGCATTTACGTAAGTCTCGGGTATTCTGATGCTATGAAAGCAACACTTCTTTCGCTTGTCTCTCTAGCCCCCATCGCATTTTTCGTTTCCTGCGGCCCCAATCAGGGGCAAAACGGGACCCCGGTCGCTCCCCCCGCTACCCTCGAAAATATATACGGCGTTCCGGACGCAGCCCTGTATCAACCGATCGACCCGGTCAACCCACTTGCTGTTCCCATCGCTCCAAATTACAATTCACCCGATCCGGCTATCCCGACTCCATCCACGCTCAATGGCAACGTCCATACCATCAAAAAAGGAGACTCTCTCTGGGGAATCTCGCGAAAGTATGGCACCTCCGTCGAAGCGCTAAAAACAATCAACGGTATGAGCAACAACACCATCATTGAAGGTCACACCCTTGTCATTCCGGGTCGCTAATTCTTCCACCCCTCTAAAACCAATCTAAAGTGGGCTGGCCTTAAAACCAGCCCACCTTCTTGTACTCATGAAACGACTTCTTCCCCTCCTCCTCTCGATCTCCATCCCTCTCCTCGCTCAGGAACAAGAAAAAGCGCAGCCAGATCAGCTCATCGAAGCACTGATGAATGCTCCCGATGCCGCATCTCTGAACGCTGCCATCGAAACTGCCCGCAAAGCCGGTCTCCCAAATCAAATGTTTCTCGAAGCTCAATTCATCTACCTCGTAAATCAAAATGACCAAGCCGGATTGGCAGACCTGGCTCCCACTCTCGAAGCACAACTTCCAAAATACTCTTCGGATGACACCATGATTTTCGCGGTCAAAGAAGACTTCGAAAGTATCATTCATTACACCAAGGCCCTCGCCGCTCTCGAAAAAAAAGATCCCGCCCTCTTCAAAAAACACATCACCGAAGCCTTCTGGTTAAGTCCGGCCCACGCATCTCAATTTGCGCCCCACATTCATGAGGTCCGTATGGAGGAATTCATGAACAAGATCACTCTCGATCTCTCCCGTACGTTCGAACGTCAGAAAAAAAGAAACGTCAAAACATCTCTCAAGGAGGTGGCCGGTGATTCCCCAGCCTTCCTGATTCACTTTTGGAGTCCATGGGTCCAACCCTCCATCCTTGCCATGCCCGAATTCACTTCTATTGCGGAAGTCCTGATCAAAAACAAAATACCTGTCACCTCCCTCCTTCTCGCTGGAACAGACGAATCTCGTCAAGACGCAGCAGATTTCCTTGCCGCTGACGGAAGCAAGATCCCTGGTCACTGGCTCATCGACACAGATAAATCAGCTCTTGCCTCGACCCTTCGAATCTCATCATTTCCTAGTGTTGTCCTGGTGAACACAGACGGAAGAATTCTTTTCAACGGCGACCCGGCAAGCAGGCCGCTGTGGGAAGCTCTTGCTACAATCAACCCCGCAATCAAGAAACCTACGACGAATCCCGTACTTCCAAATATCACCAAAGACACCCCCCCAACATCTGGCGACGAAAAAAAGTAAGAATATAACTTAGAAAGTTTAACCTTGAACTTTTGTTAAATATTCGGCTTTCTTCTTTAAACCACATCACCAACGCAAGTGCCACGATACGACGAACCATCACCACAAGAGCTTCATGCCCTCGCCATTCTCTGGAATGAGGGACCAAGTACGGTGGGATTCGTACATGAGCACATGAACGAAGGGGGTGACGAGCGGACCTACACAACGACCCTCGCCGTCATGCGAAACCTTGAGAAGAAAAACCTCGCTACCCGCGACACCCGGGGCCGAGCGCATGTCTACGAAGCAAGAGTTAATCGCGAAACCCTTCTAAAGCCGCGACTAAAAGATCTGGTACAAAACACTTTCGGAGGTAGCCTTGGAGAGGCTATCCTCACACTAATCTCCGTGGGTGTCATGACACCCAAAGAGAAAACCGCGGTAGCCCGCGAAATAACAAAGCACAAAGCCATGGCTGCAAAAAAGAAGACCACAAAAAAAAGGACCTCCAAAAAGGTCGTCAAAAAAACCGTGAAGCCCGCTGCTAAGAAAGCTGCGAAAAAAGCTGCACGCAAGCCTGCCAAGAAGGCGGCTAAGAGGAAAGTCGCCAAAAAAGCGGCCAGAAAGGTAGTTAAGAAGGCCACCAAGAAAAAGGTGGCCAAGAAAGCTGCCAAAAAGAAAGTCGCTAAAAAAGCCACCAAGAAAAAGGTAGCCAAAAAAGCGGTCAAAAAGAAAGTCGCTAAAAAAGCCGCCAAGAAAAAGGTAGCCAAAAAAGCGGCCAAAAAGAAAGTCGCTAAAAAAGCCGCCAAGAAAAAGGTAGCCAAAAAAGCGGCCAAAAAGAAAGTCGCCAAAAAAGCCGCCCCGAAAAAGGCAGCTAAGAAAACGGCTAAGAAAAAAACCGCCAGAAAGCGCAAGTAAGGGACTCGTTCTTTACCGAACCATTTCCAAGGGACACCTCCTCGCGGGGTGTCCCTTTTGTCTTTTCAGGCAATGACATTACGCTACACCAATTCCCACATGATCTTTAGAAAACTGACAATCCCGACCCTCATCTGCTCGCTTGCGGCCGGCGCGCCTGACAAACCTAACGTCATTGTCATTATGGCCGACGATCTCGGCTACGGAGACCTCTCCTGCTACGGTGCCAACACTTTCAAAACACCGAACATCGACACACTCGCCCAAGGCGGCCAACTCTTCACCAACGGGTATTGCTCTGCTTCAACTTGCACCCCGACCCGCTACTCACTCCTCACTGGAAACTACGCTTTTCGAAAAAAGGGAACCGGAATCGCTCCACCAAACGGCCACCTCATCATTGACGCTGATACTTTCACCCTGCCGGACATTATGAAAAAGGCCGGCTATCAAACAGGCGTCGTTGGCAAATGGCACCTCGGACTCGGAGAAAAAGGCAAGGGCCCAAACTGGAATGGGGAAATCAAACCCGGACCTCGTGAAATTGGATTCGACCACCACTTCCTTCTCCCGACCACCAACGACCGCGTTCCTCAAGTCTATGTCACCGAAAGCCGGGTCCTCAACCTGGACCCCAAGGATCCCCTTTGGGTTGGCCGCAAGAAACCGTCACCCGATCACCCCACCGGCATCACTCATCGCGATACTCTGAAACAGGATTGGTCCCACGGTCATAACTCAACCATCCACAACGGCATCTCGCGGATTGGATTCTACACCGGTGGCCACAAGGCCCGGTTCCGTGATGAAGACCTCGCAGACAAGTGGGTTGAAAAATCCAATGCCTTCATTGAAGAGAACAAGGACAAACCCTTCTTCCTATTCTACGCCTCTCACGATCTCCACGTCCCTCGTATCCCTCATGAGCGATTCCAGGGTGTCACCCCTCACGGCTTTCGCGCCGACTCCATCGTCCAACTTGACTGGACCGTTGGCGAAATCATGAAGACCCTCGATCGTCTCAAGCTTACCGAGAATACCCTCGTCATCTTCTGCTCTGACAACGGCCCTGTTATGGATGATGGCTACAAAGACGCAGCACTCGAAAAACGCGGATCACACAAGGCCGCCGGTCAATTCAAAGGGGGGAAATACTCCGTCTACGAAGGCGGCACCCGCACCCCCTTCATCACCTACTGGAAAGGTAAAATCCCAGCAGGAAAATCTGACAAAGTTATCTGCACGATTGATATCGCGACCAGCATCGCCTCCCTAACCGGCACCTCCCTCCCCACGGGTGCCTTTAAAGACAGCTTCGACGTCTCAGCGTCCATGCTCGGTAACAAGGATGCCAAAGGCCGCGAACATCTCATTCAGCAGGACAACGGCGGCCGTGGAAAGTTCGGTTTCCGTAAAGGCAACTGGAAACTCACTAGGCACCCTAAAGGCTCGGCGCGCAACACCGTCGTTGAAAAAAACCTCGCCAACAACAAGGTCCCCGAATTCCAGCTCTACGATCTCTCCAAGGATCCCGGCGAGAAAAACAACGCCATCAAAAATCATCCGGAAATTGCCACCAAACTCAAAGCCGAGCTTGCCTCTCTCGTCGAAGCTGGTCGCTCCCGCCCCGAGTAACGCTTTATCGGTTCAAATATTGCAATTTCTAGTTGCCAGGGACCGCCTCTCCTCCTAGCTTGCGCCCGCCGCTCGGCTAGCTCAGGGGTAGAGCACCACATTGACATTGTGGGGGTCGCTGGTTCAAATCCAGCGTCGAGCACCATCCAATTTTCACCATAAAACGCTGTAAACGTAAGTCTTACAGCGTTTTTTCTTGGTCTCAAGCAAGGCCAATATTGCGGGAAAATGCCACTAAATGCACGTTTTAGCAGCATCTATTGCGGGAAGTGTCGCGGGAAAATTCGCTTCAAGCCAGAGATAGGGCTTTGCTGCTCGCAATGATCCCAGACTTTCGTGCAATGGGATCACACAGATCTTCTCTGTGGTGTGTCAGGCCACACTGTTTTGGAGAGAATCGGCATCCCCCAAATGGGACGGAATCTCGATGATCTGGGGAAGGTTCCCCTTATGAGCCCAGCAGCGAGGATGGAGCTTATCCCCTGATGTTACTACGTCCTTGCGCGCGGGCGCGGGGTCTGCGGGACATAGGGTATTTTAGTGAGTACCTATGGTTATCAGCCATATCGCGGCATAGCTCTCGTGCCGCGCCCAGTAGGTGGCCTGCGACCTCTGAATGGATGGT
>JAPKDJ010000187.1 GCA_026421245.1 Akkermansiaceae bacterium | reverse complement strand
AGGAACAGTCTTAGTTAGCGTGACAAGAACGCTCTCATTTCCTTTACTGCTTGGAAATTGCTTTTGGCGGGTGGGCCTTGAAGCCGCCCTTGGACCGGACCGGAGGGGGAGAAAGGGGGGGGATTCGGTCGATGAAAAAACGCGGCGCGCGTCATTCTCGACCAAATAACTTTCAATCATTCCCTCATCGGGATCTGGGTGGCCCTCAACAAATGCGAGGTAGGTTTTGGCAGCCTTCGGCCAATTTTCCTGAAGCGTCAACTTGGCTTTTTCGGTCCGCGCAAAAACCAAGACTCCCGAAGTATCACGATCGAGACGTTGCACTACAAAGATTCGCTCACGCGACTTATAGTTTCCTTTCTTAACGTAGTCATCCAGCGCCGCGTGCGCAGTGCGCCCGCCATCACGCCCAGTCCCAATCGTGAGAAGCCCGGCAGTTTTGTTCACCACGTTTCTTTTTCTCTCCAGCCACGCGGCAGCATGTTCAAATTTACTGAAGTGGAAAAGCGAAAGCTGGCACAACAAAGCGTAAAATATTCATTTCGGTAAGAACCCAACTCAACTCTTACCGCTTCAGATAGATTTCCGCGAAGTCTGAGCAAACCTACGACTCTAATCGCGCTTGGCATCAGCGACTTGTTCTGCCCTATCTTCCACTTCTTCGAAGTTCCAGATCCACCAACACTGCATCCGCGGGCTTGGTCGAAACACCTGCGCTGGGCCCAGCATGGTCATGAACTGCCTCAACTTTAAAAAGTTTTACGATGGCGCCCACAACGAGGCCGACTTCGAGAAGCCCAAGAGATCTTCCCGGGCAAAACCGCGGGCCATGTCCAAAACCAAAGTGAAGCATTTCTTTCGCGGAAAGCCCCTTCTCCTTTATCACGTCCCACCTCTCGGGAGCAAAGATATCTGCACGATACCCCGTCACGTCCTCTCCCCAAAACTCCTCACAACGATTTGAATGCCAAACATCGAGTCGAATATGCGTGTCCTTTGGGATCATCATCTTTCGATGATCCGACGTCTCTACCCAAGTATCCACAGTCGCTTTTCGGGGAAAGAAATAAAGTGCCGGGGTTAGACGCAGTGTCTCTTCGAGCACCCGATTCAAGTGCGGCGCTCCGGTGAAGTCATCCGGATCATAGACATCCATCTCCTTCACTTCTTCGTAGACCTTGTCCTGCCATTCAGGGCTACGGGACAAATGACTGATTGCCCAAGTCGCGAACGATGTCGTGGCTTCCATCGCACCAGCGAGAAAGACCCGGATGTTGCTGCGAAGCGCGTCGTCAGAGGCATCGGATTTAAACTCTTTCCACAAGCCGAGGCCCCGGGCCCTCCCAGCCAGCGCAATATCGGTCAACTCCTCAAACGCGGCCTGATGTTGTTGCAAGATCTTCTCACCCCCCGAAAATTTTCTCGCGATTGCCTGGGCTCTGGGCGCCACCGTGTCGCGAACCATATGATCGATCATATAGACTAGCGCGGGAACGAACCGATCTTTCAACTCGTCGTAGGTCACAGTGCCTCCAAAAAAGTTGTTCACCAGCATCTCGAGCATGACGACCTTGATCTCCGGTTCCAGTTCGAGGCGGGTCTTCCTTTCCCCGCGGGCTTCCTGGAGAGATCGCAAGAGTTCCAGCCGCTTCTTGACCGTCTTTCGGAAAGTCTGCTCGAAGCCCTGAAACTTCTGTGGTTGAAACAAGTTTGACCGGCTGAACGGTTTGGCGACCAGGCTTTTCTGGCGGCGCCAGATTGCCCCATTGGCATAGAGCAGAGAGTCTTCCCCCGTCGCGCGGGCAATCCCGGCAGTCGGGCTTGTGTCCCGATCAAACTGCCCCGGCTTGTCGCCGGTGTTTGCCTGGATCGCCTTGATGATTCCGGGATCACGGGTCACGAGGACAGGAGGGAACCCAGCACTATAGAGATAACGATTGTGCTCTCCCCAGCCTGTCTCTTTTGCCGTTCCAAAATAGAAAGCTTCAAAAATCCGAATGGGCTCCTTGTAATTCCACGGAAGGGGTATCGGCGCCGCAGGTCGCCCAAGGCTGAACAGGGGAACCCGACTTGGAAGACAATCTCCACCAAACGGATTTACACCCTTGATCTGCCTAAAAAGCCGCCTTATCCAAATTTGAAATTTCATGTCAATTACTGACTACTGCTAGGAATTTGCTTTTG
>JAPKDJ010000096.1 GCA_026421245.1 Akkermansiaceae bacterium | reverse complement strand
GCGGAGAGGGAAGGAATTGAACCCACCAAGCCCGAATTAGGCTTCAACGGTTTTGAAAACCGCGGCGACCACCAGGCACACAGCACTCTCCGAGAGGAGTGTGACCGACATCATTGGAGTCGTCAAATGAATGAGTCCATTCCTGTGAAATTTTATGCCACGGAACTACGCAGGCTTTTAAAAGCAGCAAAACATATTGTTTGCGGTCGAAGTGGCTCAAAGCGACTCCTCTGAATAGACTTTGAAAGCTAGCTCGGAGGCCCGAAACTCAAGGTCTAAGTTTCGCTGATTCAATTGGCGAAAGGCCTCGCGCCAAGGAGGGCTGCGAGCAATCTCGAGAGAACGCCGCCCTTTCCGCCAGGATCCAGACCTTGCCCAAACGCCACTTCCGGGTGCGGAGAAGGTCGCCAAAAGTCGCGGTGACCATTCCCATACCTACACTGGCCCACCACGCGAGCCCATTTTCTTGGGAGACCTGCACTCCAATGCAAACAAACACTCCAAGACCGAGGGCATCAAAAAAGGAGACCACCCGTTCGCCGCGTTCCCAGATCGGCTGGGCGTAGAATGAGGCAATTGTCGCACGGCAGCTACGATGAGGTATGCCGGATCCGTGGGGACGGGTGGTGGCGTAAGGCCAGTGAGAAAACCCCGATGAGGCCAGTGAGATAAAGGGGTGAAAGCATGTGGGAATGAGCCATTTTTCGATAATTCTGGCAACTCTAGTGAAAGTCGTGTGAGACGGTGACAAGATCACCCGAAACTCCCAGTGGTTGTATAGAAGTCACATAAACCGTGGGCTGCCGACCTTCAGTGATTTGCAGGCGTCCCTGCACGAGGAGAAAGGACTCGCTTGTGATGATCCGTTTATATTCGTGGAAGGTTTTGCGGGGAATGAAGAGGTTGGCAATGCCATATTCATCTTCGAGCGAGATGAAGCAGTGACCTTTGGCAGTGCCTGGCCGTTGACGACAAATCACCAGGCCTGCGATGACCAGGGGTTTGCCATGGGGCATTTCAAAAAGACTCACCGAAGTGGCGAGATCAAGGTCCTGCTCGCATCGCCAAAACCTCATGGGATGTGGCCCGGTCGTGGAGCCTTGCAGAGCAAAATCGGTGTTGAGTCGTTCGCCAGGAGTCATCATTTCGAGAACCTGTTCTTTTGCTGATGGCGTGGCGAAGAGATCATCAATCGGCAATTGCTCGGCCCGCCAAAGAGCATCACGGCGGTGTTCGATTTCAGGAAAATCATTGAGGGCTCCGGCGGCGGCAAGAAGACGCCGTTCTTTGACGTTGGGACGGACCCGGAGGAGGAAATCATCCAGTGAAGAGAAAGTGGACTTAGACCGTTCTTCGACAATCCGTTCCGCGGTATTCTGGTGCAGGCCTTTGAGCCGATGAAAGCCCAGTCGCAAGAGGTGATCATCGATCACATCGGTCGTGATCATGGAATACCAAACCGAGATCGGCTTGGTGCGCACGCCGTGGCGTTTTGCGTCCTGCATGAGGGTATTGACCGAGTAGAATCCCATCGGTTGGTTGTTGATGAGCCCACAGTAAAACTCCGCCGGGCGGTGGACCTTGAGCCAGCAGGAAGCATAAGTAATGAGGGCAAAGGAAATGGCGTGGGACTCCGGGAATCCATAGAGCGCGAAGGAGCCGATGGCGGCGATGATTCGCTGCTGAACCTCGAGATCCACGTTTCGCTCGGCCATGCGGGTTTTGAGTCGACTCACGATGGCATTCATGCGTTCGTCCGACCGCTTAAACGACATGGCCTGGCGCAGAAAATCCGCTTCGACCCCGGTGAATCCAGCAATCACCATGGCCATTCGGAGGACTTGTTCCTGAAAGAGGGGGACTCCGAGAGTTCGCTTCAATATGGGTTCGAAATCCGGGTGAATGTATTCAATGTGTTCCCGCCCGGTGCGGCGATTGAGGTAGGGATGAACCAGGTCCCCCACGATGGGTCCGGGGCGGATAATGGCAATCTCCACCGCAATGTCGTAGAACTTCCGTGGCTGCATGATGGGGAGGGTGGCCATCTGCGCCCGCGACTCGACCTGAAAGGTGCCTACGGTGTCGGCCCGGCAGAGGAGGTCGTAAGTGGCCGGGTCGTCTTTTGGGATCTTTGCGAGATTGACCGGGCGGCCACGACGTTCGCAGATTTTCAAGGCATCCTCCATCGCCGCGAGCATCCCGAGGCCGAGAAGGTCGACTTTTACGATGCCCAAATCCTCACAGTCATCTTTGTCCCATTGCAACACGGTTCGATTCTCCATCGCGGCTGGTTGGAGGGGCACGACATGGTCGAGCCCGTCATCACAAAAGACCATGCCTCCCGAGTGTTGCCCGAGATGCCGAGGACAGTGAAGAACGGCATGATAGAGTTTGAGAAGTGGTTCGAAGCGGGGATGGGAAGGGGGAATTCCCGATCTCTCGATCGTTCCGGCGAGCTCCATGACCTTGTCGCCGGGGTAATAATTACTCATTGAGAGTTCAGCGCTCGCCGGCTCGCGGGAGGCATCGTGGACCTTGGGTGAGGCGCAGAGATCGGTGAAACGGTTGGCGATTGATTCGGGGAAGCCGAGGATCTTTGACATCTCACGGAAGGCCGAACGCGGTTTATAGGTGATCACGTTTGCCGTCATCGCGGCGCCACGCGGGGCGTATTTTTGGTAGACGTATTGGATGACGGATTCGCGTCGATCGCCGGAAGGAAAGTCGATATCGATGTCCGGCCAGGACTGTCGGTTTTCGGAGAGAAAGCGTTCGAAAAGGAGCCCGCTCTCGACCGGATCGACACTTGTTACGCCAATTGCGTAACAGACGAGCGAGTTGGCAGCGGAGCCCCGCCCCTGACAGAGAATGCCTTGGGAGCGGGCGAATCGAACGAGATCCCAGACGATGAGGAAGTAGCCCGAAAAACCAAGATTAAAAATTGTTAGTAACTCTTTATCAATTTGTTGACTGTGTTTTTCACTTAATTTACGGAACTTTTTAGAAAGCCCTTTTTTGACGATGAGTCGAAGATATTCACACTGTTCACGATCGGTGAATAACTCTCCAGTGTCAGGATTCCGATAGGAGGGGAAACGGTAGCCCAGGTTTTCGAGCGAAAAATCGCTGCACTCCTCGGAGAGCATTTTGGCGTTGTGAAATTCCTGTGGATAACCTGTGAATAAATTATGGATAACTTCTGGGGACTTGAGAAAGCGTTCGCCATTGCATTCGAGGAGTCGACCGGCGTCGTCCAGGGTCTTGTGTTCACGCAAACAGGTAAAAGCATCGGCCAAGAGTCGGTCGGAGCGATGTGAATAAGTCGGCGAATTACTCGCGACCACCGGAATCTTAAGAAATTCACCAAGATCGCGGAGGAGGCGGTTGGTTTTGTCCTCACCGCGTCGGAAATGGTGAAAGAGGGCGAGAGAGACATTGCCGGGACCCAAATGGCGGAGGAGTGTTTTGGCAGCTCGAAGGAGATTGGCCTTGGTGGGATTGAGGAGGGATTCGGGAGTGAGGATAGCGTGATTTCCGGAGAGATCGTGGCTAAAAAAGTTGTTCACACCTTGTTCGCAATGGAGGCTCGTGAGGAGGCGAGAGAGGTTTTGGTATCCGGCGCGTGATTTGTTTAGAATCGTCAGATTATGAAATTCAGAAATAGACTCCAGCGTGGTTCCGGTGATGGCTTTGATGCCGACCTTTTGAGCTTCGGCGTGGGCGCGGGCGGAGCCGTAGAAGCCCATATGATCGACGAGGGCGAGGGAGCGATGTCCGAGTTCGGCGGCGCGTCGAACGAGGGCCTCGGGAGAGGAGGCGCCACGGAGGAAGGAGAAGTTGGATTTGGCGAGGAGTTCCATGATTTATCCGTAAATCCCGGTAAGGTTCCATTTCTTGGGGGGGAGGAAGGAGAGTTGAATGAGGAGGGAATCGTCGAGTTCGATATCCCATTGGGCTTCTTTCCAGCCGTTTTCCCACCACGAGCCGGAGAGCGGAAAGGGGCCGCGAGTTTTGCGGATGGGGCCTTGATGGGGGCCGGTGAGGAGGGCGAGAGGGTATTGGTAGCGCCCGCGTTTTTCGGAGGCGACGTTGATTGGGATTGGGGGGCGTTGGCGTTTGAGGGGGAGGTGGCTGACGGGGTGGATTTCGGGGACGGGAGGAGTTTGAAAATCGGGAGTGATGGGTGAGAGGGCGATGGCATCGGGGCGGTGGCTATCGAGTTGATGTGGGATACCGAGACGACCGGGGCCGACGATGGCGGAGAGGCGGCGGAGGGTGTCGGCGAATTCGTTGGGATCCTTGAGGCCCCGTTGGAAGAGTTGATGCTGGGCGTGGCGAGGGAGGGTAGGGATGAGTTCAAGGTGGAATCCCCCCATGGGGGCGGGGGCTTTGACGAGGTCGAGGTGGGTGTGGAGAGAGCGGAGGAGGACATCAGGCGAGAGGGTTGGCTCGGAGAGGATGAGCTTACGGGCGTGGGCGGCACCGTTCTCAAAGGCGAGAGTGAGGAGAAGCTCGGCGGTGGCGCGTTGGTGGTGATTCAGGCGGTTACAGAGGGTTTGCAGGAGGCGTTTAGCCATGAAAAGGAGAGGTTCGTGGCTATCGACGGGCGGCTCGAAGGAGTGGGTGACGCGGTAGTGAGCCTTGGCCCGATAGAGCTTAAGAAGACGGTGGCGCTTGCCGTGGGCGATGTCGTGGAGTTGCGCGAGCTCGCTGCCGAGGCGTTCGGCGAGCCCCTGACGGGGGAGCTTGGCGAGATCGGTGAGAGTTTGGAGCCCCCAGAGTTGTAGGACGTGGGCGTGCGGGAGCGGGAAGGTTTTGGCGAGCGCGAGATCGGCAAGGTTGAGGGAAAGCGGGTTGGGTTGGTGCGGGCAGAGTGAGGCGAGATGAGCGAGATCGGGGGTGCTTCCCAGGCCGATCTGGAGAGGGAGGACAAGGTAGGAGGCGGAGGCGATGGTTTGGGCGGTCCAATCGTTTACGGAAGCCATGAGCATGGTTGAGAGGTCGAGGAGGAAGGTTTCAGCCGTAGTGAGTTCGAAATCAGGGACGAGGGTTTCGACGAAGGCGAGGGTTTCAGCCTGGGCGGATTTTTCGGTAGCGGGATCGGGGTCGAGAAGGAGGAGATCTGCGCAGCGGGCGAGGCCGCGGGTCGTGCGGAGGCCAGGGTGGATGCCGAGTTGCCGGGCGGCGAGATTGACGGCGACGAGGTGCGACTTTTCACGCTCGCCGGTGGAGAGTAAGGCCGCTGGTTGATCGGGCGAAGTGCCATCGCGTGCGAGGAGACAGCTGAGAGGTAAATCGTGGAAGTGGAGGGCGGCGTAGTTCATAGATTAGGCCTTTCCTGTCAGTTGCTGGCTTTCTGCGTTGTGGAGCTGGAGGGGGGGAGATTTGAGCTCGAAGTGGTCGAGCGAGAATCGTCCGGCGAGGGTGAGGCGGCGGTGCGGGGTTGGGACGAGTGGGCGCGGGGTCACGGCAACGAGAGCGGCCCCAGAGTCGCGGGCCTGAATTTTAAGGCGATGCCAAAGAGCGGTGGGGATTTGGCGGAGCTCACGTTCGGAGACAAGGTGGAGGTCGAGGAGGATGAGGGGGAGGTTTCCGTCGCGGAGGAGGAGGTCGGCGCATTGGATCGCTTGCTCGGTTTTAGAGCAGCGAACCCAGACGAGGCGGCGGCATTTTTCGTTACCGTAAGAGGCAGGGTCGAAGGTGTCGCGTCCATCGATGAGAGCGAGGGGGAGATCGCGTTTTTCGGCGAGGAGTTCGGAAATGACGAGGGAGGCTCCGGCGGATTGGCGAGGGGAGATGATTTCGCTGAGATGTCCGGGGGAGAATTCGAGGGGGGCTTGAGCTGGGGGTTCCCCGGAGATTGGGATGGAAGCGCGATGAGCGGTCGGGAACTTTTCACGAAGTTGGCGTCGGAGTTGATCAATTTGGAGAACGCTCAAAACATGTTCATTAGAACATGTTTCTGGGTGGAGTCAAGAAGGATGAAGTTCTAACAATATTGAGAGATTTGATTCGCGCGGAGGCGCAGAGAGTTTTGGGCTTTGGGTCGGGGGAATTGGAAAAATCCAAGGAGCGGGTTGAGGTTGTGTTTACGATGGGGAGAGATTACTTCTGGGGAAGATGGCTGTGCAAATTGTTGAACTTGTGCTGACTCCGGCGGAGGCGGCGGATGAGAAGATTTGGCCTTCGAAGATTGCGCGAAAATTGCGGGTGAAGCCGGAGCGGATGACGGGGTATCGGCTCTTGAAGCGATCGCTAGATGCGCGGAAGAGGCCCGTAAAATTCCGACTGCGGCTTGAGGTGGGTGTGGATCAGGACTTGCCGGAAGATCCGAAGGCGACTTGGGAGGTTTCGGGGTTAAAGGTGGAACCGGAGGAGGTGGTGATTGTGGGGTGTGGTCCGGCGGGGATGTTTGCGGCGTTACGGTGTCTGGAGTTGGGTTACAAGCCGGTGGTGCTGGAGCGGGGGAAAGATGCTTCGGCAAGGCGGTTTGATCTGGCTCCGATTTTACGGGAGGGGCGGGTGATTGAGGAATCGAACTATTGTTTTGGAGAAGGTGGAGCGGGGACTTTTTCAGACGGGAAGCTTTATACACGGGCGACGAAGCGGGGGCCGGTGGCGGAGATTTACCAGACGCTAGTGGCGCACGGGGCACCGGAGAAGATCCTGGTGGAGGCGCATCCGCATATTGGGTCGAACCTGTTACCGAAGGTGGTGATGGCGATGCGAGAGTCGGTCAGGGAAGCGGGGGGAGAGGTGCACTTCGGGGCGAAGGTGACAGAGTTTTTAATGTCGGGTGACAAGATCGAAGGGGTGGCGACGCTGGACGGGCGGGAGTTTCGCGGAAAAGCAGTGATTTTGGCGACGGGGCATTCGGCGCGGGATATTTACGAGTTACTGAATGAGAAAAAGGTCTTGATGGAAGCGAAGCCTTTTGCGGTGGGGGTGCGGATTGAACATCCTCAGCCGCTGATTGACCGGGTGCAATATCACCTACGGGAAGGCGAAGAGCGGGGGAGGAATTTGCCGGCGTCGAGGTATCGACTGGCGACGCAAATGAAGGGGCGAAGCGTGCATTCCTTTTGCATGTGTCCGGGAGGGTTTGTGGTGCCGGCTTCGACTGAGAACGACGAAGTGGTGGTGAACGGGATGAGTTTGTCGCGGAGGGATTCGCCCTTTGCAAACAGCGGCATGGTGGTGGGAATCGAGCCGGAGGATGTGCGGGGATTTGGCGGGAATGATGTGCTCGCGGGAATTCGTTATCAAAAGCACATCGAGCAATTGGCAAAGAAAGCGGGCGGTGGTGGCCAGGTGGCACCGGGGCAAAAGGTGACGGACTTTTTGGCAGGGAAGGTGTCGAAGGAACTCCCGAAGACGAGTTACTTTCCGGGTTTGAATTCAGTGCGATTGGATGAGGTGTTACCGAAGGAGATCGGAGGACGTCTTGCAGGTGGCCTGCGGAAGTTTGGAAAGATGATTCGTGGTTACACCGGACCGGATGCGCTCTTGATTGGTTTTGAAACGCGGACGAGTTCGCCGGTCCGGATTCCACGCGGGGAGGATTTGCAGCATCCGAATGTGAAGGGGCTCTACCCCTGTGGTGAGGGAGCGGGCTATGCGGGAGGAATTGTCTCTGCTGCGTTGGATGGACGGCGTTGTGCGGAGGCGGTGATCAATGAATTACGATAAATTATGGAGATTCAAAATCGCAAGGAGCAGAAGCCGTTCACGACGAAGGACGGCTCGACAATCCGGAGCCTGTTGGACTTAAGCAATGCGGCGGTGAAGCAGCAGAGTTTGGCCGAAGCGAGTTTGCCGAAAGGCGCTTCGACGGAGCGGCATTATCACAAGGTGAGCGAGGAGCTTTATTACCTACTCGAAGGATGCGGAGTGATGGAGATCGATGGTGAGGGGCGCCAGATCGGCCCCGGGGATGCGATCCTGATTCCGGCGGGAGCGTGGCACAAGATTCGGGCAACGGAAGAGATGAGATTTCTCTGTTGCTGCGCGCCGCCCTATGCGCACGAGGATACTTACTTTGAGTGATCCATTTCGGGCTCCAAATACGATTCGTGGAGAATGTCGCGCATTAGAAAATGCGTGATCGAAGGTGATAGAATCCAGCGGGAAGATCGGATCATCGAAGAAAAATGATTTCTTTGATCGCGGGTATTTTTATCGGATTTATTTCGCGACAAAATCGATAACGAAGACCTTGTCGAGGCTGGGGAGGAGGAGTTCGACAAAGGCTTTGTGGGCTTTATGGGGAAGGTAGACGCCGAGTCCGGCACGGTCCTTGAAGCTGACGATGAAGCAATGGGTAAAGCCTTGGGCGTGGTTCTCGGGGCTAACATTGGTGCCCCACTCAAGGTTGGTGATTGTTTTAATCTCCTTTTTTAGTGCAACGAAGGCCGCTTCGATCTTTTTGACCTGCTCGGGCTTGGCATCGTCCTTGAACTTAAAGCAGACGACGTGGCGATAAGGAGCGGCGGCTTCTGTTTTAGCGGCGGTTGATTCTTTGTGGTGGTCGGCCATGGCGAAAATGGGAACAAGGGCGGCGAAGACGATGATGAGTTTTTTCATGGAAGGGTATTCTGGAACGTACGCTGCGATCTCTCTAGAAAAAAATCAGGGCAATTCGCGGTGAAGTTAATTGCGGGGCGGCTCTTCCGGAAAAATCGTGATCAGGACTTTTCTGATCACGATTTCACGAGCTCTCCTGCTCCCTTTTAAGGTTGGTTTCGAGAAAGAAGGGAGCGAAGGGGATGAGGGAGCAGATGAAGACAAGAGCGGCTCGTTTGATGGACCACTTTCGTTTCCCCATGGTGAGATAGAGAAGGATGAGGAAGACTGTGAAAATGACACCATGGATCATTCCGGGAACACGGACGGCAGTCTCGTCGCCAAGGATTCGCTTTTCGTAAATTGCGAAGTAGAGAAGGATGATGAACGAGAGTCCATCGAGGAGCGAGAAGAGACGGAGGAATCCGAGTGAAAACTGGAACATGGTGTTCAGAAAAAGAAAGTTATGAGGGGCGTTTTTGAGTGAGCATAAATTCGTTTCCTTCGGTATCGAAGCAAAAGGCGAGGTGGATGAAGCCGTCTTCTTCCTCAGGTTCGCGAACAAGGTTGCCGCCGTTCTTTTTGACGAGCTCGATGCCTTCCTTGATGTCGTCGCATTGGAAGCTGAGACCGGTCCAGGTCCTTTTCCCTTCCCCACCACCGTGAATGCCGATGGTGGACCCGCACAAGGTGACCTCGCTCCAGACCTCCATCTCGAAGGAGAGTTCGGCGCCGAAGGTCTCTTGATAGAACCTGATTGCGCGAAGGTGATCGGCTGCCCAGATGGCGTATTTCACTTTTTGAACCTGCATGCCGGAGTGGTAGCACGTTTCAGCGGGTGGACAAGCGGCACTCTTCGTGCTAACGATCCTTCCATGAAGTTGCCGCCTTTTCCGACCCCTCGCCATCTTATCCTCCAGTGGCAGGCAGGAGAGATCGAACGTGATGAAATGCAACGAATGATGGGAGAGCATCAAAAGGCGTTGCTCGATGAAGCGGATCATTTCCACTTTAATCCGATTGCAGGCTATATCGAAGGGTTGCTCAACAAGCGGGCGGCGTGGCGCCTGATGAGAGAGCACAGCGAAGCGGCGATCAGGGAGCTTTTTCTGGGTCTGTCATGCCTTCATGACTTCGAACCTTCAGCTTTCCTTTGGAATGCCGATCATTGGGATGTTTCTCTTCATGCCTTTTTCCGGACGAGAACTGACCCGGTGTTTCGGGTACGGGAACTCATGGTCAAGAGTAGTCGGGCGATCATGTTGGTTGAACACGGTTCGCTCAAGAAATCAGAGATCCGCCGGGAGAGACTTACCTTCAAACGTCACTGGAAAGGTGAGATGGAAGTGGTGAAACGGGAGGATATTTAAGGACGGGGGGGCGAGGGCTTTCGTTGGGAAAAGGCCAAGGTCTTTATGCTGAAATTAAGGGATCGCGCGAGGGACTGGATCTAGGATTTTCATCAAAATCGCGACGGCGGGGCCAGAGATAAAACTTTGGCATTTGAATACGCGGGGAGGTCGCTAGTTTCTCAATCAACAAGTCACATTACCATGGGAAGAGCATTTGAAATCAGAAGGGGAGCGAAGGAGAAGCGTTGGGGGAAGATGTCACGGATTTTCCCCAAACTGGCAAAAACTATCACGATGGCAGCGAAAGAAGGCGGGCCGGATCCAGATTCAAACGCCCCCCTGAGAACGGCGATCCTCAATGCCAAGGCGGAGAACATGCCGAAGGATAACATTGATAAAGCAATCAAAAGAGCAGCGGGCAAGGATCTTGCTGACATCAATCAAATCAACTACGAGGGCAAAGGACCCCACGGGAGTCTTTTCTACGTCGAATGTGCCACCGAGAACACGAATCGCTCGGTGACCAATGTCCGAACCATTTTCAACAAGAACGGCGGGGAGATGGTGAACTCCGGTGCGCTGGAATTCATGTTTGACCGCAAGAGCGTCATTGAATTCAACCCTGAGGGCGTGAATCTCGAAGAATTCGAATTGGAGCTCATGGACGCAGGCTTGGAGGAGATGGAAGTCGAAGGTGATATGGGCCTTGTTTACGGCGAATACACGGCCTTTGGGAATCTCACCTCGGTCTGTGAAAGACTCGGAGTTGAAGTGACCAAAGCCAGTCTGGAACGTATTGCCAACAATCCCCAACAGTTTACCGAGGAACAACTTATTGAAGTCGACGCTTTGGTTGACAAGCTGGAGGACGATGAGGACGTGCAAGCGGTCTTTACGAATGTTGGCCGGTAATCCCTGCTTCAAGACGTCTACGCAGTAGATGAAAAACACGAATGTGGAGGAGGATGTGAAACTTGGCTCCGAGTTCGATGTTCTTGCGAGTGAGAATCGCGGGAAGATGAAAATGCCAGGGTTTGGGTACCTTTGCGGTGTTCGACCCGGTTTTGGGGGCAAGGATTCTATCGCTTTTCAAGATGGCGTTTTAGAATGCGACTGACTTCCTCGACGGTTTCGGAATGACTGACGAGACGGTGTCTTGCGGGGATGATTTTTTCGCTCTTGGCCCCCATCGAGGTTGGGAGTGGTCATGAAAACAGCACGCGCGCGAGGCGGGATATAGCGAAAGGCTGCTTGAGTCCTTTGCGAATCTGGAAAAGAACGGGCGCGTGATCGATAGCTCCACCGGTTGGATTCTTGTTTGCCTTGCCGCAATCTGCGTGGGGCTTGGCAAGGCCGGGTTTTCGGGACTGGGGCTGATCGCCGTCTTCATCATGGCGGAGCTTTTTGGAAAGGCCTCCGTCGGGGTCCTTTTACCGATGTTGATCGTGGCGGATGTGAGCGTCTACCCGATGTTTCGGAAGTATGCCTCATGGGGACCGGTGTGGCGACTCCTTCCGCCAGCCCTGATTGGAATGGTCATCGGATTTTTTCTGCTCGACCGGATGCCTGAAGAGTGGGCGAAACCTGTCATTGGAAGTCTCATCCTTACGATGGTGGCTTTGCAATTACTTCGAAAGCTTGCACCGGATTTTTTTGATCAGCTGGCTCATTCCGGAAGTTTTGGGATCGCGGCCGGAAGCTTCGCGGGAATCGCCACGACCATTGCCAATGCGGCCGGACCGGTCTTCCAACTCTACTTTTTGGCAAAGCGTTTGCCCAAGATGGAGTTAATCGGGATCGGAGCGCGTTTTTTTCTTTTGATCAA
>JAPKDJ010000037.1 GCA_026421245.1 Akkermansiaceae bacterium | reverse complement strand
GTCTTTAAAAATATGGCGGAGGGGGAGGGATTCGAACCCTCGGTAGCTTTCGCTACGTCGGTTTTCAAGACCGGTGCATTAAACCAGACTCTGCCACCCCTCCGCGTTGGGGAGACTCTCGATAAAGGGGTTGAATTTGGCAAGCAACAATCGTTGGGAAAATGAAGCGATTCCAAGCTGAGGTCGCGGACGAATATATCGGTGTTAGAGAAGTGGTGAGTTCAATCAATCGGGAAACATCCGAGGCAAGCAAGCCATTGGGCGATTGGCGGAGGTGGTATTACTTGCGCATTGATGAAGATTATCGGGAGCGGACCCACTCGTACTCGGCGCTGATTTGGTCGGTGAGGGGCTTTTGGAGATGATCGGGGAGGACGCCCCAGGTGTAAGTTTCGATTTCGAGGTGGGTGCAGGCTTCGGGATGCTCTTTGAGGTAGGAGAGAGCGGCTTCGGCGTGGTCGAGGGTGGAAGCGAGCGGGGCGAGCGGCTCGGAGTAAAGAGGGACGTGGAAGTGAATGCGGCCTTCGGTGGCGGTAGTGTTGCCGTCGAATTCGGGGAGATCTTTGAAGCGGGTGAGGGGGGTGGTGTTGAGGATGACTTGGTGGAGATAGGTGGGTTCGTCGAATTGACGTATGGCCTCGAGCGCTTCGGGGTTTTGAGGGTCGAAAGAGAGGGCGTTGGAAAGGTGGATTTTTGAAATGCGGAGGCCGGCGGCAGTGAGGGTCTTGAGTGACTGATGGCAGTCGTCGAACTCAAGAGCGAAGTGGCAGGTATCGTAGTTGATGCCGATGTGTTTTTTGATAGGCTTGTCGTCGAGATCTTGATCTTTACACCAGGAAAAGAAGCGCTTGAAGAAGGCGAGAGTTTCTTCGGTGTTTTCGAAATGGCCGAGAGGTTCGGGTTCGAGTCCGAGGTGGAGATCTTTGCCGGTTTCTTTGGCAAGGCTCTCGATGGTGAGAGCACAAGAGTAGAGGTTGGCAAAGATGAGTTCTTCGTCGGCTCCGAATTCCTTGAAGGACCCGGGAAGAGTGGAGACAGAGCCTCCGGATTTCTGGGGGCAGAGGCGGGCGATGATAGTAAAAAGTTGCTCGGTGTAGACGAGTCGGGTGAGCTGGGTCCAGTCGGGTTTGTAGACGTTCTCCTTCACCCGGGTGCCGTGGAAGGCGCCGTAGGGGAAGCCGTTGATGGTGAAGACGTAGCAATTCTCATCCTTCAGCCATTGTTCGAAGAGATCGAGGTGGTTTTCTTTAAGAAGTTCAAAAGCTGCTTGAGAAGAAAGACGAAGCCCGATGGCGAATGCTTCTTTTTTGGCGACCCGGTCGCGGACCGCCAACACGTCGTCTTTGAGAACGGCAAAGGTTTCGGCCCAGTTTTCGGCGGGATGAATATTGGTGCAATAGGCGAGGTGGTGGTTGTTAAACTTCACGCTGGCTACATAGCGGGACTCGCCGGAGTCGCAAGTGGGAAAGAAAATGAGGAGAGGAAGGGCGTGGGAGCTCTTTAATTGACTGGTGGTTGCTCAATGGCGACGACTCGATAGACTTGGGAAGTCTCGGGAATGGGGTAAGAGCGACTCCGCTTTTGTGAAAGATATCAAGAGTGTAAAAATGATTAATAATAATTTCCCTGGGTCAGGATGGTGAAAGAAAGTCCAGAGACGGTATTCTGAATACCAGTTTGGTGTTTAGGAATGCTGTGATTGGTCAAATCCAATTTGAATGGTGATTAGGCCGGATTTGTAGACGATTTAGAAGCCCTCGATGAGATCATGGACTGCGGATTTCCAATGGAGATTGGCTTCCCTCTCATTTATCCACGTCGCTTTTCTCTCTCTTTTCCTCGAAGCCGGAAGCTGGGCCTGTTTTGAGAGGTGGCGAGGTTACCTCGGTGAGTAGGTGCCCAAACGGTGCCGGACAATCCGGGCTAGAGCGAGAAATTAGGGCACTGGGAGAGGAAGGTCTTCGGGTTATCAAAGATGACTTTCTCAACCACTTCGGCGGAGTAATGGCGCTTCTTCATTTCAAGGGCGCACTTGATGACGGCGAGGGGGTCAGAGATGCCCCAATCGCAGGCGGAATTCATCCAAATATTTTCCATTCCGAAAGTTTCAAGAATATCGATGGCACGGGCGGGCGAGCACTTAGATTCGGGGTAAAGAGTCATGCCGGCCCAGTAGCCCTGATCAAGGACGAGAGGAGCGGTGTGTTCTTCGACGTGGTCGATGATGACGCGGTTGCGATCAACGTTAGCGTTGTTCAGGGCGTCGAGGATGAGGCGGGTTCCCTTCAGTTTGTCCTCGAGGTGAGGGGTGTGGATGAGGATGGGAAGGTCGAATTTTTTAGCAAGTTCGATGTGTTCCTCGAAGATGGCGAGCTCGTTTTTGGTGTTCTTGTTGAGGCCGATTTCACCGATGCCGAGGACGTTGGGCTTGTCGATGAAGTCAGGGATGAGGGCCATCACTTCGCGGGCGAAGACGGGGTCCTCGGCTTCCTTGGGATTGATGCAGAGCCAGCAAAAATGCTTGATGCCAAATTTTGCAGCACGGGCTGGTTCGTATTCGGTGAGCTGACGGTAGTAGTCATAGAATCCCTGGGCGGACGCGCGGTCGAAACCGGCCCAGAAAGCAGGTTCGCAAAGAGCCTCGCAACCAACTTGGGCGATGGTTTGATAGTCGGCCGTGGTTCGGCTGACCATGTGGGCATGTGGCTCGATGTATTTCACGATTTCTCCTCCTCGTTGTGAGCTCCGAAGGCGAACTGGATTCCTGCAGATTCGGCTGGTTCGGTGGAGTGATCGGAGAAGGCGAGATGCACGGCTTGGGCGCGAGTTGTTCCGGCGGCGGGATTTTGCATCGCTTCGAGTGCTTTCATGAAGGCGGGGTGACGAAAGTCGGCCTCGCCTTCGTGGCGGTCCACGCGGTCGAGGAAAGACGCGATTTCAAGAAGCTTGAAGCGCGCGTCCATGAAGTAGAGGTCCTGGATTTCCTTCTTCGTTGGCATGTGAAAACGATAGGTTCGGATTGCTTACTTCGCAACGCCCGTGACGTGCTCGTAGAATTCGGGGTTGAGTTCCGCGAGAGGTTCGCGGAGTTGATCGAGTTCGGCGGCGGGGCCGTGGATTTCAAGGCGGTAGAGTTCGGAAAAGGTGAGGGCTTCTTCGATGCAAGATCCAACGTTTTCGAGGTGGCGGAGAACTCCGGCGGCTCCGACGTAGGCTTCGCGGCAGAAGACCTGGTCTCCACAGATGGAAAAGTCATAGTAGAGACAGGTGTCCTCAGTGCTGGTCCGAGCGACGAATTCCTTCATGGTTTCTTTGAAGGTGTTGATTTTTCCAGGCTGAACTTTAAAATATGGATTGATGCTAACGGCTTGTGAGAGTCGGCTCATGGAAGGAGAGTGAATGGTGAGGGGGAAAGAGTGAAGGGTGAAATTTGAGGTTTATTTCTTCTGGATGATGGCAATGGGAATGCGGGTTTTGGCGGTGGCGGGATCGCCAAGGAGGATGGTGCTTTTAGAAGGCTGAATGGCGGCTTCCGAGGTGGCCGTGGTGAGAGTGAGGGAACGGTTTGGGGAGAGTTTGAGGCGAAGCTGATGGGCGAGGCGGCCCATGGACCAGCGGGCGTTGATTTCGCTGACGCGATGCCATTGGAGGCCTTCGGATGTGTAGTGGAGGAAGGAGTCGATACAGACGGGGCCGTGGTATTGGTGTTCTTCGAGGAGCCGGGAGAGGGCTTGGAGGATCTCTTTTTTTGCTTCCGGGAGGACTTGGTTGGAGATGAGGCGGGCGTGTTCCGGGGGGAGGCCGCTGGCGGGCTTTGGGGCGGAGGTGGAGGAGAGCCATTGACCGCTTTTGCTGACCTCTTGATGACATAGGCCAAGGAAGCGGAGGCCGCCCTGTTCGGGAGGGCTGAAATGATAGAGGAGGGAAAACTCGCGGGCTTTGGTGAGCCAGGGTTCGATGAGATAGCTCCCCTTGATGGGTGGGATATAGTTTCCGGACCCCTTAGAAATTTTAAGAATCCCACGACCTGCCGAGTTAAGAAGGGGCTTGGCGATCCAATTCTTAAGAGGATGGATTTCGATGAAGCGACGGATTTCGGGCTCGTTTCGACAGATTGCTGAAGGGATGGGATCGGGATCCAATATGGATCTGAGTTTGAGGCCGAGTTGCTTGGAAAGGAGTTCAGGCTTCGGTTTTCCCCAGGGGTGTTCATCTCGGATCTTCCGTTGATTTTGGATGGTTTCCAATTCGGTGAGGAGCGCAAGTTCAGGGAAGGTGAGGTTGTGTTGTTCGAGATACTCGCGGTGTTCGTTGCGGGGGATTTTGCGGACGAGGGCAAGATCGTCGCTGGAGGGTGCGGCGAGCACGAAAGCGTATTCAAGATCGGCTGAGACTTCCTCGATTCGTTTCGGGGGCGTCCAGTTTTTGAAGGCGGCGGCGAGCTCGACGTCGGGATTGAACCAGTAGAGGTCGGGGTGGCGGCCCCGGGAGGCTTGAAAGTGTTTAAGGGATGAGATGAAATTTTCATCGAGGCCTGCTTTGCGACGCCCTTCTTCATTGAAGGGAGTCATGCCTTTGGCGCGGATGGGGGAGAGGGGGAAATGAAGCTGCTTGTGCCAGGCGTCCCAATCGCTTTGGGCGTTTTCCTTCCAGCGACGGAGCCATTTCAAGCCGTAGCCCACGTGGGCGATCTCATCTTTGTAGATTTTAGCGAGGAGATCGGCTGATTTTTGATCTCCGGCCTGGGAAAGGACCTTTGAGTAGTGATTGGCGTAGTCGAGATTGGCTTGTTCGAAAGTGAGGGAGAGGCGAGAGACGTAGTCGAGGGGGCTTTCCATAGAGGAAATGTGCGACCAAATCATGGGGCTGAGATGGTAGTCGCCGAAGGTGAGGCCGCAGGACTTCATCCGCTCAAGATACCAGCGGGTGTGGTCTTGTTCTTCTTGAAGGGTTCGCAGGACGCCTTTGCGAAAGGCATCGGGCGCGTCGGGGAACTTTAACAGGGCAAGGGCCATGAGCTCGACGGCGAGCAGTTCGTGGTTGGCGAAAAAGTGGAGAAGGATGCCGCGCTGTTCTTCGTTTTGGATTTGATCCTCGCTGGGAAAGGGTGATTTTCCGTCGTTGGATCTTGGTTTCAGGTGGTTGGGACGCCCCGGGAGGGAGGGCGATTTGAAGCCTCCTCTTTTAGGCGGATCTAGGACGAGTGACTTTGGAGCATGGGTGAGTTTTTCCTCAAGTGAGGTCCCCATGAGGACCCGTTCGGCAAATTCAGATACTGTGCGAGGCTCAATCATTCGTCCGAAGTAGCGTTTGGTGGATTCTGTCGGGAAGCAAAGGGAAAAAGTAGAAGGTTTACTTGGACTGGAATAATTTTAATTCTGTGCCATCATACTGGCAGTTCTATGAAATTTCGATTGATCATTGGCGGAGTGATAGCAGGTTTAGCCCTTATGGCAGGAATTGCTCCCGGAGAAAAACTCCCCAAGGCCGACGGGAAGGTGTCGGCAATGACGCTTCCGCTTGATGCGAAAACGGCGAAGGTGAAATTTCAAACCGCGACCTTTGGTTTGGGATGATTTTGGGGGCCTGATTCCGAGTTCGGAAGTCTCAAAGGGGTTTTACGTACGCGTGTTGGATATGCCGGTGGTGAGAAGGAGAATCCTTCCTACTATAGTCTGGGAAACCATACCGAAGTGATTTCGATCGATTTCGATCCGGAAGTATTGAGTTACACCGACCTGCTTGACATTTTTTGGTCTGCGCATCGATGTGATCAGATCAATTCCTCCCGCCAATATATGAATGGGGTCTTTTATCATGATGAAGCCCAGAAGAAAACGGCTGAGAAGTCTCGGGCTGAAGCGGCCAGTAAACAGGGCGTGGAAGTGGCCCGGGTCCAGACCAGTATCCTGCCGGTCGCCAAGTTTACCTATGCGGAAGACTATCATCAGAAATATTACCTGACCCGCTTTTCCGAAGTTCGCGATGTGCTGACCAAGACTTATCCCGATGGAAAATCTCTCGCAGATTCGACAGTGGCAGCTCGGTTGAACGCATACCTTGGAAGTGGGATGAAAAAGGACTGGAGCCTTTTTGTGAAGGAGATCCCCGAATTCGGATTGCCAAAAGAGCTCGAAGGAGCTCTCTCTAAGGCGGCTTCTGGCATGATCAAGGAGGGGGAGTAAACGAAGAGGGCGTTTTCTTTTTTAGAGGGGGAGTCCGGACTTGCCGGAGCGATCTTAACAGTCATAATCCCTTTAATGAAACGTGCTGTCTTTACTGTCCTTGCGCTGGCCTTTGTGTCTGTTCTCACATCTTGTGAGGCACCCAATAACCACGTTGGCGGTGGTGGGGCATTTGATGAGTCTGAACTGGGCCGCAAGCTCGATGCGAATTCGCATCTTGATGATCCGGAGATTCCGGGTGGGCGCACCTATGAACAGTGGCGCGACGACAACTAGGATCGGTTTCGTTTGTTCGAGCCTCTAATTAAGTGAGGCTTGGTTTTTCTGATTGTCCAATTGAGGACAACACGGTTTCTTCGGTCCATGGACCCAAGGTATACCGAACTGGCCAAACAACTCATCCGTTACTCAACCTCTCTTAAAAAAGGCGAGAAGATCCTTTTGGATCTTGTCGATACCCCGGAGGACATGGCGGTTGCTTTGATCCGTGAGGTGAGATCCCGAAAGGCTGAGCCGTTTCTTCGTTTGGGCTCCAATCGTCTCAGTCGAGAGCTTTTGATGAAGGCGAGCGATGAACAATACAAAGCGACGGCCAAGCATCTCCTCGCCGAGATGAGGGACATGGATGCCTATATTGCGATTCGGGGATCCCACAATATTACCGAAACTAGCGATGTTCCGGCGAAGGAGATGGGAGTTGCGATGAAGCATATTCGGAAGGTGCTCGATCATCGGGTGAAAAAGACAAAGTGGTGTGTGCTTCGCTGGCCCCATCCGGCGATGGCCCAGCAGGCGGGAATGAGCACCGAAGCGTTTGAGGATTTTTACTTCAAGGTTTGCCTGCTTGACTACAAGAGCCTTGTCCCTTCGATGAATGCCTTGGCCCGATTCATGGAGAAGGCCAATGACGTGCACCTTTTGGGAAAAGGGACTGATCTGAAGTTCTCGATCAAGGATATTCCGGCGATTGCTTGTGGTGGGAATTACAATATTCCCGATGGAGAGGTCTTCACTGCTCCGGTCAAGGACTCGGTGGAAGGGGTGATCACTTACAACGCTCCTACCATTTATCGCGGGATTGGATTCGATGGGATTAAACTGATTTTTGAGAAAGGGAAAATCATCAAGGCCGAAGCGGCGGGAGGAAAGACCAGAGAGCTCAACAAGATCCTCGATAGTGATGCCGGAGCTCGTTTCGTGGGTGAGTTTGCATTGGGCTTCAATCCGGTGATTCGCGAGCCCATGCGCGATATTTTGTTTGATGAGAAGATCGCGGGGAGTTTTCACTTCACTCCGGGACAAGCTTACGAGGAAGCGGACAATGGCAACCGTTCTTCAGTCCACTGGGATATGGTGAATATTCAGCGCAAGGACTACGGAGGTGGCGAAATCTACTTTGATGGAAAGCTCTTCCGCAAGGATGGTAAGTTTCTCGCCAAGAGTCTGGAGAAGTTGAACGGATAGTTTTCTTCGGCCGGTCGATTCTCTTGTTCTTCCCGCCATCTGGCATTAAATAGCGGAGATGAAAATTGTCACCTACGAGGACAAGGGCTATCCGGCCTTTGTTAAGAAGCTGTATCGTCGGGCGATCCCGAGCGATGCTGTTTCGGATGCGGTGGCGGGAATCGTAGCCGAGGTCGCAAGGAGGGGAGACAAAGCTCTCATTTCCTTTGCCGAGAAGTTTGATGGTGCAAAACTCACTCCAAAGACCCTGAGAGTCAGCGAATCCGAGTTGGAACATGCACGCGCTTCGGTGAGTCAGGAAACCAAGGCTGCGATTACGGCTTCCTTGAAAAATATCCATTCTTTTGCCCAGAAAAGTCTTCGCAAGAATTGGACTGCCATGAATCCCCAGGGAGTTGAAGTGGGTGAGCGATTTGTGCCATTCGACAGGGTGGGGGTCTACGTGCCGGGAGGAAAAGCGCCTCTGGTATCGACGTCCTTGATGACCGCTGGCTTTGCCCAGGCGGCAGGGGTTCCCGAGATCGTGGCGGCGACACCACCGGGACCGGATGGCTCCGTAAATTTGGACCTACTCTATGCATTGGACGTTGCGGGAGCGACCGAAATTTACAAAGCAGGAGGAGCCCATGGCATTGCTGCGCTTTCGCTGGGGACCAAGAGTATCGCGCCGGTCGATAAGGTTTTTGGACCGGGGAATAGCTACGTCGTTGAAGCGAAACGTCAGATGGTGGGGGCTGTCTCGATCGATCTTCTGCCCGGACCAAGTGAGGTTTTGATTGCCTCTGATGCCACCGGAAACGCTCGCTTTCTCGCTGCCGATCTTCTCGCCCAAGCGGAACACGGGCCGGATTCGGTGGTTGGAGTGGTGACCCACTCGAAGAGGCTTTTTAAAGACATCCAAGTGGAGTTGAAAGAGCAACTGGCCGAGACTCCTCGCCGTGAGATTGCGACAAAGGCTCTTAAGAGAGCGGGATTTATTTTGCTGACCAAGTCGATGAAGGATTCGATCGCGATCGTGAATGACTGGGCTCCCGAGCACTTGATTTTGGTCGCGAAAGATGAAGACAAGTGGCTCGATCAGGTAAGAACAGCTGGCGCGATCTATGTCGGAAACTACTCGGCGGTTGCCGTGGGCGACTTCCTCGCCGGCCCAAGTCACACCTTGCCGACCGAAGGATCGGGGAGATCATTCTCAGGGCTTCGAGCCGACCAGTTTCAGCGCCGTGCGAGTGTTGTGCGCATGGATCAGGCTGCCGTAAGAAAATCGCAAAAAGTGGTTGAACATTTTGCGGCAATGGAAGGGCTGTATGCCCACGGTCGCTCGGTCACTCTTCGCGCTGAAAGCTAAATCATGTTGGAAGAAAGAGACGAATCCAGACGGAGAAAGATCGCTCGCGCTGATAGTTTCGTCAAGAGTGCGAAGCGCTCGCCTTCCAGGTAACTTTGCGGGCAGTCTTTACCGTCGTATTTCTTCAGGATTGCTTGGTAGTCAAAAAGCCCCAGTTGAGCCGGAGCTCCGATCATGTGGAGATAGATGACCTTTTTTACCTTGGGATTTATCGGGGGGAGTTGCGGAGCGAGGGGGCGCCGCGCGGTCATGATTGATGACCATGGGAGCTGCTGCAGCCGAATCCATGGTAAGTTGATTGGTCAACCACATCCCTCCCATTCCCGTTGTGCAATCACGCAGAAAATGCCGACGGATGGCACTTTGAAGATCCAGATAAGACATGGGCAGGAAGACGTAAGAGCCTATGCGCAGCGGTGGGTTAGCAAGTTGTTAGCTGGCTGAGGTTGCCTTGATCGCGAGGTGCGCTTCGCCTGCTTTCAAGACTCCTTCGATGGAGGTTGCTCCTTTGGGCGAGAATTCGGAGCGAGGGACGATCAGAATGATTGAACCGTTTTTTTGAGTTTCAAATTTTTGCGGTTTGTCCGATGAGATCTGTCGGTCGTTTGAGAAAAAATACAGGTCCTTGGCGGGCAGAGCATTGGAACTTTGAAAGTGAATCTTGATCGCGCGGGCATCGATTTCACTGAGAAGCGTCGCCTTGACCTTGTGTTCTGTCGAAGGCATTTCGCTGGCGGCCTTTGAAATATGGGCCTTCGCGGTGGCATCGGCAATGGGTTCCTTGGTGACGGGAAGAGACATGGAAAATGTTTCGTGCCCCGGGAAGCACCCTTTGGCGCAGCACATCCATATCCCTTTGGCTTTTAAGGTCACTTCCTTGGCGGAGATTTTCTTGGGTGGTGAAATGATGACGAGCAGGGTGACGTCGCGTTCATACCCGTGGCAGGGGTAGTCGGCCATGAAGGTGTTTTGCGGATTCGGCCATTGAATTTCGGATGCGGTGAAGCCTTCCGGGAGGATCCACTCAATGGATGTCTCCATTCCCACCATTCCGGGGTTTTTCCAATACGTGTGGAAACCGGGGTGATGATGAATGTGGAGTCCGACGGTAAAAGGTTGCCCTGCGGTGACGCTTCGGTTTTCCGAGATGAGGGTGATGGAAAGTCCGGGACCCTCAAGTTGGGGATCCTTGGCGGGCAAGAGGGCCGTGAAAATGGTGAGGAAAAGTATGACTCTCATGACGTATTGCTTCAATACGTCGCCATGTGGGTGGGACATTTCACCAAACGAGGGTTTTGAAAGACTCCTGTGTTCCTACTTCGGGATGAGGATGGTCTTACCGGCCCGAATGTTCGTTCCGGAGATCCTATTGGCTTTTTGAATGGCGGTAACGCTGACGCCATAGCGCCTGGAGAGTCCCCAAAGCGTGTCGCCTTTCTTGATCATGTGCTTGATTGACTTTCGCTTCGCCACAACCGGTTTGGGTCTAGGCTTGGGCTTAACGACCGGACGCGGCCTGGGCTTTGGTGTGACCTTGGCCGTGGTGACTGGACGAGGCTTTGCAACGGGCCTTGGGTTTTGGGTGGGTTGTGTTTTCCGTATACTGGCCACGCGCTTGGGAGGATTGTCAGCCCACGCTTCCACATAATTCCCATCTTCATCGAAGGGGCCGACTTCGGGATTGTAGTAAGGTTCTCTGCCGCTGCGCGAACATCCGACAAAGACTACGGATGTCAAAAGGAGAAGAAAGGTCTGGCAGAAACGAAGGTTCATCTGATGAGAGAGTTAAAGGGGAAGCGAAGCAAAAACAATTCTTTGTTAAGAATACTTAATGGAAATATGTTTCTTGTAGGTAATCGCTACCATAAAGTTACTTTTCATTCTGTCACGGCTGATGTCAGGTCGCAAGGATTCTCAATCGGGGAAATCCAGAACTTTAATATTTGTTGCTTTGCTCTTCCCGCCGGAACGGTCTTGGCCTATCACTCGATCGTCGATTCTCGGAGAGGATCGGTAATTTTGGGAAGCCCGTCGCACGGGCAGGAAATTGATGGGGAATCCGGTGACTTCTGAAAAGAGGAATTCCGGAGCGGTCCCGCCACTGTAAGCTTTGTCCTTCGACAGACGAAGCGAGCCAGATCGCCAGCCTGAAATTTTGACAAACCCGGATCCTGCGGAATACAGGGGCCTGATTTGAAACCAACAAATGATTGAAAAAAAGAACGTCCTTTTTGGGCTGACGGGACTTATTGGAGCGGGCATTTTCCCGGCGCAAGAAGTCGAAGAATTGGAGCCTCTGACGGTTCTGGCAAGGCGGATCGATTCGCCCAAAAATGACAATGCCGTCTCGGTGGGGGTCGTGACCGCCGAAGAGTTGGCGAGAATGCAGCGATATCGCTTGCTTGAGTCGATGGCTCTTATTCCCGGGACCCAGGCCCTTTCGACAGCGGGTCTCACCGGAAATACTGGAACGGCAATTCTCCGTGGCTTGCCGACGAACTACCAGCAAGTCGTTGTTGATGGCGTTAAGATTTCGGATACGACGAATGGGAGCGGAAGCTTTCTTGCAAACAGTCAGCTGGGAAATATTACCCGCTTGGAGGTCTTACGAGGTCCTCAAAGCGTTCTTTATGGCACAGGGGCTGGGGGAGGGGTGATTGGCTACGAAACCGTTGTGGGAACGGAGGCGCCTTCCTTTAAGGTTTGGGGGGAAGGGGGAAGCTTTGACACTTATCGATTGGCTTATAGTTCCCAGGGGAAACTTGATCGGTTTGCCTTTGGCGCTGAAGCGGGGCGACTTTTCACCTCAAACGATACCTATACCAATCTGCCCATCCACGACTATGAACAGAATTATGCCAACCTCGCGTTGCAATGGGAATTGCACGATGATCTGCGCTTGAAGATGAGCTATCGAGGCACCGATAACTTCCTGAAGACGCGGGCACTGACTACTTTTGGGATTCGGAATTCTGAAATAAAAACCAAGACTTCGCTCTTCGCGGTGCATGTCTTCTACGATGTTTCCCCCGGTTGGGAATCGCGTTTGACCCTAGGGTATTACAACGAAAACTATCGGGGTGATTTCGATGGTTTTCATTTTGGAACCGACTTTGAGCGGTTCACTTTCAATTGGAGCAATGAAATCGAAATTTACGATTCGTTGACCGCAGTTGCCGGGATTGAGGCAGCCCGCAGCGATTTCGCAAATACTAGCGAACGCTCTTCCGAAGACACGATCGCCGGTGCCTATGCCAACTTCTACTTCCGCCCATTCGAAGCGCTTCTGCTCGAGGCGGGAGGACGATTCGACGAACACGATGAGTTTGGCGGAGATGCTGCCTGGAACGTCGGAGCGGTCTACACTTTCGAGGAATCCGGAACACGGTTACACGCTAGGTTGAGTGATGCCTATCGAAATCCCACCCGCCTAGATGCGGAGTTCTTCCCTTCACTCTTCTCGACTCAGCTCGCCAATCCCAACCTGGAATCCGAGGGGATCGGGGGGTGGGAAATCGGAGTAGGGCAGCAGTTTGGAGATCATCGAATGGGGCTGACTTACTTCGATCAGGATCTGGAAAATGCCATCGTCTCTCGCGTGAGTTCAGGAGGGAACCCACTTGGAGCAACCAATCGTGTGATTAGGGTGAACAGCTCCGGCGAGTCTTCGGTGAGCGGTCTCGAACTTGAGGCGAGCGGACACTTTTTGGATGAACGATTGCGGTATCGGTTTGCCTGCACCGCGCAATTTGATGAAGAGGTGATCGATCTGCCGGACGAGTTGGCCGCTTTTGATGTGAGCTACAAGGCTGATTCCTGGATGGTTGGAACGGGTGCTTCCTATGTTGGTGGGGCTGCCTATCTCGCTGGAAACAATCCCTCGACGAACAGTCGCATCACGGCGAGAGTCTATGGCGAAATTCGCCTTAGCGAAAATGTTACCTTCCATGCCCGAGTGGAAAATCTTTTCGACACCGAGTACGAGATCTTCCCCGATACCTACGGCTCCGGGAGTGAGATCGAGGGGCCGGGTCGGGCCTTCTACGTTGGGGCCACCTATACGTGGTAACCAACGGGCAAAAAAAAGTTGATCGGTTGCCCGGGGGAGGATCTGGAATGAGTAATCCCCCGGGCAGGGAACAACAAAGAACGTTCCTCTCGGAACGTCGTGAAAAATGCATGCGGCTTATTAGCTATCACCCATGAAAATGATGGTGCAACTAGCGGATTTCGGTGCCGATTCCAGACTTTGTAAAGATCTCAAGGAGGAGGGTATGAGGGACTCTCCCGTCGATAAAGTGGACTTTTTCTACCCCGCTTGCGAGGGCGTCCAGCGCCGAAGTTATTTTAGGAATCATTCCACCGAAGATTGTCCCGTCTTCGATTAGTCCGCGGGCTTCGGCTCCTGTCACTGACTCAATGAGTGATCTCTCATTGGAAGGATCGCGAAGCAGTCCCGGGACGTCTGAGAGATAAACCAGCTTTGCGGGTTTCAGGGAGCAGGCAAGGGCTGCGGCTGCCAGATCGGCGTTGATATTGTGGGTTTCTCTGGTGTCCTTGTGAGAGCCAAGGGGAGAGATCACCGGAACCAACCCGCTAGAAATGGCTTTGAGGATTTCATCTGTCCGGCAGCTCGCCACCTGGCCCACCCTTCCGAGGTCGACCGATTCACCCTGATCATTTGTTCCACAGAGTTGTGTTGCCGAGAAAACGCTTGTCCCGTGGATAGAGGTCGCTTTCCCTCCGAAATCGTTGATCGTTTCGACCAAACCTTGGTTGATTTTTCCATGCAAGGTTTCGTCAACGATCTTAATGGCCTCGGGTGTGGTGATTCGTAGACCTCCGACGAACTTCGCATCCAGGCCAGATTCCTTCATGGCTGCCGAGATTGCTTTCCCTCCGCCGTGGACGATCACCGGACGAATTCCCGCGACTTCCAGGAAAACAATATCCCGCATCACCTCACGAACGAGCTCGGGGTTGTCCATCGCCGAACCTCCCATTTTGATGAGGAAGGTCTTTCCGCGAAAGCGTTGCAGGTAGGGGAGGGCCTTGATGAGCACAGTGGCTTTTTCAGCGGCGGAAGTCATGCCTCGAACGTTAATGAAGACAGCCTCTCTTGACCATTGCGAATGGACCTTTATCAAGGAAGTGATGAAACGTGATGTGAGACCTGAATTACTGGACTCCCTTCCCGGAGATGATCCGGCGGCGATTCGGAGTCGCCGGGATCTTCGTTTGATCAACTTCCTCATGGGAAACGAGCGGTGGATCATGCGTCAGCGTCACGATGGTGGGATCATTGAGTTGGGCGCCGGGAGTGGGAATCTTACCCAACAATTGGCAGGCTTGGGAAAAGTCACCGGGCTCGATTTTCAGGAGAAACCTGAGGAGCTTGATGTTCCTTGGCTCGCAGGGGATCTCTTTCGAACTTTTTCGGAAGCCCAGGGGGAAACGGTAGTGGCCAACCTTATTCTTCATCACTTCGAAGCGGAGGGACTTGGCCGCCTGGGTCAATTGATCAAAACCCGTCGTCGTCTTGTTGCTGTCGAACCTTGCCGATGTTGCTTGTCTCTGGTCGAGGGGAAATTGCTCTGGCCTTTTATCAACGGGGTAACTCGACATGATATGATGGTGAGCATACGCGCGGGGTTTCAGAAAGGGGAGCTGCCAAAACTTTTGAATCTGGGTGACGAATGGGAGTGGAAGGAAGAGGTCTCGTTGCTCGGTGGACTTCGTGTGCTAGCTTGGCGGCGATGAAGAAGATAGAGATTGTAGGTGGAGGGCTTGCCGGACTCTCGCTGGGGATCGCTTTGCGGAGGTTTGGGATTCCAGTGCTACTCCGCGAAGCCAGCACGTATCCCCGTCATCGGGTTTGCGGGGAATTTATCAATGGGGTCACGGAAAATACCCTGGAGGTGCTTGGAATTTCCCAGGTTTTTAGTGATGCCCTCCGTCATCGCTCAACGCGTTGGTGGATGGGTGATCGTCAAATTTTCGAAGCCCCTCTCTCCCGGCCGGCGCTTGGGATGTCCCGCTGGGAAATGGATGAGCGATTGCGTTGCGTTTTTGAGGAAGAGGGAGGTGTTCTTAAGACAAACGACAGGGCCAAGCCCGTGCCCCGTGAAGGATTGGTCTGGGCGGCGGGGCGCCATCTCGAACGAGAAAGCCAGCTCCTCGGGCTAAAGGCTCATTTCGAGGGCCTGAATGTGGATGGCTATCTTGAAATGCATATTGGAGAGGGAAGTTACATCGGGCTTACTCCGATTACCCCGGATGGCTCACGTGTGAACGTTTGCGGACTCTTTAGAAAAGGGAAGTTCCGCCAGGGAGGGAATCCGATCGTCGATGCGCTTCGCCAGTCCGGTCTCGAGGCCTTGGGTGATCGTCTCGATTCGGCTTCGATGGATCCAGGGTCCCTGACTGGCATTAGCGGATTTCATCTCGGCTCACAGGGCGGGAAGAGTGATCTCTGTACCCTTGGTGACGCCGAACGAATGATTCCGCCTTTCACGGGAAATGGGATGTCGATGGCCTTTGAATCCGCGGAGTGCGCCCTCTCCCATCTCCTTCACTATAGTTCGGGAGATCTATCGTGGGCTGAGGCAAACGAGCGTATCCGCCATTCTCTGGATGAACGCTTCCGCTCTCGGGTGAGACTCGCGCTCGGGCTTCATCGTTGTCTCACCAATGCCGTAGGAAGAGCCATTCTGAGATCTGCAGCGTGCGCGGGAGTGCTTCCGTTTAGCTGGCTCCATCAGAAGCTTTCCTGAGCGCTATTTCCCCGTCACAAGGTAGTAGTGGTAGAGCGCAAATTCTCCAAAGAGAAATTTGGCCTTCGCTCCGGTTGATTTGAATCTGGTGGAAGTGGTTGGGGAAACGTAGACATCCAAACCCAGATCGGCAGCCATGCGGCGGGCTCGTTTCAGGTGCCATGGATCGCTGACGAGAAGAGCTTTTTTCCATCCTTCGCCGGATATGATCTTTTTAGCCTCTTTGAGATTGTCGATCGTGCTGAGTGATTGAAATTCCGCACGAATTTCTGAGCGGGGAACTCCTTGTGAGACACAATATTCTAGGCCGACCTCGGATTCGGCAAAGTCTGCGCCTTTGCCGTAACCACCGGTCAGGACCAGAGTCTGAACGTCACCTTTCTTATAGAGGTCGATTGCATGATTCAGCCGTTCCCGAAGTACGGGAGAGGGCTTGTCGTGCCAGGCCGCTGCGCCAAGAACAATTGCGCACTCGGCGTTACGCCCGCGATCCAGATGGCCTACGCGATGGATGTCCCATAGCTGTCCGCCCGCATAGGCAAAGAGCACTAGGATTCCAATCAGGAGAAAACGACGACGGCGGCTGGGCATTAAACTAAAGGCGGTAGCAAAGGTGGATGACAATGTCGTCAATCAGGAGGAAGAATCAAGAGACGATCGATGGTAAGTTAAAAAGACCTCATCGTCCTCATATTTTTCCATTTTGGATAGTTGATAGTGCCGCGAAGCGGGTAGGAAGTCACCGGGAAGGCCAGTTAAGGTCGGGGCGTCTCTCCCCCCAAAGAGAGTGTGTGGAGCCCAGGTGAGATTAATTTCATCCACCATATCGAGTTCGAATAGCTCCCTGAGAAGAGACCCTCCTCCCTCGCATAACAGGGTGTTCACTGATGGGTGACATTGAATTTCATTAATGAAGTCAGCAAGGTTCCCACGATGAATCGTGGCGGGGAGTTCATTCACTTCCGCTTCAGGGCCCACGATGAGATGCCTGGGACCACCTTCGGTGTGAAAAAGAGGATGTTCGGGGTCAAAATCGCCACTTCTGGAAATCACACATCGCCATGGACGATGTCCGTTAGCAGTCATGGTCATTTGATCAGCTTCGTGTGTTCCCCGTCCAACTAAAATGGCGTCGGCTTGTGTTCGGATTTCCATGAGTCGCTGGAGATCTTTTTTGGAAGTGAAATGGGACGGAGATTTTTCCGTTGTAGAAATTTTCCCATCGGCGGTGATTGCTAAATTCACAACAACGTGAAGAGTGTTTGTGATCAACGGGGTGACCACGCGGAGGGTTTCCCAACTTTCCCTGACGTTGTGAACACGGAAAATGTGGGCTCCCTTCGTTATGCCATGCGTGAGCAGGGCCAGAGTTCCGGGATCGCGGTCGCGCGGATCGGGTAGATTCAAAACATCTCCGATGACCGTCTTACGTGAGATGGGCAGGAGAACCGGATACCCCAACGCGATCACTTTTTCAAGTTCGCGAAGGACCAGCAAGTTGTCCTCCTTTTGTTTTGCGAAATCGAGACCGGGATCGAGGACGATTTGGTCGCGGGTCAGTCCGGCATGGATCGCAGCAGCAATCTTCTCTTCAAAAAAAGCCACCATCGATCCCATTAGGTCATCCCACTTCTGATGAGTGTGTGAGACCTTGGGTTGCCCGACCGAGTGCATGATGAGAAGGGGAATCCCGTGCGTCGCGCAGAGGTGGGCATTGCGATCGTCGAACAGGGCCGACATGTCGTTGAGAAGATCGATATCGGGTCCGAGAATCTGTTCCACGACCTCCGGCCTCCATGTGTTGATCGATAGGAGGGCGGGGGAGACTTGCTCGTCGTCGGCTCCTTTCGTCTCGTCCCGGAGCTTTGGCCAAAGGTCAAGGAACGATTTCAGACGGCGGACTTCTTCTTCGATCGAAATTGCCTCCCGGTTTGTTTGCGCGGACTCTGCTCCGATGTCGATGATGTCGGCGCCTTCGCGAATGTGGCTGCGTGCGAGATCGATAGCTTCGGTTGGGTCGAGGGTTCCGTCTCCCGAGAATGAGTCGTCATTGATGTTCACGATGCCCATCAGGAGAGGACGCCGTGGAAATATCAGTTCGCGAGTTGGAAGTCGTAGCTTCATGGGGCGGTGAGAGACTGTCCATTGTCAGCGGGAGTGAGTCCCAGTAAAAAGGGGGCTGCAGTCGTGGCCCAGGCTTCGGGCGATGAGAAGCTTTCGGCATCGGATCCCATGCACTTGCGTAACATTTCGGTGGCGATGATTCCCGGGTTGAAGGCGACCGCGGCCATACCGGAAGGAAGTTCTTCGGCGAGCGATTTGGTGAGTCCTTCGATGGCCCATTTGCTCGCGCAGTAGGGAGCGACCTCGGGCGAGGTCGAGCGTCCCCAGCCAGAGGAGAGATTGACAATGATTCCTTTTCCTTCCGCCAGCATCGAAGGGAGGGCATGGCGGAGGACGTTGGCGACTCCATTAATGTTGACCGCAGTCAGGTGGTCAAATTCATCGGCCCCGATCTCCCAAAGTGGTGCCGGGTGATTGATGATGGCGGCATTGTTGAGGACAAGATCGGGTGCTCCGGCGGCAGCCAGAGCTTCGCTGCAAAACTCTGAAACAGATTGGTCGCTTGAGACGTCCACCGCAAGAAAATGACTCATTGGAAATTCTTTCTTCAAGTGTTCAAGGGCGATTTCGTTTTGGCCACAGCCAATCACGGTGTGTCCGGCCTTCATGAATTCCGGGACCAATGCCCGCCCCAATCCCGAGGTGCAACCTGTCAACCATATCGTCATCTCGGACACACTACGATTGTTCCCGTGGAATGACAATCGCGCTTGCCCGTGATCTCAACGAGTTCAAATATTCAGGCCAATGCCTGAATAGGATATTCTAACAATTGGCGGGAAATCTTTTCGGCGCGGTGAGAGGGGATTTGGGATCTGCCGCTTGGAGGACTGGTGATGAAATCATTGGTCGGCCGACAGCCGGTCTTGTCGATGAGGGAGAGTCCTTGTTTTACATCGCGCAGTCCCAGGCATCTCCCGAAGGAGTGAATTATCCAAAGCGCCGGGGAAGTGATCTCTGAAGCGGCGCGGCCTTCCTTCTGGGACCACCATGCCGACCCGTAGCGTTAGAAAAGTTCTTTGGAAACCGGGGGAGGCGTTTCCTTCACTTCATCGTCGGTGACGCCGGCCACCGGAGCGAGCGGAGTGACCAGAGGTGCCGGTAGGGGGAATTGCCGTTCAAAAATTCCCGGGGCAGTTTCGTTTGCGCTTGCGTAGGCGTCCTGAACCATCTCGAGTTTTGCATCCAAATTATCGACGTAGTGGAGGGCGTGAGCTTCCGGAGTGCGGGGGAGGGTCGGAGAGCCAAAATCATACTGCCCGTGATGCGAGGCAATTAAATGAAGCAGGTGCAGGCGGACCTCTTCATTCGCGGGTTCGATCTCCCGCCATTTCTCCAAGGGGAGATCGCGCCAAAGCTTGTTGACTAATTCCATCCCGAGCGGGATGTGTCCTAGCATTTCGCCGTGTATGAGATGGAGTTGGTTAAATCCGCTTTCCGGGTAAGTGTTTTCCCATAGCTTGCCGCAGTCGTGAAAAAGAACCCCCGCCACCATGAGATCGCGGTTTAAGTAGGGATAGACCCCGCAGATGGCGACTGCCGAGCGCATCATCTGAGCGACATGCTCCACCAGGCCGCCCCGGCGGGCGTGGTGATTTCGTCGAGCCGCTGCAGTGCGACGAAACCGGGACTCAAAGTGTTCCACAAACTCATCGCAGATCGCCTTGAGCCGGGGGTCGTTGATCTGGTTCAAAAAATCAACGATGTCCGCCCAGTCACCGTTTTGCTTTTCGCGGGTTTCCGGATCTCCGGCCAGGAATTCACTTTTTTCTTCGTCGGCCAGATGGCGAAATTTCCACCCCTTGCCATCCACGCCATATTGGTTCTGGGTCCACTCGCCCGAGAAATGCAAAAGGGTTTCGGGATCCGTGTCCGCCGCAGGGTCAAACTGGGGGTGGTTGTTCCAGACCTTAAGGGTGATGAGTCCGGTGGCGTCGGCAAGAGACCACTCTAGGTAGGGTTTTCCTCCTTTGGTTTCGCGGTGCCGAATCGCCTGAAGCTGGGCGCAGAAGGAGGCCTCAAGGGGGCTCTCGCTGGTGGTGGACAGAAGTTCACTGATGGTCATGGCTCAACAGAGCCGGATCATGTCCTTCACGGATTGGAACCAAAGGAAAAAAAGTCCCTTCGTGGAATATCGAAAATGCCCGTCGCCCGTCATTTTGATGAGTCCGCAGTCCACATTGTGGTCAATCTGACGCCGCATCTCGCTTTCGACCAGATCAAGAACTTTATCAGGATCCGGCATCAAAAGTTCTTTTTTCGCGACACCCAGTTTTTCGAGGTGTTGCTCGTGGTCCTTGTAGATCGCCTTGAAGCTATTGCGCTCGCAGGGAAGGTGGTCCCAGTGGGCTTCGGGAGAGTGCTTTAGGGTGGGGGAGAAAGGATAGTTTGTGGTGTGAATGGTGCGACCGTCGGGCGCGCGGGCCGATACGGTGACAAAAGCAAAAGCGACCTGATCATGCTCGCAGAGGCACACCGCGGCAATGGCCTTGGCCTCGGGGTTCCAGAAAAAACGGAAGTATTGTTGCATTCCGGCCCAGTCCCAACCGCTGTCGGTGACGTGATCAAATTCTGCCAACTCAATTTCGTGAATCAATCGGGCTGCGTTCGGGAAATGATCCTCCGATGGTGCGGGGCGTAGTTTTAATCGATTGTCGAGGGGAAGTCGGAGTCGTCGGATTCGCGTGAGTAAATCGAACCACGGGAGAAGGAACCACAGTCCGGCTCCCAAAATTCCGGCACAGACGCTTCCGCAGATATAATAAAGCGAGAGGAAGGAGGCCGCCAGGAAGGTCAGAGCCCCCAATTTTCTCAGCAAGAGAGCCCGGCACGAGCGCAAGGCCACTCCGATGATAAGGCATGCAAGGACGATTAGGAATTCACGCATAAAGCTTCGGGAAGCAGGTTGTAAAAACCTGTTTTCATCATTCAGCACTTTTGGGAGATTGCCAGTTGTTTCCTTCCTTCTCTTGCGAAAATGTTCTCGTTTTTCTAAAGTTTGCCCATGGCAATCGAACCTTTCCATGAAATATGGCCGGAAATCCCTGATTCAGCATTCGTTGCCGCGAGCGCGGACGTCATTGGACGTGTCACTCTTGGCGAGGAATCCAGCCTCTGGTATAATACTACCCTTCGGGGCGATATCAATGAGATCACGATTGGCCCTCGCAGTAATGTTCAGGACAATGCGGTCATCCATCTTGCTGATGACTTCGGCTGCCACGTGGGTGAGCTCGTGACGGTGGGCCATAGTGCCATTCTTCACGCCTGCACGGTTGGAGACGAGGTTCTCGTGGGCATGGGAGCTTGCGTGCTTGACGGCACGATCATTGGTCCCCGTTGCATCATCGGGGCCAATGCCCTCGTCACCGGGGGAACGATCATTCCCGAGGGATCCCTCGTTCTTGGGAGTCCCGCCAGGGTTGTCAAAACACTCGACTTAAAAGATCAGCAGGACATCAAAAGCTGGGCGGAAAAATACGTTCGTAATTCGCGTCTCTTCAAGGAGCGCAAATTTACCCCCAGGTAGGTCTCACTCGGCCCATTGCAAAACCTTCACGTAGTCGATCTGCAGGGTCTGTGGAAAGGCCGAATCAGGGAGGTTTTTCGGATCCTGTTTGGTTCCTCCAAAAAAGTGTCCGCCCACGGCGACATTGAAAATGAGATGGAACGGTGAATCAAATGGCGCGGTGTCGCTTTTTTTGGCGGTGGCACTGAACCAATCCTCTTTTTTGATGGTCTGCCATTTTTTGCCGTTGAGGAACCAGCTGATCTCATCCTTCTTCCATTCCACGATGTAGGTGTGAAAGTCCTCGGCGGCATTTTTCCCGGAGAATTTGGTCTCTCCACCTTTGTAGGTATTTTTTGGCCAATTGTCTCCGAAGTGGAGTGTTCCGATGGTCTTATTGACCGCCGATCCTTTGGATTCGACGATGTCAATCTCCCCCCCGGATGCCCAGCCACCATAGGGTGAATTGGTGGGCAGCATCCAGAGGGCCGGCCAAATCCCTTCGCCCGAAGGTAGCTTGGCGCGGATCTCGATGCGTCCGTAGGTCCACTCGCCACGATACCTCGTACGGAGCCGGGCTGAGGAGTAGGGTTGGGTCTTGCCGTCCGAAGTGGTGTGGGCGTCCCGATAAACCGAGATATTCAGGTTCCCGTCTTTCACGAAGGCGTATTTGGGGGCCTCCGAATAATATTGCAGCTCATTGTTCCCGCCGCCGTAGCCATTGACCTCGTTGGACCACTTGGACCGGTCAATCGAATTCCCCTTGAAATCATCTTTCCAAACGGTCACCCACTGTTGGCTCAGGGGCGTGAGACGGAATTTCGAATCCGGTGCCACCGGCAAAGTCCGGATCACTTTTTCGCCCGTTCCTTTCACGGGCTCACCGAGCGCTTTCCAAGTTTCACCATCCTGCGCTTCCACTTGATAAAAAGCGCCCTCCTTCGTGGGAAAAGTCAGAATTGAGGCCGGCTCGGGTTTCAGAGCGATCTGACCGAGGAGAGGGAGTGGAAGAAGCGCGAGGAGAATTTTCATGAGCTGAGAGTAGCGTCGTAAAAGAGAACGCATCGACCAATAATTAAATTACACAAAATTGCACTTCTGGAGGTTTCTCATTCTAACCCACCCTCCGCGGCTCTGCTGCCCGCGTGAGCTCTCACTCAATCAATCAAGCTCTGCTCTCTTCCGCTCATTCTGTGGCCTCCACATTTTTCGCAAAGAACGTGAGGATCAGGCACCACAGCGCCAGGATGATATTCATGAGGGGGAGTTGCAGGGGGAGGGGAAAGAGGTAAATCAGCGAGACTGCTGGAATCCACACCACCCAGTTCGCAATCATCAGGGGAATGGCCCGGTCTAAAAAGGGCTTTTTTTTCAAGGCCGCCCGAAATTCCAACAAGGAGCCCTTCTTCTCGATTAACAAGTATCCCAGCACCAATTGCCACACCGCAAGAAAGGGAACCCAGACAAATTCATCCACCAGCGTCTTTTTCAGAATGGTCATGAAGTCGATCCCGTTCCCAAAAAGCCCTGCCTGAATCCGGTAGAGCCAGTCCACCTGCCATCCGTGAATCCCCCAGAAGAGGAGGAGCCAGGGCACGTGCCGAAAGGGCTGTTTGTCAGCTCCCTTCAAAAACACCGCCTGGACAATCCAAGGAATTAGGCTTCCAAAGAGCGCGGTTGAAATGATTCCGAACCAGGGCGAGGAGGCTAATTTGAATTCTCCGAGGCGGTCAAGCATCTCTTCAACCGCCTGAACCTGATAGTAGGAGATCACGAGGATGATACCCAGCACCCAGAGCACCGCTCCGGGCAGGAGATTTGATTTTGCCCCACCCCATCCGAGGCGGACCACTTCCTTGAAATGACCATGCACGACCGAGCCATAGCCGTCATTTTGAAGAATTCCAATCATTCAAAGGGGAGCCTTTCAGACTTGGAACACTCAACTTTCAACGGCGAACGTTCAAATCCCAAAAAACCTCCGCGTCTCCGCGTGAACGAGCCCTCAACAAAGCCGCCTTAAAAAACTCCGCTGCCCCGCGTGCCCCCCCCTCGACAACCCAGTATTCAAAACTGGGCGTTCGACCTTCGGCGTTCCCTTCCTCTATAGTTCTCCCCATGACCGATGCGCTCGACGACCTTCTTCAGAATATGCCCGGCGAGGGTTCCAGTGAGGAACAAATCGAGGCCTTCATGGCGAAGGTCATGGCGATCCCGGGTGGAGCCGAATTGATTCGGGACTTTTCTGAAAAGATGACCACGGGGGGATCGCTCGATACTATGATCAAAGAGGAAGAAGAGGAACTCGAAGGCCTGACTCTCACAAGTCCCGCGCGTTTCATCTTCCGCATCGAACTCCCCGGGACCAGGCCTCTCGTGTGGCGCCGCCTTAGCCTTCCTGCCGACTGTGCCTACTTCCACCTCCACTGTGCCCTGCAGGATGCCTTTGGCTGGGAAGACTCGCACCAGCATCGATTCGAAGTCTGGGAGGATGGCTGCCGCGAACTCACCTTTAGCGTGGGCGGGGATGAGGAGGCGGGCAATGACTACTGTGAGATTGAAAACCGGATCGTCGATCTCTTCCGCGAGAACGTTAGCGAGTTCCGCTACCTCTACGATTTCGACGACAATTGGCAGCATCGTATCGTCATCGAGGACTTCGTGCCGTCCGGGACACATGGAACCTCCAACGAACTCTCGCCCCACCTGCACGATGGCGAAGGCCACGGCCCGCCCGAGGGCTGCGGCGGCATCCTGGGATTCCTGAATTTCCTCAAAGGCAACCATCCTCTTTGTGAAAATTACGAATCGGAAATCCTGCGCGAATTCCAGGAAGGGAAACCGGATTTTTCCAAGGTGACCTTTCGTGATCCCGCGGCGGTGGCCCGGAGATTGTCCTGACGGATCGAAAACAGAGCAACTCGTTTCAGCACTCGATCTATTGCCTATGTTTGCGGCGGCGGGAATTTTTTCCGGTAGTGACAAGCTGCTCGACGGTTTTGATATGTGGACGGCAGGGCACGACAAGATTACACGTTGCGCGTGGGTCCCTAATGATTGCCGCTTCAGGTTCCCTGGCGATGACAAAGCAAACTCCGGGCCTTCCAGGCAAGCGCCCGGACGCCGCAAAAGAGCACGGGAGTAACTCTTTACTCAATCGGTTCAAAGCGCGCTTCGATGGTCGCTGTTCCAGCGTTTTCTAGCACGGGTATCGTTGTGATGGCGCTGGAGTCGGCGACATTTCCCGCCCACTCAACGAAACGATATCCTGGTTGGGGAAGTGCCGTAATCGGTGGAGGGTAGTCGGTGAAGTAAGTGCCCTCCCAGGACGAGCTCTCTGTCGGAGGAGTTAGCGTGTTCACTTGCACCGACCCGAAATTTGTCGGTTTGACAGTTACCTTGGCGAGTCCGTTCTCAAGTTTGAAATGATCGATGAGGTCTTGGCGCAAATTGCGGGGACGGGCTTTTGCGAAAACGATCATCGACTGGACGTGGCTCTCCCAATGGGCCAGATCGAGCGGGGCGTCTTCCCTCTTGTGCGGCGCACCGAAACCGCGAGCTTCGACCGACGCAAAGCTCCAACGTTCAAGGTGCGCTGGAATCTCGGGGCGAATGACGGCAGCCATCTCTTCGATGCGTGACGTGACGTGATCATCGTGAAAGGTGCTGTTGAGCAGATCCGCGCATCGCAGAATGAATCGCGTCTCAAATTCTTCCACGCTAAGCATTTTACGCAGCAGAAGCGTCCGATCCGAGCCGTTCGGCCAGCCTGATCCTCTTGTGTTCGTGTAGAAATCAAACATGTTGTCGTAGTCAGCGAAGTCTCGCTTCATTGCTGGTTGGTAAACCTCTTCGGGCCAAAGATTGAAGCCGTAGTCCTGATCGTAGAGAAGCCAACGGAACCTTCCATCGTCGCCTTCTTGTCGAGAACGCCAGCACTTGATGTTCCCAATATCGAAATTCTGGAAGAAAATAACGCTGAGGTAGTAGTCTATAAAATTGTCGATATCCAAATACGTTTCTTCAACCTCGCGGTATTCCTCCTCGGTGTTCGTGCGGTTTACCAGACTGCGCATCATGGAGTAGCCCGAACCCGAACCGGAGTTTACGGATCCATAGCCCTCGATGACGTCGACTCTATTGTTGGGCACGCCGAAGTGGGATTCGACGTAGTGCTCATTCAGCTTCTCGCGGATATTGTAGATTCCCCAGTACTTGCCGTTGATGTAGACGACCGCAGGGCGATAACCTTGTGTGTCCAGCCCGATTTCTTTTCCGAGACTGCCGAGCATGGCATCCCTAAAAAGGGTGAAGTTGCCATTCACGAAGTAGCTGCCATACGATTTTGCCGGGCCAAATTCCTGGATTTCAGATCGCGGATAGGTCAGGTGAGTGCTTTGGTTATCGTTCCCTGACTGGCGAAGAACGAACGTCTCGAAGTCGTGGATATCGATGTCGGGAAAGAGCTGGTAGCGAATCTTTCCGAAGCCGTACTTGCGCCGTGCGAACACGGCGAACGACTTTTGGGGATAGCCGCGCGAGCCCCAGCCGCCGAAAATCTTGATGCCAGCCACCAAATTGAACCCACGCTTTCCGTCGGGTTCAATCAGTTCTAAGTTTGTCTCCACTTCGCGGTTCTTCCAGGCATTCGATGAAGAATACGGATACGAATTGTTGGTGCGAAACGTTCCCGATGACGAAAGCACGCTGCCCATGCCGTAGAGGAAACCCTTGTGAAACTCAAAGTTTTCCGGCGGCGCAGTCATTGCTACCACAGGCAGGGAATGGTTTAGGCCGACGAGATAGGTCTGCGTGTTTAGGGGCGAAGTGTTTCCCTCGGTATCGAAGCTCCGAGCGCGGATCGCCACCGTGCCGTCTACTTCGAAAGGTTGCTCGTAAACTGGCGATGTTTCGTCCGGCTCAGAACCATCCATCGTAAAGCGAACCGTGTGTTCGGAGGCAAGCCGAACCGTTAGCGGATCCGAATAGCGCCCGCCCCGAATCGAAAATCGCGGTGGTGAGATGTAGAGATCACCGGCGTTTTTGTTCGGTTCGCCCGGGGTCGTGTCTTTGTCATCCATGACGAACCAGTCATCGCCTCGTCTGGCTAGCGATTCGTCTGCATCAAGCGGCGGTACTTTCACTGATTCCAAAATGGAACCGTCCGGAGCCGTGAAGTAAACCGTCTCGCCGGTCGCGTCGATCCCGAAGTCCTCCAAGAGCAGGAGGAGCCGTGCCCCGGCACCAAGCATTTGGTCTGAGAGCATCGTCTTAAAAAGATTGTCTGGATCGTCGCCCAATCCATACCCGCCGATCGCGATCGGTTGACCTGAAGTATTCACAAGCTCGATCCAATCCGGCTGGGACTTGTCGGCTGCTTGAGGGCCACTGACATTGTCCGAGACGATCTCGCTCAACTGTAGTGGCGAGGTCGTCTTCGACTCCAGGCCGACCACTCGGAAGTAGCGGGCCTCCGATTTTTCCGGAAGTCTCGTGTGGGCTTGGACGAGGTCGCCGTCTGCTTCGACCATGGCCCGCGCATCCTCCAGCCACACCGGCGGATTCGTATTCGCGAGGTACTCCAGTTGGTAATGGTTTACTGCCTGATCCGGCTCCAGCCTGATCGTAACTTGCCGATCTCGGGAGATTTCAAAATCAAAGATCCGGATCTCTGCTGTAGCGCAGGTGAGGGGAATCGCGAGACCTGCGATGGAAAAGAGTTTTGGGGGCATTTCGCACCATAGCATACGACCCCCTCACTGACTGCTAGGAATTTGCTTTTTGGGTGGACTGTTGGAAGGGATCGGAGAGGGGAGAAAGAAGAGTGCGGTGATCACTCGTGATGAAGAAATATAATATTCATGCTCTCCCGCTTTTGGGAATAGTGGCTCACGAATGCTCGTTGATACTAATCAACCAGGACAGCCAATTATCGAATTGGCCGATTGCATCGCTCAGGCACAGACTGCTTCAATGGTAAGCAAGCCACAGATCATAAAAAACCCCGCTCTCGTTCCATCTAAGGGAAAAGAAGGGGGTTCCTAATTTAAAAAAAGATTATTTAACTCACTTCAATTTACCAGTCAGCATTTTAGCGCGTCCGACTGCACGAGCCGCGTCTGATAATTTGGTGGCGTTAGATGCTAAGGAAAACAAGTTCACTTTTGCTTCGGCATTGGCATCTACAATGATTTTCAGCGAGGTGAAATACTCATTTGCTGATGCAACACCTTCAAATAATGATTTCTGATGAGCCAGTAAAATCTTTGCCTGCAAAGCTTGCCCGTCCAAAGATTGAATATCTCCATCTACATATTTAGATTCAGCAACTTTTTGGCTCCAAGCCTCCAGAGCAGTTTTATCTAAGCCCTTTAAGTTTTCATTCTGTTCAATCAGGGCTGAGATTTCATTCAGAACTCCGATTATTTTTCGATCTGAAGTCAACTCCTCCCAATCTTTTGAACCATCAAATGAGTAGACCAAAGAGGCCTCGTTGATTACCTTTTGGGTAATACTTCTTATTGTGCTGCTTCCCCATTTCCCGACCTTCAATTTGGAATCCCCCCAAACTGATTTGACAGGTGAAAGGAAGACCGCTTGGCCTTTTTCACTGATTTTGTCTGATTCAACGATGAAGCCTTCTTTTCTAACTGCTCCGTAGGCCACTCCGAAAATACTCGCCGAGAGAACTGACTCACCCTTTGGGTTGAAATAGTTACCGTAGGCAATCAAAGCAACCAGATCGGCCTGGCGCTGAGTAACGGGATCATCCTTATCGCCATCCTCAAATTTTATACCCAGCTCAGAAGCGACTGAAGATCTCAGCCGGTTCATTTTAGACTCATGGTCTTTTAAATAACCTGAAAGACTCAATAATAGCTCTTCAACGTCTTTGCTGATGTCTTTTGCTTTTGGAGCGGGCTTTTCAGAAACCGCAGTGGTGATGACGGTATTCTGATTAGTTTTGCTCTGAGCAACTTGATTCTCAGCAGAAAGTCTGGCTACATTTAATGTAGAAAATGCAGACTTAAGTGTGGCGCCATTTTTTACCGTTGCACTGGCATTGTCTGCTTTGAGCAAATGGGAATTCGCAAGGGCCAAGTACTTCAAACGAGGTTGAATCGCTTTTAATTTAAACTCTGCTTCAGTTTGGATCGAAACAAATTGAGCATCGACAGCCTTTGGATTTGACTCGGCCAGCGCCTTTAAACCTCTAAGCTTGGATTCGAGAAGTTCTACTTCTGGTTTCAACTTCTTATATTCAGCTTGATAGTTATTAGCAATACTCTCAGCAATAGTCACTTCCGCAAAGCTCACGGAACTAAAAGCCAAAATGCTGACAGCAGCTACACTTGCGTTTCTCAATCTCTCTCTTTTCGTTTTCATGGGTATTAACTACTGCTAGGAATTTGGTTTTTGGGTGGACTGCTGGAAAGTGTTGTTGAAGGGGCCGGAGATGTGAGAAAGGGAGTTGCGGGGGGAAGAAGGGCAAGAATTGAGCTGAGATGATTGAGCGCGGGAACGGTGAGACGGAGAATCAGGCAAAAAAGGACGCGGACGACATTCGCAGGTTGTTTCAAGACAGAAAATCATTACCTATAACTTTAATTCTTCTTGGCGCCATGCCAAGGATTATTTTGGTAGCGGTTGTTCTGGGCTTTCTTCGGGCGGGTCAGGAATTTTCGAGAACCAGGACGCGGCCATCTCCGAGGGGGATTTCTGAGTGATTTTTTATCACGGGACAGACGTCCACGCCCACAGAGGCCATGGCGACCGTTTTTTTACTTAACAAAATGGAGTCGGTTTATGCCACCAAGATCGAGGCAGACGTCAAAACCACGGGTGGAGTGATGCTCGTCCCGGTCTTTGGCTCTTCCTGCAATGATTCGTGCGATAGAGGCCAAAACTGGGCCTTTTTGAGGCTGAAGTTTTTTCATGCATTACCTGGGCGGGAGCGTTGTGCTTGTTCTTGAGCCTATTGCGGCAATTCATTGCAGCTGGCCAGAGCCAGCAAGGCCATGTTTGTCGCTGCCTGTGTGATGTAGTGTTTCCCGTCGCGGCGTGGGGAGTGGGTGAACCAGCGGCCGCTCTCCCGTTGATTTGATTTCAACCAGCTGAGGCCGCGCTGTATTGCGGGATCCTTGATTTCTACCTCCGCCATGCGTAGGACATAGATTGTGAAGGCAGTGGCATATCCATCGCTCATCTGCTGCTGGGCTTTTCCATCCTCCCGTTGCCAGTCATGGTTTCCGAGTTGGATCAATGTCCAGCCGCCGTCCTCGTGTTGGAGAGTCCTGAGTTCCTCAACCCATTGCTTGATTTGTATGGGCTTTGTCAGTGTTGAATCATATTTCGAAGCCCAGAGAAGCATTCCTTTTTGGTGCAGGGAGCTGGGTGGGTTCTCCTGAAGGAATTGCTGCAGTTTTCCTTTTGCGCTGCGTGCTGGTTCTTTCTCCTGATAGGATGCTGGGGTCATGTTCAAGGCGATGGCGGCGAGACTGACGCCGTAGTGGTCATCAGATTCAAACGGCCCCCAATGGCATTTGAGCCAGTTTTTCCATGCGCCTGACGGGCTTTGTTTCGTCCAGATATGGTCAAGTGCAGCAGCGGTATCGGGATGGAGTTTGCCTCCGGTGGTCATTTCACTGATGGTGAGAAAACAGGAGGTGGCGACGATGCCTTCAATGGCGCCATGCTGGCCCCGGGGTTTTGATTTTCCTGAAATATAGCCTGTGACGTAATCGCGTGCAAACTCCCGGCTCTCCAGGAAGACTTTGGACGATGGGGTGGCCAGTGATGCCGTGACAAGGTGAAGCCCATTTGTGTGGCAGGTCACGCATTTCCGACTTACTTGCCAGCGGGCTACGGAGTGTTCGATGAACTCAATCGCTTGGTCGGCAGAAAAGTTCTCCGTGACGGCTTCGTCTGCTAGGTTGCGCTTGAAGGCGATACCGTTGTCCTGTGAATGGACGGTTTGAATCAGAGGCAGGATCAAGCCAGTCAAGATGAGGAGGAAATGGAGGGGCAATGAAAGGGGGGCAATCATGATGGGGCTCCGAGGGGCTTGCGCCTTGAGGGCAGTGGAAGAGGTGAAGTAAGAGCCGCGGACCATTTGCCAACGGCGACGATGGAGCGGAAGACGGTTTTCCAGAATCGTAGTCTGCCCTCCGGTCTTGCCAAGGAGGTTTTTGGTAGCGGGTGGTGTTCGTCGAATTGTCTAAACCGGGGCAGTTGTCCCGGTGTTGGCCTTAATCGGAGAGGGGGGCGAATGTGGCTTGGACGGGGTAGTGGTCGGAAATTTTGTGAACGACTTCGTCCCGGAGGGTGGCGGCGCTGGTGCAGAATTTGGCGAGGAGGGGGTCGGTGAGAATGAAGTCGATGCGCCATTTGGTAATGGGGCCGGCTTGTTCCCTGATTTTGGTAGGGATGGTGCCGAGTTGTAGCTTGGCTTGTGGTTGTTTGGCGTGGACGAGATCGACGAGGCCGAGGGAGAGAAACTTGCTCATCGGGACGTAGCCGCGGTCGGCGTTGTCTGGATGCTTCTGTCGCCATTCTTCGGTGCTCTTTCTGGACTCGGTCCATGACTTATCGAGAGGTGACCTGCAGTTGAAGTCGCCCATGACGATGACTCGTTCTTTGGCGGTGAGGAGTGGTTGGATCTTGGTGGATAGGATTTCGGACTCGCGGACGCGCACGTTGTGCTTGGAAGGGGACAGGTGGACGACGAAGATGTGAGTGCCGTTTACTTTGCAGTGCAGGTAGCCGTGCCACATGTCTTTCACCCGCTTCTCAATGACCTCGATGGGGGTCTTTGATGTGAGGGCAACGGGAAAGCCCTTTTCCTTGAGGATGATCGAGTGCGGATGGTTCCATCTCTTGGCAAGGTCGGTGAGCTTGTCCTGAGTGTAGGTGTTCATCTCCTGGAGGGCCACAATGTCTGCCTGCTGTTCCTTGATCCATTCGGCCCCGAGGTCGGTGGCCTTTTGGTGGTTGAACCCGTAGAGGACGTTGTAGGTGAGAACCTTGAAGGGAGCTTCCTCGGCGGCCAAGAGAAGAGAGGCAGAGCAGGTGAGAAGCGTGGTGGTGAAGCGGCGGAGGAGGGAGTTCATAGGTGGAAGTGTTTTGGGTCGGTGGCCCAGAGGATGCCGTCGAGGTGTTGGCTGGCGCTCTTGATGGGTTTGAGCTTGGAAATGAGCTCGAATCTCGCGGCGGTGATGTCGAAGAGATAGAGGGCGCCGTTGAAGGGATCGGAGAGGGGAGAAAGGGGGGGGATTTTGGTGTCTGGGAGGCGGGGTTTGGCGGGGTTTGAGTTTCTGGGCCCCGGTTGAGTGGCACTTGTAGAAATGCTCGACGAAGAGGGGCGGATGCGGGATTCAAAGTAGTCGATGCCTGCGGTTTCATCCGCCCGAATGGGCAGTTCTGCAATGGCCATCACCAGTAAAATCAGACCTGTCACCGGCGGTAATTTTTCAAAGTGAAACATGAGAACGGAAGAGGGGCCTGAAGCGAGAGTTTGACCTTAAGGCTATTGAAGAAAGGACGGGAGGTCGAGGGAAGAAACGATCCACAGGCGTCAGGCGATTCGGAATCCCGGGTCTGGCTAGGCGAGTGCCGGAGGCCATGTCTCGGCCAAAGAATGGGGGAAAAGATTTGCGGTAAAACCGCAACTGTGGTTTTCCAAGGTGAACGTCATTTTTCCCTGACGCCCTTTTTACAAATGAAAACACCTCTGTTTCTATCACTCTTTACACCGGTTGTAGTCGCCGGGTTACTCGGTCTGGGAATATTGGGATCGGGCGCGCAATTGCGGGATGGCAAGAAGAACCAAGTGGTCATCAAACCGCTGGGAAAAAACTGGGGCGCGTCGACGGCTGATGTGAAGGCGATTCTGAATTCGGCGATCAAGCCGCTTCACTCCCAGTTTCCCGATCGCGAATTCCCCACGATCACGGTGGAGCCCAAAGGTGGGCCGATCGTGCTCTACAAGCGAGGACCGGAAGGGGAGAACCGGGTTCGACTCAATGTCAATGGGCCCTTCTGGTCGCAGTATGCCTACCAGTTTTCGCACGAGTTTTGCCACATCCTTTGTAACTATAAGGAGGGATCGAACTGGAATCTTTGGTTCGAGGAAGCGATCTGCGAGATGGCCTCGTTATACTCGCTGCGGAGAATGGGAGAGACTTGGGCCACCGATGCTCCGTATCCCAATTGGACTAGTTATCGGACATCGCTCACCGGGTATGCCAATAAGTTGATCGATGGAACCGAGATCCCTGAGGATCTCTCCAAGTGGTTTCAAACCCACCGTGAAGCTTTGAGAAAGACCGGGACCGATCGGCCGAAGAACCGCGTCGTTGCCAAGGCCATGTTGCCGATCTTTGAGGCTGAACCCAAACTTTGGGGGGCAGTTGCCTATCTCAATTCCGTCCCTGATCGCGAGGTCGACTTCCTTGACTTCCTCCGGGATTGGCAGGCCGCTGCCCCCAAGAAATACTGGGGAGGGATCGCCAAGGTCGCCGCTCTTTTTCGGGTCAAGCTTCTGGGGGAATAGCCCGCCGTGTTACAGACATTTCTTTGGGGAACCTGTGCGCCGGGAGGGTGAGAAGGCGATTCATGATCAGGAATTTGAGCCCGTTTCGAGACGAATGTCAGGGGAGATCCGGAATGCTCGCCGCATGGGAGGGAGGGAGGCCGGCCGATCGAATCGAAAGAAGCGGTTAGATTACGCAGTCCGCGTCAGTATAGAGTGTTAGCCAATCAAATCCAACCTGTCAGATCCCCATGAAACTCATCGCCACTCTCGCCTGCCTCGGTTTTGCCACCGCCACCCTCACCGCCGATCACCACAAACTCCCGAAGCCGGACGCCGAAGGCTGGATCACTCTCTTCAACGGAAAAGATCTGACCGGTTGGGACGGCAACCCGGAGATCTGGAGCGTGGTCGATGGCTACATCTCCGGGAAGATTGACAAGCTGAAGGGCGGAAACACTTTCCTGGTCTATAAGACGCCGCTCTATGACTACGTCCTGGAGGCTGAATTCATCCTGGTCGACAACAAGGGGAACAGCGGCATTCAATACCGGTCCAAGCAGTCGGTGAGGGGCGATAACAAGTGGGTCGTGAAAGGCTACCAGGCCGACATCGGATCCGGGTGGTTCGGAAAACTCTACGAAGAAGGCGGACGCGGCCTCCTGGCCGGTAAATACAAGACCGAGCCCAAGATCAAGAAGGACAACAGTTGGAACAGCTACCGGATCACCGCTCACGGTACCAAGGTGACTCAGGAGATCAACGGAGTGGTGGCCATCGAGTTCGATGATAAGAATCCCGACAAGGCCGCGAAGGGGGGCATCATTGCTCTGCAATACCACTCGCCCGGCGGCTTCGAGGTGCGGTTCAAGAATATTCGCGTCAAGCTCCTGAAGTAGGCGATACAACCGACGATACGCCAGTCCTGCAATTCACATCATCAGCCGTCTATCCCGTCGGATTCCGTCCCCGGCAGACACTCGGGCCCTGTCCTAGGCACGAGAATACACGGATTGATTGATCCAATCCAGACGAGTGCGCCCCGGGAGGGGCATGGCAGAGATGACGCGCCACATGGAGGAGGTGCGCAAGAGTATAAAGTTGTCACGCAGATGGGCAACCAGGGGCACTCCGGCGAGGGCTACGCGCTTTGAGACTGGAATGGAATCTTGGGGGGTGTCTTGATTACTCAAGACGAAAGTGTCGATGGAGTTCCCTCAGATACTCATGGCTCCGACCCCGCTTACGATTTAGGCTTCTTCTTGAGAGTGCTCAAGTAGTCAACGAGATCGACGAGTTCATCCGTTGTCATCAATCGGTGGAGACCTGGATACATGAGGGATTGCGCGAGCTTATTCTTCGACGCGACGGCGGATTTTAATACGGTTCTTTTTGCGCCGCCGATCATGGTGACCGTCAGGTTCTCCTCCGTCTCCGTGACGATCCCGAGCAGCGGGGGAGTCTTGTCTTTCAGAGTAATCTCCCACCCCTCGAATCCCATGCTGATGGCGGAGCTGGGTTCGATGATCGCTTTGTAAAGAGCCTCTTTATTGAGCTTATCACCGATCTCCGATAGGCCGGGGCCGAAGTTGATTCCGATCTCACCAGCCTGGTGACAGACGATGCACGTCTTGGTTGCAAAGAGCTGCTCTCCGCGCGCCGGGTCACCCTTGCGCTTGACCAATTCGGTCACTGCCAGAAGATCACTTCCGCCGACCGCGAAAAGGCTCTGCGCCTCCTCGCGTACTTTTGGATCGCGAGAGAGCATCAGGAGTTCGGAGGCGGCTTGCCTGAGATCTTTGGCGAGTTCGTCCGCCTTCACCTTGGCGAGCAGTTTGGGCTGTCGGTCAGGATGGGAGCCGTAGATCGCGGCCAAGGCAGCAGAGCGGACCATGACTGGGCGGCTACTGTCTGCGAGCACTTTCGAGAGTTCGGTGTTGAGGTCTTGGTTCTCCAGGTGCGACATTGCCTTTGCCGCACGCGCGGCAGCGGCGGCGTCTTTTCCGTGCAGAGTCGCGACGAGAAGGTCTGCAGCACCGAGGGCGTCGAGCACCTTGGCGGCTTCCATGCCGACTGGATCGTCCGTTTTTTCGAGGGCAAGTTTCAGAACTCCAGGTGCTTCCGATTTTAAATCGAAGCGCGTGATCAGGTCGAGGTAGCGTTCGCCGCCCCAGTTGTTCTCGAGGTAGCGGCCGACTGCGGCCTGTGCCTTTTCCGAACCCGTGAGATCAAAATCTTCGAGCCGTAGGATCGTCTCCACGATCAGCGTATCTTTGGCCTCGTCGGCTTGTAGCGAAAGCGGCGCCCCAAAAATCGACCACGCGCAGATCCAGCCGGTGGCGGCGCGCAGGGAGAGCAGGCGCATCAGAATTGGTAAATGAGGTTACAGGTCGAGGAGGCTTTCCAAGGCCTTCTTTTTCTCATCGCCCGTGTGGAAGTCGAATGCCCGCATGTAGCGTGGCGACGCGTGGTCGGCGATCGATTCGTCTTTGATGATTTTCGCAAGGTAGGCTGGGGCTTTTTTCGAGCGGCTGCGCCAGATGATATCGCGGCCGCCGTCGGACTTCCACTTGTCTCCGGCTTTCGCTAACCAGGCCGAAAAACGTGAGTCGGTGTGGAGGTCGGAACCGATACCCAAGGCTTCGAGATACCAGCGATCCTTGCCATCGTGTTGTAGCGCGAGATCTGCCCAGAGGCCGTCGGCTTTTGCCGAATCATCGAAGCGCAGGGCAATGGAGGCCTCGCGGCGCACCGCTGCGGATGGGTCACGCACCACCCTTGCGACTGTGGCCGTGAGATCGAGCCCGAGCTGGCGAGCGAGCCGGATGCCGACGATGCGGATGTCGGGGTTCTTGTCGGCTAGCGCCATATTGACGGCGGATTGGCCTTTGTTTGCCATTTTTCCGAGTGCCCACAAGGAGCGAGCACGGTGCCGTTGGTCGTTGCCGTTCCAAAGTTTTTTGAGTGCTGGGCCGGCCTTGTCGGGCCCCATCTTTTGGATGGCGGTCCAGGCGAGGTAGCGGGTTTCGCCGTTCGGACTTGTCAGAGCCTTCGCGGCGCCGTCGGGTGTGCTAAGGTTGACTTTTGGAACCGAGTATTTCGAACCAGGGATGGCGACGCGGAAAATCCTTCCTCTTTTGAGGTCGCGCATGGCGTGGCCTCCGACCCCGGGATCATACCAGTCGGCAATGAACAAAGAACCATCCGGGGCGGTGCAGACATCGGCGGGGCGGAACCACTTGTCTCGCTTGCCTTCGAGGACATTGGCGATCGTAGCGGAGTAACCGGCTCCTTGAGTTTGCACTGGGTAGGCGCGGGTGACGTTCGGACCGGCGTCGCAGTGGATGACCTGGTTGCGGAACAGGGCGGGGAGCAGCGAACCTTCGTAGACGATGATCCCGGTCGGCGAGCCTTGTCCCGTATGCAGCAGGTTCGGGACGACGCCCGGGTCGTTGAGATGCCAGTGGCGGTCCGCGGTCTCTTTTTCGATGTTCGTGCGCTTGTCGCGCCAGCCCTTGCCCGTGAATTCGTCGCGGTAGCCGTAGTTGCCAAACTCCATCACGAAATTGATTCGCACGCCCTTGTTGCCGTCGTCATCGTTATCGCTCTGCCAGATCGTGCCGAACGAATCGGTGCAGACTTCCCAGTTGTTGCGGAAGTTCCAGCCGAGGGTCTCGACGTTCGCCCCGTCGGGATCACAGCGGAATACCATGCCCTGCTGGTATGGTTTGCGATCCGCTTTGACGGGATTGCCTGCCATGTCGGTGATCGTCTTGCCTGAGGCGTCAGCGAGGTGCCGAGAGGCATTGCCAAAGTTGAAGTAGAGTTTCCCGTCCGGGCCGAACGAGAACGCGTGGATCCCGTGGTCGTGTTGGGCTCCTCCAATTTTGGTGAACAGAGCTTCTTTTTTATCCGATTTGAGGTCGCCGTTCTCGTCGGTCATGACCCAGACGTTGTCGCCCGCGGAGACGATCACCTTGTTGCCGAGGACGCAGATCCCATGGGGCGAATCGATGTCCCGCCCCTGGTAGAAGACGGTCTTTTTGTCCGCGTTGCCATCGCCGTCGGTATCTTCTAGTACGAGGATGCGGTCACCCTCCGGGCGTTTGCCGTTGTTCCCGCGGTAGTTGACGATTTCGCAGACCCACACGCGTCCGAGATGGTCGATATCGATGCTGGATGGGCTGAGTAGCATTGGCTCCGAGGCGAACAGTTTGGCTTCGAGGCCTTCTCCGACATCGAGAGATTCCACCGCCTTTTCTGGCGGGACCTCGGCGAGCACCGATACGGCGGCGGCAAGGCTGGCGACGAGTCCGCTGATGGATCCGAGGAAGGAGCCGGTATGGAGAGAGTTCATAGCTTTTCATTTGGTCGGGGATCGCCTCAACGGTCAAGCTCGAACTTAGTCGCTACGGTAGGGGCTCTCCGCAAGGGAGAGGACCTCTTCGCAGTCAGCTTCGTCGTGGGCGACACGGAGTTGCTTTTTGATGAGACGTCTCTCAAGTCACCCTC
>JAPKDJ010000095.1 GCA_026421245.1 Akkermansiaceae bacterium | reverse complement strand
GGGGGCTGTTTTTGGGGAATCATGAGTGACGAGCTCCTCTGTTTTCTCGTAAACGATCTTATTTAATAGCTATTGGGGACGTATGCTCAAGAGTGCGTCGAAGAAACATGAGATGATTCGCTGTTCCCCACCTTCGTTCCTCAATCGCATGGCAGGCATGATTGCCGCGAGCCTACTTGTCGCGGCGTCGATTGCTTGGGCCGAACCCTCTCCCTTGGAGTTCAACCGGGACATCCGTCCGATCCTTTCCGACAAGTGTTTCGCTTGCCACGGATTCGACGCGAAGACCCGGGAGGCCGAGCTGCGGCTGGATACCGCGGAGGGGGTGTCCGCGCTGAGGGATGGCACGCAGGCGATCAAACCGGGTGATCTCGAGCACAGCGAAGTCTGGAAGCGGGTCACCAGCACGGATGAAGACGAGGTGATGCCGCCGCCGGAGAGCAACAAGCATCTGACTGAGGGCGAGAAGGCACTCATCAAGCGCTGGATTGAGGAGGGGGCGGAATACCAGGCCCATTGGGCATTAATTTTACCACGCAAGCCCACGCCTCCGGCGCTCGCTCCTTCCGCCCTCGTCCGAAACCCGATCGACAAATTCATCCAGTCGCGTCTCACGCAGGAAGGGCTGAGGGCTGCCCCGGAAGCGGATCGCGCCACCCTCATTCGCCGTGTCACCCTGGACCTCACCGGGCTGCCGCCGACCCCGATGCAGGTGGACGATTTCATCAATGACACCTCGCCCGAAGCCTACGAGCGTTTGGTGGATCACTTGTTGTCGACACGCGACTATGCCGAACGCCGTGCGCAGGATTGGCTCGATCTGGCCCGCTATGCCGATACACGAGGCTTTGCCGATGACAAGATGCGCGAGATCTGGCCCTGGCGGGACTGGGTCGTGCGGGCGATGCACCGCAACATGCCCTTTGATCAATTCACCATCGAACAGCTCGCGGGAGACATGCTTTCTGAGGCGACCGACGAACAGCGGTTGGCCACCGGCTTTCATCGCAACGCTCCGCAAGCTCGCGGACAAACCTACCCGGAAGAGGAATACCGCCTCAAGGGCGTGACCGACCGGGTCAATACCACCGGCAAGGTCTGGTTAGGGCTGACGATGGAATGCGCGGAGTGCCACGATCACAAATTTGATCCGATCAGCCAGCGCGACTACTACTCGCTCTTCGCGATTTTCAATAACGTTGAGCATCAAGGGAAGGACATGAGCCAGGGTGGTCCGACGATGAAATATTTCCCGTCCAAGGAAGGGAGCGGCCACGGAAAGGCCGTCTCGGTTCCGGTCATGAAGGAACTGCCGAAAGCACGCGACACCTTCATTCACCTGCGTGGAAGTTTCCTGAGTCGTGGCGACCAAGTCACTCCCGCTGCGCCGGCCGTGCTGACAGGCACCGGAGAAGATCAACCGAAGAACCGGCTCGAGTTTGCCCGCTGGCTGGTCAATGGAAAGAATCCGCTCGTCGCGCGGGTGGTGGTCAACCGTTTCTGGCAAAGCTATTTTGGTCATGGCCTCGTGCGCACCTCGGACGACTTCGGATCGCAAGGCACTCCGCCCACCCACCCGGAACTTCTCGACTGGATGGCTGCCGAGTTCGTCGAGTGCGGCTGGAACATGAAGCACATCAACCGCCTGATCGTCACCTCGGCTACCTACCGGCAATCGGCCCGCATCACATCGGCACTTAGGGAGGGGGATCTCAATAATTTGCTACTCGCTCGCATGCCGCGCGTTCGTCTGCCGGCCGAGCAGATCCGCGATCAGGCTCTCGCGGTCAGTGGACTGCTGAAGCCCTCTGCCGGCGGGCCTAGTGTATTTCCGCTTCAGCCGGACCACTACTGGGAAGACCGTGATCTGCCTGGGGAATGGACCCCGAGCACCGGCGACGACCGCTACCGCAAGAGCCTTTATACCTACTGGCGCCGCATGGCCCTGCATCCCACCATGGAGCTCCTTGATGCTCCTGCTCGCGCAGTTTGTGTCGCAAAACGCAACACCGCGAACCTGCCCACTCAGGCACTTGTGACCTTGAACGCTCCGGTCTTTGTCGAGTCCGCCGAGCATTTGGCGAAGCGACTGCTGGCGGATGTGCAGGACGATGATGTCCGCCTCGATCTTGCCTTCCGCCTCTGCCTCGGACGTATGGCTGAGGGGGCTGAACGGGAGCAGTTTCTTGCCTTCATCGACTCCCAGAAAGCCCGCTATGCGCAGTCCACTACTCCCGAACTCTCCCTTTGGCAAAGTGTGGCTACCGTGCTGCTGAACCTTGATGAGACCATCACGCGACCATGATCCAACCCCCGCCATCCTCCGCTGACCTCACGCGCCGCGCCTTCCTCGGCCGCTCGGCAGGAGGGCTCGGCTCCGTGGCGCTCGCTTCGTTGTTGAACGACAAACTCTTGGCGGGGCAGGGGAGTCTGCCCGGTTTTCATCACGCACCGAAAGCGAAGCGGGTCATCTTCCTCTTCATGGCTGGAGGGCCGTCGCACATCGACCTCTTCGATCCCAAGCCGAAGCTCAACGAGCTCGACGGCAAAGCCATTCCGCAGGAGCTGTTAAAGGACCACCAGCAGTTTGCCCTGATCCGCGGCACTCCGAAGCTCAAGGGCTCGCCCTATTCCTTTCGCCGGCATGGACAATCGGGCACTGTCATTTCTGAACTGCTGCCCCATCTCTCCAAGGTCGCGGACGAATTGACGGTGATTCGCTCGATGCACACCGACACCAACGTCCACGACCCCGGAGTGAATTTCATGAACTGCGGGACCCTGCTTGGCGATCGTCCTACTTTGGGTTCCTGGATGTCCTACGGGCTTGGATCGGACAACGAGGACCTGCCCGCCTACACCGTGCTGACCTCTGGTGTCAGCGACGGTCAGCCGCTGCTGCAAAGTTTCTGGGGCAACGGCTTCCTCGATTCCCGCCACGCCGGCGTGCCCTTCCGCAACAGCGGTGCCCCGGTGCTCCATCTCGGGAACCCGAAGAACGTCACCACTAAGGACCGGCGTCGCGAACTGGATCTGATCCAGTGGATGAACCACCGCCAGCACCAAACCCTTGGCGACCCCGAAATCGCCAGCCGCATTGCCTCCTACGAGTTGGCCTTCCGCATGCAGGCCAGCGTGCCGCAGCTCGCCGACCTGAGCAAAGAGTCGGAAAAGACCATGGAGCTTTACGGTTCCGACCGGGTCAAACCCTCCTTCGCCCGCAACTGCCTGATGGCCCGGCGCTTGGTCGAGCGCGGGGTCCGCTTCGTCCAGCTCTATGACCGCGGTTGGGACTCCCACACCGACATCGATCGCGAACACAAACGGCAGTGCGCCGCTGCGGACCGGCCGGTTGCTGCTCTGATTGCCGACCTCAAACAGCGAGGGCTGCTCGAGGACACTCTCGTCATCTGGGGGGGCGAGTTTGGCCGCACACCCGTCGCCCAGGTCATGGGCAAGACCTGGGGGCGCGACCATCATCCGCACGGATTCACGATGTGGATGGCCGGCGGCGGGATGAAGCCCGGCCTGACCTACGGCGCCACCGACGAGTTCGGCTACCACGCCACCGAGAACAAGGTCCATGTCCATGACCTCCATGCCACCATTCTCCACCAACTAGGCATCGACCACAAACGCCTCACATTCCGCAGCCAAGGCCGCGACTTCCGGCTCACCGATGTGCACGGCAAGGTGATCAGGGCGGTGTTGAGCTGAACGGCATCCCCTTGAGCCTGTCCGTCATCGCTCTCCCCTCCCAGGGCTCAGGAACTGATGCTGCTCATCACCAACGCAGCGACAGAGTGAGCAAGTGTAGAATGCTTAACTGCTAGAAATTTGCTTTTGGCGGGAGGGCTTTGAAGCCGCCCTTTCACCCCCCTCCGATCCCTTCAACGGCGCCCCACTTTTAAGGAATGGCAGGGCCAGAGACAAACCGGCACCCTGAAGGAAGCGGCGCCGGTCGATCGAATGTGAATTCATTAAACGCATGTTACTCATTATTTCCCTTGGGCGGTTATGGTGAAATCACCTGAGGGCATCGCAAACTTAAAGGATCGGCTACTGGGAAGAGCAATATCGATCAGCTTTGAATCGGTCCTCCAGTAGAAGAATTTATCCGTGCTGGCAGTGACGGTAACGATCTGTCCGGGCTTGGGTGCAGCGGGGTTTGCTTTGCCGCCCACGACACTTAGCTTGAAGAGTTGCTTGCCGTAAATAGCGGAAATGGTCACGTCGCCTTCTGGTGTGGTAAAGGATGTGGACCGTGAAGTTGCCTCAGAAAATTCCCCCCGATCGCTTGCCCATTTCACAAACGGTTTGTCGCCCTTTGATTCAGGAGCGGTAATAGTGACAACCGTACCGGGCTCATAAAACCCATAGCCACTCGTGTCGCCGGTGAAGGGCCGCTTGCCGCTGGAAACTTTTTCAATTTTGCCATCATTCACTTTAAGAACGTAATTAAAAGGGGTGCCATAGGTTTGGGAGAGCATCCACGCCATCCGCATGCTGAAAAACGCGTAATCATTATTGCTCGGGCGACTGATGTGGCCCCGACCAGGAATCATGGTGAAGCGACCATAACCGCCACAGTCGAGATGCGATTGAAACAAGGGTAACTGCTCGGAAATCTTTGAAACCGGATCTTGCGGACAATGCAGGTTCCAGACTGCGGTTTTGAGGGTTTTACAGGTTTGAGGAGTAGTGCCCCGTTTGACCTGTCTGCAACCCCACGCGCCCAATGGCATCATGGCGGCGATTTTGTAGGAGCCGTCGTTGCCACAGGCAACGATCCAGGTACCCTGGCCGCCCATACTGAAACCGGTGACGTAAACCCGGTTCTCATCGACACTCACTTTGCTTTTGACGTGTTTGAGAAGGCGCTTGAAGACCGTGGCATTCCACTTGGCAATCGGCTTCACCGGCGAGAGCAGTATATAACCGGAGTAACCTGGGACATTGCGACTGTAGCCGGCATCAGTGACCCGCTTATTGTCAAACAATCTCCCAGCCACCATGTTCCGCTTACCCTGGTCAGGATGATGACGCCCCTTGCCTCCACCGTGCAGGTAAACCACCAGTGGATAGGATTTCTCAGGATTGTAATCTTTCGGCACGTAAACCGAATACTGGTAGTCATCCTTGGCAACCGCACCGGAAGCGTGCGTGTAGTTGTGAAATTTCCCCGGCGTGTAGTCAGCGGCTTCAGCAATCCGGGCGACACCGGGAAAACTCAGGAGCAACAGGGAGAGCATTAACGTTTTAAGCAGCGCTATCATTGATTTGTTTTTTGTGATAATTGCACCTCCTCTAACCCCGACCGACAGTCGCCCTGGGGACAGCGGAGCTGAAAAGCAAATTCCTAGCAATCTAATATTTAGCAACCGTTTTCAAACGGATCATCGAAAAAAGTCACCGGCAGCTTCTTCAGGAGTGCGGAGGAAGCTGAAAAAAAGATTTATTTGATGGCAATAAAATAGGTAACTCGTCGTTAGTGCCTCTTGAACCTCTGTGGATGACTCTCTTTTAATCCGAAAATTCTGCAGTGAAGGCGATGGTGAAGCTGCCGCCGAACTGCTGGGCAAATACGAGAGGGCCCTCTACCAATTCATTTGGCAAATGCTACACCACTCACAAGACTACGAAGACGCGATGCAGGAGACTTTTTCCAAGGCTCTGCGTGCGCTGCCGCGCTATCGGGAGGAGGATCATTTTAAGAGTTGGCTCTTTCGCATCGGTCGAAACGAAGCGATTGGCATCATTCGTCGTCGCCTTCGGACCGTGGTTGCTGAATCGCCTGAGGGGCATCTCGAAGCTGATCCGTTGATCGATCGCCAACCCGCGGTGAGCGAAGTGATGGAGCAGAGGGAGCGCCTGCAGGCTCTTGATCATGCGATCTCCCAGCTCCCGGATGTAGAGCGCGAGGTTCTTGCGATGCGCCTGCAAGGGGACCTTCCCTTTAAGGAGATTGCCAAGATTATTGGAGCCCCGATTTGGACCGTGCGGGTCAGAATGCATAGTGCCAAGAAGCGACTCAAACCTCTTCTGGAACGTAAATTGAACGAGTAGGATGATGGGTCAAAAGACGCAAAATGATCTGCTGCTCGATTGGAGTGGTGAAGCGGGTGAAGCGCAAGCTACCGCAGTGGAGGCCCTTCTCAAAACGGACTCGGAAGCTCAGAAATACCTCGATGAACTGGGTGGGGTTAGTGTGCTTCGTGATGAACTCGCGGAGCTGCCGGAAATGAATCCGTCAGGCGACTTCGTTGCCGAAGCCGTGGCCGGAGTCCTGGTCGAAAAGAATTCTTTTCGATTCTCTCCCCCAAGGATTGCTGCAGCTGCGGCGGTAGTTGCGCTGGTAGCACTGGGGATCAGGTCGTGGCCCCAAGAGGGCAATGAGGTCGTCGTTGAAGAAACGATACACTCAGGTGAATCTGTGAACGAAGAGGCAGCGGCGAGGCCGAAACTTTCGCAGCGACTCTTTTCTTTACGTCGACAGGATCCTGCCATTAATCGAATTTTCTTCGCCCGTGATCGAGCTCGTAAACTACGAAAAAAACTCAAACACTCACCCACCTCTTGATTGTGAAAACCCTAAAAATCTCTTCCTTGCTGCTCGCCTTTGCTGCCGTTCTTGCGACTTCTACTCATTGTCTCCAAGCTGAAGAGAATGATCGTCCGAGCGTCGAGCACGTCCTTGAATTTCTGAAAGAGAAAATGCCGGAGTCGATGGAGTTACTCGAACGGGTGCGTGATGAAGAGGGCGAGGAGGGGTATCAGGAAGTAGTCGAAGGAGCGGCCGATCTTCTCGTCGAGTATCTCGAGATCAAGCGCGAGGAAGGCGTCGAAGTTGCCGACTCCTTTTTGAATGAAGAGCGTGATCAGATTCGATTGAAAATCTTGGTAGAAGCCTGGCATGAGACGGATGAGGAAGCCGAAAAAAGAGAGATTAAGGAGGAAATCGAAAAACTGATTGGTGAGCAAATTGACCGTGAGTTTGATCACGGTCGCCGGGAACTTGAGGCGCTCAAAGAGGAAATTTCAGAAATTGAGGAAGAGCTTGCCGAGATAGATGAGAACCGCGGGGAAATCATCGCGGAAGAACTCGCGGAACTCTTGTCCGAAGAAGAGGGAGATGATGACGAAGAACGCGAAGAGGAAAGGAGTCGGAAGTTTTCGATCACCCAGTCGTGGTCACAGGAAAAGAACTACAAGCGTCCATATTGGGTCAATGTTCCGAAGCTGAAAAATAAGAAGCCTCTGCCCGTGCTTATCTTTTTGCATGGCAACGGAGGTAATCCCAAGGGCTTGCAGAACATGGTCTTCGGACGCTACCCGGAGATCACCCGTCAGTTCATTACCGTGTTCCCGGAAGGCTACCGGGAGAGTTGGAACATCGTCTCGGAACGGTCCAAGGCCGATGATCGGGGATTTATCGAGGCCATCATCCGCGAGCTCGCCAAGCGTGACGATGTCAGGAAGGAAGAATTTACGATCATGGGGATTTCCAATGGCGCGGCCTTGGTCAACCAAATCGCCATCGAGACCAAGCTCCCCAATATTAAGAATTACGTCAGCGTGGTCAGTCCGTTGAACGGTTTCCAACACGATGGTAAGAACTTTAAGGCAATGGGAAAAGAGAATGACTATCGTGCGATCACAAAGCCGCTTTCCGGTAAGCGTCTTCTGAACATCTCCGGGACTGACGATCCGCTCATTCCTTATCGCGGCGGACCCTCCAAAGCGATCCCTGCAAAAGATGGAAAGCTGCCCTTCGTGGATGCCGAAGAATCCATTTTTTTGTGGGCCAAGCAGATGGGATTTGAAGGGGAAAAACTCGCCAAGCCCAGCCGATTGAACGGTAAGATTGAAGTCTTTTCTTATCTCGACGGGGATGTCGTCCACTTCAAGGTGAAGGAGCATGGGCACAATGCCACCCAGGCACTCAAAGAAGATCTGCTTTTGGACTTCTTGCGGGACAGATAGTTACCTTATTACTACAACCAGCACTTGATGATTAGGAGAACGCGCAAGCTTGGCATCACGATCGTATTAGCGATCGCGGTTTTTCTGACGGGCTATTCTGCCAGTGCGGAGCCGATTGATGAGGAGACGATGACATTTCTCAAACGCCGCGCTCCGGCTGTCTTGGAGGCTATTAAGTTACAAGGACGCGAGGGCGGCGAGGATCTTGGGGAAGCGCGCGAGCGTGCCATCGAACTGCGTGAGATGTTTCTCGAGGAAAAGGAGCAGAAGGGCGAGGAGTGGGCGGAAGTTCTCCTCGGGCTGGAGGACGTCGAAGCTGAGATCGAAGTGCTGCTGTGGCGCTTCAAGGAAGATAAGATTGGCGAGGACAAAGGTGAGGCCGCACTGCTACGTCTTTTAAAAAAACAGATCGCTCTGCTCAACAAAGTGGACCGTATGGAGATCGAACGTCTTCAGGAGGAAACGGACGAGATGGAGGAGGAATTGCAGTGGCGCATTGAAAACCCTGAGGTGGCACTCAGAGAAAGGTTCGAGGAGACTCTGCGAGATCTTGACCTCAGCGATGAGGATGTCGAAGAAGAGGAAATGGAAGACGATGAAAAAGTTGGTCCGGTCTACACGCCCGCACCCGAGGATCGGGCAGGGCAGAAAGACGAGCTTCACGGCATCACCTTTGATTTCGGAAAAGACATCCGCCCGACACTCGAGCACTACTGCTTCGACTGTCACGATAGTGCGAGTGCCAAGGGTGATATTGATTTGGAATCTGCACTGGCACAAACGCCGCTGGTGCGCAATCGACTGCTGTGGGAAAACGTCGCAGAGCGCGTGAAGATGGGAGACATGCCGCCAAAGAAGAAAGCGCAACCGTCCGATGCCGATCGTCTAAAACTGCGCGCCTGGCTCGCAGCTGAGATTGGTGGTTTCAACTACAGCACGGTGCGCAATCCGGGCTATGTTCCGGCAAGGCGCCTCACAAGAGAGGAATACAATCGCACGATTCGTGATCTCGTCGGGCTCGATCTACGGCCTGCGGACGACTTCCCGATGGACTTCAGCGGCACCAGTGGATTCTCTAACAGCGCCAACACTCTCTTCCTTCAGACGGCTCACCTCGATCGCTATTTCACCGCGGCAGAGAGCGTGATTGACGAGGTGCGGGCAGACGGGGAAGCGTGGGAAAATTTGGCTGGAAAGCCCGAGGCAGCTTCAGAGACGATAGCGAGATTCATGCGTCGCGCATACCGGCGATTACCCACGGAGGCGGAGATCAAAGAGGTTACGCAGCGCTATGAAGCTTCACTCGCTGATAAGCGCTCCCAACCAGACGCTTTGGCCGATGCCTTCAAGACGATTCTCGTTTCTCCGAACTTCCTTCTGCGAGTCGAGCAATCGTCGGACCTTGCCAAGGATCAAGCGGTAGGTGATTTTGATCTAGCCACCCGTCTCTCGTATTTTCTCTGGGCCTCGACTCCAGATGAGGAACTCCTCGCCGCTGCCGGTGAGCTTTCGGATTTAGAAAAACGCCAAGATCAGGTGAAACGGATGCTCGCCGATCCGCGCAGTCTTTCGCTCGGAGAGATCTTCGCTGCGGAGTGGCTCAGTACCGATGATGTCGGTCCCCGTATCCGCAAAGATCCGATCGACAATCCCTGGTGCACCGAGACGCTCATGACCGCAATGCGTGCGGAGACCGCTCATTTTTTCCACTCGCTTGTGAGGGACAATGCCCCGGTCTCGCGGCTGATCGATTCCGATTACACCTTCCTCAATGCCGAGCTGGCCCGCTTCTATCGGATCCACGGTGTCGAAGGCACCGCGATGCGCAAGGTGGATCTTGAAACAAGACAACGCGGCGGCGTCTTTGGGCACGCAAGTGTCCTCGCCACCACCTCATTCCCGGATCGCACCAGCCCGGTCGTGCGAGGGAAATGGATCTTGGATACTCTCCTGGGCACGCCGCCACCACCCCCTCCGCCCGATGTGCCGGAGATTGATGTCGAGGGAAGAGGGAGCCGTGCCGCAACCACCTTGCGGAAGAAGCTTGAAGCGCATCGCGATTCGCTCCGCTGCGCCGGATGTCATTCGCAGATTGACCCACTCGGCTTCGCGCTCGAGAGTTACGCGGAATTTGGTCAATGGCGTGGCGGTGTCGACGATCGTGGCACTCTCCCAAGCGGTGCAAAGTTCCGCGGTCCTGCGGGTCTCAAACTCGCGCTGATCGATGAGCGAATTGATGACCTTGGCTCGCAGGCGATTCGTAAAATGCTCGCCTATGCATTGGGTCGGCAACTCGAGTTTTACGATGAAGCCACGGTGAAAGAAATCGCGGCGAAACTCAAACCGACCGGCTATCGTTTCGGCGATTTGGTGCTCGCCATCACTGAGAGCTATCCGTTTACCATGAAGCGCCTTCCTTCCGTATCCACTAAACAATCTGATGAAGAGTAATCCCAATCGTCGTGCTTTTCTCAGAGGGATGGGAGCCTGTCTCTCACTTCCCACCATGGAGAGTTTCGGTGCCCCGATTGCTAACTCTACCAAGTCTGGGGTGCCGCCACGTCTTGCTTACCTCTACTTCCCGAATGGCACCGCCGATGGGACATGGGAGCCGGAGAGAGTCGGGCCCACTGGCGAGTTGCAGAAACTCAATCGCTGGATGGCGCCGCTGGAGGACTTCAAATCGGACCTCATCATTACTAAAAATCTGTGGACCCCTCGAGGCAATGGCCACGGAGCTGGCACGGCTACCTGGCTGACCGGTGGTTCGTATGATCATCGTAAAAACGACGTTGGAGCGCCTTCGGTAGATCAGATTGTGGCTCGTCATCTCAGTGAGTCGACGCCCTTGCCTTCTCTGGAGCTGAGCACTGCGGGTGAGGGGAGTTTCTCGGGCAGTCTGCCGCGTAATTGTCTGTCATGGACCCGACGTGATGTTCCGGCCGCACGCGAGACCATGCCGCGCGCTGTGTTTGATCAACTCTTCCGGCGAGCGAGCGAGGGCTTCGTTGATCGCAGTGTGCTTGATCTCGTGCTCGAGCAATCTAAGTCGCTCAAACGGCGGGCCAGTCTGGCGGACAGTCGCAAGATTGACGAATATTTTGATGCCGTGCGCGCAGTCGAGAAGCGTCTCGATTTCGCGGAGGAACAGACGCAGCGCATCGCGGCCGATAAGGCACTCACGGATACCCTCACGCGACCCGCGGCTGGCATCCCCGCTGACCACCAAGAATATGTGCGCCAGATGCTTGAGTTGATGGCGTTGTCCTTCTGGTCCGGTGCGACCCGTGTCTCGACCTTCATGCTCGATCACGGACAGAGCAATCGCTACTTCGATTTCGTTCCCGGCGTCAAAGGTACCTGGCACGCTCTTTCCCACTGGAAGGACGCAAGCGGCCGCACCGAAGATGACGACGGAAAGACCAAGTGGGATAACACCAAGTCTAAGGGCGCGATGTATAATTCCGTCACTCGTTGGCATCACTCGCAACTTGCGTATTTTCTCGGGCGGATGAAGGAGCTTAAGAACGCCGATGGTAGCAGTGCTCTCGATAGCTCAATGATCGTCTACGGATCGAGCATCGCCGACGGCCACGCCCATGAGGAAAAGAACCTCCCCATCCTCCTTGCCGGTGGCGGTGGGGGAACCCTCAAGACAGGACACTACCTGGCCCCGCGCCGCTCGACGTCCATGTCCCAACTTCATCTCGCCCTACTGCAGCGCATGGGTGTCCCGTTGGAAAAATTCGGAGAGACAAGAACGGCACTTGCCGGGCTCTTAGGGTAGATATGCATTCAAATCCAATTGCGTAAGAGGCTTCTTCCGCGTTGAGCTGGAAATCCTTAGATTGGATGTCACTATCTTAAATTCCAGCAGATGTTGGGGAATATTCCCTAACTTGGAAACTCC
>JAPKDJ010000186.1 GCA_026421245.1 Akkermansiaceae bacterium | reverse complement strand
TAGAGATCCTGTGATTTGAATTCGGTAGAAGTTCTTACCCGATAGTTCATTGGTCGAAGTGGTCGATTGATACTTCAAAGTGGCGGTGCCGTCTCCATTGTTCGTGGTCGACAGGTGGACCAGGTTCGCTGCGTCCCAGTTTGAAAGGTCAGCATTGGTTTGAAGGGTGTAGCAAATACCAACTGCGGCCAGATTGACGCAAAGTCGACGCAGTCTAACATCCCACCTCCACCAACGCCAGGACGACGCAGGTCATGTGAATGGCAATCCCACAGAATCGTCCGCGGGCTGGTTTTTCTATCGTGGGTCGTTGCTGTTTCATGGCTTCTCTCAGTCGATGCGAGGGAAATGAGCAAAAAGGATCATGAAATCAGGGGGGCTGCCAAGAATTTTCTTTTGGGGTGGGGGAGCTTGCGGGCGCCGTCGAACGCATTCCGGGAAAGCTTAGGGTCGAAATCGATCACGTCTTCAGCGCCATTGGTGATGAAGGTCAGTTTCCCATCCGGCCCATTCTCGAACCTTTCAGAAAACTCTTTCATGGTCGGCGTCCGTGCGGCGGCGACAAGGGCTTTTAGATGCTTAGCGAAGGCCTTGAGCTCATGCGTCCAAGGTTCGAGTTTTCCAGTAGGAGGCCGGATTTCGGCTACTTGCCGATGCAGAACAGGTGTTCCTCTCCGCGAAGGAACCATTTCCCATCGGTAATGACAGGCGAAGCCCAGAGAGGTTCGCCGAGTTCCATCCTGGCGACTTGTTGAAATTCCTTGCCAGGTTTCACCACGGTGATCACTCCTTTTTCAGAGCTGAACACGACGTGATCACGAAGCACGATGAGCGAGGCTGAATGTTCGCGACCGAGCTTTTGTTTCCACAGGAGTTCTCCTTCGCGCGCTTTGCGACAGGTGCCGGTGCCGGAATCTGAAACGGCGACATAGAACCCATCAACAACAACCGGGCTAGGGACGTAGGATGCGTCCCTGCGGGTGTGCCAGATGACGTGGGTTTCGGTGATGTTTCCGCTGCCAGTTGGATCAATCGCCATCATGTGTTTGGTGGGAAACCCACAGGTCATGTAGAGATACTTTTCATCGTAAACCAGCGAGGCGACAAACTGATCGGTGGGGCCGTCAACGATCCAATGTTGTTTTCCAGTGTCGGGATCGTAGGAAGCCACACTCTTACTTCCTGAGAGGATGAGTTGATTGCGATCGTCGATCGTTCGCAACAGGGGAGTGCAATAACTCCGTGTTTTGTTGGGGCGGGGAGTCTTCCAAATTTCTTTTCCAGTTTTGGTATCGAGCGCGACGATGTAGGCGTTTCCGTCGTGATCGCCATTGATGATGACCTTGTCCTTCCATAGGACGGGGCTGGAGCAATATCCGTGAATGCTCGAGAATATGCCGGGGTGTTTCTCCCAGATTTTGTTACCGTCGAAATCGTAGGCTGCGATAAACATCTGCTCCTGATCGAGAAAGCTGACGAAGATGGAGCTTCCGTCTGTCACCGGGGTGCTGGATGCCCGGCTGTTTTTGCGATGCACCTTTTCGATGGGAGCCTCGAGCACGGTTTTCTTCCAAATGGTCTTGCCTGATTTGAGATTGAGGCGCATGAGGATCCGTTCGCCGGTGTCTTCATCAGCCGAAACTAAAAACAGAGCTTCGTCCCAGATGACAGGCGAAGCATGCCCTTTGCCGGGAACTTTCACCTTCCACTTCAGATCTTTTTCGACTGACCATTCGAGGGGAGCTTTTGTGTCGGGAACAATTCCGTCTCCGGTAGGCCCACGCCATCCGGGCCACTGTCCGGCGAGGCCGGTTGATACGAGGTTTAAAACCAAAAGGCCGGATTTTGTGATCATGATCCTTCTCCCTACGGCGCAAAACGATGGTCCGTTTCAATCTCAGTTTGACAGTCTGAAATCTGGAGACCGGGCCTATCGCCTATCGGGACGAAAATGATGCTGATCACAGCCTCCTTCAAGGGCCCGTGACTGAAGACCATGAATCGCCGGGGCAGGTGAGCGGGTCACGAAATTCTAAATGAGGACGGGAAACTTCCCTACGTGCGCGGTGGAGGGCTGGTCGAACGATGGCTCCGTGGTTGGAGTCAAGCAGGCCAAGGCCATCCGCGCTGCCACCAAGGAGCGTGCCACATTCTGGATTTCCGCTGAACTGCGCTAGTCGTTCGGACTCGATCAACGACACTCTCTTGCAAGCATCCGCTTCTCCACCCCGTATCCTCTCCTTAACATATGA
>JAPKDJ010000036.1 GCA_026421245.1 Akkermansiaceae bacterium | reverse complement strand
GAGAACGGCGCGGGGAAAAGCACCCTGATGAAGATCTTGGCCGGGGTGCAACCGGCGGATGAGGGCGAATTATTGATCGGGGGCGAGGTGAAGCGGTTTGCGGGGGTGCATGATGCCCAGAAGGCGGGCGTGGCTTTGATTCACCAGGAGTTGAATCTTGCGGATAACCTGACAGTTGAGGCGAATATTTTTCTGGGGAGGGAACCGGGGAGGTTTGGATGGATTGATCAGAAGTCGATCCGGAAGGAGGCGGAGTGCGTGCTGAAGGTTGTTGGTTTGGATGTGCCTGCGGATACGCTTTTGAGTGACTTGACCTTGGGGAGACAGCAGTTGGTGGAGATTGCGAAGGCGCTATCGACGAATGCCAGGGTGATCATCATGGATGAGCCGACTTCGAGTTTATCAATGAGTGAGGCGGAGCGCCTTTTCGAAGTGATTCGGGATTTGCGGAAACGGGGCATGAGTGTGATTTACATTTCGCATCGGCTGGGTGAGGTGAAGGAGCTGGCGGATCGGGTGGTGGTGTTTCGAGATGGCGAGAATGCAGGTGCTTTGGAGCGGGAGGAGATCGGGCATGATACCATGGTGAAGCTCATGGTGGGGCGTGATGTGTCGCAGTTTTATCAAAGAACGTCGCATGATTTGGGCGAGGTGTCGCTGTCGGTAAAAGGTCTGCGAACGGTCGAGCATCCGGAGCAATGTTTGGACTTTGAAGTGCGGGCAGGTGAAGTGGTTGGCGTTGCTGGATTAGTGGGAGCAGGACGGAGCGAGATGTTGGCGGCTCTCTTCGGGGCTAGGCGTGCGGTGGGCGGTGAGATTTCGGCAGGCGGTTGGAGCGGGTTGCCCCGTTCGCCGCAGGAGGCCTTGAGTCATGGATTGGCGTTGGTTCCGGAGGATCGAAAACGGCAGGGGTTGATCCTTGATATGGCGGTGAAGGACAACATGAGTTTGGCGGCGATGCGGCGTGATGCGAAGGGACCGTTTGTGGACGAGGCGAAGGAAGAGGCGTTGACTGCGGAGATGACGGAGGCCTTGAGTGTGAAGACGCCGGGGGCGTGGCAGTTGGCGCGATACTTATCAGGAGGCAATCAGCAGAAGATCGTGTTGGCGAAGTGGTTGGCCTTGAAGCCGAAGGTGCTTCTTTTGGATGAGCCGACGCGCGGGGTTGATATTGGGGCGAAGGAGGAAATCTACCTGCTCATGGAGCGGTTCGCGAAGGAGGGAATGGCAGTCTTGTTTGTATCCAGCGAGATGGAGGAAGTGATGGGAGTGGCCGATCGGGCGCTTGTGATGCACGAGGGGCGGATATCCGGGGAGTTAGCGCGTGATGAATTTACGGAAGAGGCTATTATGGAAATGGCAACAGGACGGGGTAGATTGAACGCTCATTGAATTAGATTGATAAGATGAAAAACATCAGGGGAATCTTTATCGCGTTGGTGGTCGTGTATGTGATCACGGCTTTTTTGAACGAGAACTTTCTGGGCGGATATAATCAAGGAAAGCTGCTGGAGCGGACGGGGCTGTATGGGATTTTAAGTTTGGGGGTCGCCTTTGTGATCATCACGGGTGGGATTGATCTCTCGATTGGGGCCGTGGTGTGTCTGGTGGGATGTGGAGTGCCGTGGTTGGTTACCAGACAGGGTTGGTCGCCTGAGAGTGCGGTGGGGATGGCCTTTTTGGTATCTTTTGGGATCGGGTTGTCCCATGGGCTGTTGATCACCAAGTTGAAGTTGCAGCCTTTCGTGGTGACCCTTTGCGGGTTGCTGATTTATCGAGGTGCGGCGAGGGGCCTTACGGATGATCAGAGCCAAGGGTTTGGGAATGACTATACGGGTTTTCGAGAGTGGGGGACGGGCGAGATTTCGATGTTTGGGAAGTTTAGTGTGGCGTATCCGTTTTTGATTTTAGTGGTGTTGGCGTTTGTGGCGTGGATCTTTTTACGAAAGACAATTTGGGGGCGGTACTTGTTTGCGCTGGGAAATAACGAGGAAGCGACGAGGTTGAGTGGAGTTAACACGGACCGGATGGTTATTCTCTCTTATGTAATTTGTTCGATGTTGGCGGCCTTGGGTGGGTTGCTCTTTATCTTGAATGGGAATAGCGCGCAGCCGAGTGACTATGGCAATTTTTTCGAGTTGTATGCGATTGCGGCGGCGGTGTTGGGAGGCTGTAGTTTACGCGGGGGGGAGGGGACGATTTTGGGGGTGTTGATCGGGACGGCGGTGATGCAGGTGCTGAAAAACATGATCAACCTGGTGACATGGCTGGAGACGCACATGGAGTTTTTGATCGTGGGGTTGGTCCTTTTAGTTGCAGTGATCGCAGATGAGCTGATGAAGCGGCGGGTGAGGAGAATCAAGTGAGGCCCAAATGAAAACCCAGCGCAACGCGCCGGGCTGGAATAAAATTGGACCTTGGCCAAGGTCATCGAGAGGTTACCGAACCAAAACCACTGTGATGGGTTTTGGGAGGCGGTAGCTCACTGGCGAGGGGGATCGGTATCCCATCTTGGAGACGTGGAGATATTCGATGGTGGGAAGATCCTGATGGACAAAGGCCGAGCCTTTTTCATCAGTCTCAACGACGGGCCAGTTGAAGCTGCGCGTTTGCGGTCGAATCTGGGCGAAAGGTATCGGAGTTCCGTTTTGGTCGACAACGAAGACGTTGGGTGAGCAGGAGGCACACACAATGGCAATCAACAGGAGATGAAGTGATTTGATCACTGGGCCGTTGAGAGGAATTCCTCCTGGGCGATGCGCTCGGCGGTCTTGAAGTCATTGTCTTCAGAGGTTTCTCCGACGAGTTCGTCACGGAATTTGTCGATCATGCCCTCGACAGGCCAGGCGCTGGCTTCGCCGAATGCGCAGACAGTTTTGCCGTCGATTTGATAAGCGATCTCTTCAAGGGTTTTGACGTCATCGGGAACAGCCTGGCCGTTTTCGATGCGGTCGGAGACTTTCTTCATCCAAGTCGAGCCTTCGCGGCAAGGGGTGCATTGACCGCAAGATTCGTGGGCGTAGAAGTGGGTGATGTTATTCAGGACCCAGGACATACGGCGGGTGTCGTCCATGACAATGACTCCGCCCGAACCTGCCATGGAACCGGCGGCGGCGAGGGTGTCGAAGTCGAGGGGGAGATCCCAGAAGGAGAGGTCCTTGGCATCGTCACCACGACCGATTGTGAAGGATTCGTTACAGCGAAGGATTTTTGAGGAGGACCCACCGGGGATGACGGCTTTGAATTCCCGTCCGTCTTTGGGGCCGCCGCACATGTCGTAAAGAAGTTCGCGGAAAGTGATTTTGCCGACCTCGACTTCGAAGTAGCCAGTTTTTTTGACATCCCCAGAAACGCAGAGGATACGGGTGCCCGAGTTACGCGGCGTACCAAGTTTTACGTATTCCTCACCTCCCATGCGGAGGATGTGGACGACGTGGCAGAGCGACTCGGCGTTGTTGACAATGGTTGGAGCCATGTAAAGTCCCATGGCAGCGGGGAAGTAGGGGGGCTTGATTCGAGGGTAGGGGCGCTTGCCTTCAAGCGATTCGATCAGACCGGTTTCTTCGCCACAAATATAGGCGGCCGCGCCACGGTGGACGTAGATTTCGAGATCAAAACCGGACCCTTGAATGTTTTGGCCAAGGAAGCCTTTTGCCCGGGCTTCGGCGATGGCCCGTTCCAGAGTGATGGCGGCCTCGGGAAACTCCTCGCGAATGTAAATGTAAGCGGTGTGAGCTCCAACGGCATAGGCCGAGATGACCATGCCCTCAATGAGTTGGTGCGGATCCTGGTGGACGATATAGCGGTCCTTGAAGGTGCCCGGCTCTGATTCGTCGCAGTTGCAGATGAGGTAAACCGGCTTGGTGTTTTTGGGCGGGATGAAGCCCCACTTGATTCCGGTGGGGAAACCGGCACCACCACGTCCGCGCAGGCCAGAGCCTTTCACGTCTTCGGTGACCGCCTTGGGATCCATGCCGAGACTTTTCTTGAGTACTTCGTAGCCACCATCATTGAGATAGGTTTCGATGGATGTGTCCCAACCCTGTCGGTCCACATTTTTAAAAATCAGACGGCACTCTTTCTCGTGAGGTTCCTTGCCGGGAAGGTATTTGATGTCAGACATGGGAAAGGAAACGGTTAACCGTTGTATTGAGTGATTAGATCCTTGGCCTTGTCAGCGGTGACGTCTTCGTGGAAGTCGTCATTGACGAGGCAAACCGGGGCGGTCCCACAAGAGGCGAGGCACTCTGCGTATTCTACTGAGTAGTTACCGCATGGTGAGACTGAGATGGGGTCTTTGTGACTATCTGCTCCGCTGCGGTCGATCCCGGTGATTTCGCAAAGCTTGGCCATCAGTTCGTAGGATCCTCCCATGGCACAGGAGAGGGTGCGGCAAACGCGGAAGTGGTATTTACCGGGAGCCTTTTGTCGAAAACCCGGGTAAAAGGTGACAACTTCGACAACCTTGATGGGGGCAATGTCGAGTTTGCCCGCGACCCAGTCGATGGACTCGGGGCTGATAAAGCCGAAGTGATGTTGGACCTCGTGAAGAAGAGGGAGAACTGCCGATCGGCGCTGATCGGCGGGATAATGGTCGATGCGTTGATCAGCCTTTTGCTCCAGTTCGGGCGTGACCTTGAAGGGAGGGAAGTTGATCGCGCCGGGGGTTACCGGCGAGTGGATATTCTTTTCCAGGACCGATGGTTCAGAGCCGCCATACTTTAGGAGACTCCGGTCGATTGGTCGTGCTTTTGGAACGTCGACTTTGACGGGAGAGTAGAGACGAATATATTCCAAGCGCTTACGGTTAATAGCGCGAGGGCTGGGGACTTCAATTTTGGAGCTCACCTTGCGAGAAATCAGTTAGGAGAAAAAATGTTAGCGGTCGCACTCGCCCATCACGAAGTCGAGTGAGCCGAGGATGGCGGGAATGTCGGAGACCATGTGGCCTTTGAGAAGCTCGGAGCAGATGCTGAGGTTGACGAAAGACGGCGCACGGATCTTTAGGCGATTGGGAACTCCGCCGCCCTTGGAATGAATGTAAAAGCCGAGTTCCCCCTTTGGGTTTTCGGCGGCAAAGTAAACCTCGCCCTCTGGTGCTTCGATGCCCTGGGTGGCCACGATGAAGTGGTGGATCAACTCCTCCATGGACATGAGGACGCGCTCTTTATCAGGGAGAGTTGATTTTGCGTCGCCGACGTTGATTTCTCCCTCGGGGAAGTCGGCGAGGACCTGCCGGATGATTTTGATGGACTGGCGCATCTCCTCCATGCGGATGAGGTAGCGGTCGTAGCAATCACCGTTCTCGCCGATGGGAACGTCGAAGTCGTATTTTTCGTAGCCGAGGTAGGGGCTGTCCTTGCGAAGATCGCGGGCGACTCCGCAGGCGCGGAGGTTTGGGCCGGTCATGCCATAGCTGATGGCGTCCTCTTTGCTGATGGTGCCAACGTCGCACATGCGCTCGAGGTAGATCTTGTTCTTGTTAAGAAGGGCGGCAATCTCGTCGATGGTTTTTTCGCACTCATCGAGGAATTTGAGAATGTCTTGGTCAAGTCCTTCTGGCATGTCGCGGATCTGGCCGCCAACACGGGTGTAGGAGGTCGTGAAGCGAGCTCCGGTAAGTTGCTCGCAAAAGTTGTAGATCTTTTCACGCTCGGCGAAAGTATAGAGAAAAACGGTCATCGCGCCCACGTCCATGGCGCAGACTCCGACGCCAAGCATGTGCGAGGAAATGCGGGCCAATTCACAGCATAGAACGCGGAGAGCCTGGCCTCGGGGCGGGAGTTCCCAGCCCATGAGTTTTTCGACTGCGCAAGCGTAGGCAACATTGTTGGCAAGAGGAGCGAGGTAGTCCAACCGGTCGGTATAGGGAACGAACTGGTTGTAGTGCATGTTCTCAGCGATTTTTTCATCGCCACGATGCAGATAGCCAATATGAGGCTCGGCCTTTTCAATGATTTCGCCGTCCAGCTCGAGCACGAGACGAAGAACGCCGTGGGTCGCGGGGTGGGAGGGGCCCATATTAAGCACCAATTTTTCGCCGAGGACATCATCGGTCTCCGCCTGGTAATCGTTTGCGGCTTTTGCTGCCACAGCGGCAGCATCCGGAGCCTCGTAAGTCGTGGTCTCGCTCATGTTAAGACAGCAAGATGAAACTCCCGTTCCACGGGGGTCGCAAGGACTTTGTGAAATATTTCACAAAGTCCATATTAGTATCGTGTTGGAAGGAGGGTGACCTGGACCGGATTGTAGTAGTCGGAAGGCGAAAAGAGCCACCCGGGCTCCCTGGTAATGAGGTCGTAGTTCGTGAGCAGAAATTCGGGGAGGAATTGGTTGCTATTGGGCTCATACAAGGTGCGACCGGTGTAGCGGCCGTAGATTTTGTATTCGTAGTTGTTGTCGAATCCGTAGTTGGGGCTCGGACCATCCTCTTGAAATCGGTCGGGGTTCTTCTTTTTCGCTTCGTTAAAAATGACCAGCTTGGCGTTTTTCGCAGACTGGCCGGGTGTACGTAGGTAGCCCCAAAAGCGGGTTTTTTTGACGAAATAGCGTCGACCGTAGTAAAAGTCACCCCGAGGTTCGGCCGCAATTTGGGCTTTGCGGACATTGGGAGGAGGGAGTGAGCCCATGTTGCCAGAGTCAGAGAGGCTATCGGAGCAGGAAGGCAGAAAAACGGCGGCGAGGGCTAGGAGAAAAAGGGCGCGCATTGAGGGGTTTTTCACTTTTTGAATCGGTGGGGTCAAGCTCCATGAGGAGATTCAAAAAGTCCCGCTTGAAAGATCGCGGGCTATGCCGCTTATTCCTCCCATGAATTTGACGCGGACAGCCTATGGCACTTGGAGTGGTGGACGATACATGCACTTCGGTGAGGTCCTGGAGGAGGCTCGCTATCAGGAGTGCATCCGCGTCGCCTACGAAGCGGGAATCCGGACTTTTGTGACAGCCGATGTTTATGGTCAGGGAAAAGCGGATGCCGCTCTGGGAGAGGCGCTGTCAGGCTATTCTCGTGACAGTTATTGTCTGGTGGGGATGCTGGGGCACGATTTTGTGGATGGTGAGCGTGAGGGCAGCAAAGGATACCCGCGTTTTACCAGTCCCTCCCTTCGCTCAGCAGCGGGCTACCATGATTTCCTTCGCCGGGCGTGTGAAAGCTCGCTTAAGAATTGCCGGACCGATCACTTCGATCTCGTCATGTTGCACAACCCTGACGAGATTGGTTACACCAGCGAAGCGGTTTGGAAGGGGATGAACGGGCTCAAGGAAGAAGGCCTTTCCCATCGATTGGGAATTGCCCCGGGGCCGGCCAATGGATTCACTCTCGATCTCTTGCACGTCTTCGAAAACTTTGGCGAGGTTCTTGATTGGGCGATGATTATTTTGAATCCGCTGGAGCCGTGGCCCGGTCAGCACGTTTTAAGTTCAGCTCAGGCGAACAAGGTTGATGTCCTGACCCGCGTGGTCGACTACGGTGGTCTTTTTCATGGAGACATGAAGCCGGGCCATGAATTCCGTCCGGGCGATCATCGCTCGTATCGACCTGATGGCTGGGTTGAGCGAGGCAATGATGCGATGGCTCCGATGCTCGAAATCGCGGAGAGGCATGGGCTCAGCTTGATCCAATTTGCTTCGGCGTGGAATCTTTCTCAGAATCCGGTGAAGTGTGTCGTGCCAACGGTGATACAGGAGGCCGGTGACGATGCCGTGCCGATTGAAGATAAGATTCGTGACTACGCTGCGACGCCGGAGGACTTCAGATTTTCTGAAGAGGAAATAGAAGCGATTCGTGCGATGGGCGATAACACTGGCTGCATGATGCTAAAAGGTGCGAGCAAGCGTCATGAAGGTCCATGTGACCGTCCTGATGAGTGGCCGATGCGAGGAGAGCTTCTGGAGTTGGCTGGGCGGTATGGGCTGACGAAGGAGTGGTGATCAATTCGCGGCCTTTTTACAAAGAGCCATCAATCGGAGTTTGTGTTCTTCCGTTGGCTTGAAGAAGCCAGTGAGGATTCTTCTCTCTCACCCAATCGATGAACGGGATGACTTCATCGGGCTTTTTCATGCCGTGAAGCAGGCCGGCGACGGCGTCCGAAAGGGGGGGCTGTTTTTCGCATTCGCATGAAGTGTGGTTCGTGAAGACACGATCGCCGGAAAAGGTTTGGTGCGTTGGGACAGGATGAAGTGAAACCCTTTCGCCGCCACTAAAAGTAGAGGCAGGGATTCTTCAGCGGATTTTTCGCGCACAAAAAACCCGGGAGATTTTCCCGGGTTTGTCTGCGGAATAGGTCGGCAGCCTGCTAACCCTTGTGATTGATGATAATGGTGTCTCCGGGTTGAATATCGGGATATCCATCGGGGGAGTAGCCGTGGGGGCGCATGGTGGCGACGTATTCTCCAGTCTCCGCGAGGCGATCGATCTGGATGGTTCCAATGATGCCGGTGTTGCGGCGCACGGCGAGTATTTTGCCTGGTTGGAAGTTGGTGGCGCTGGGGCTGGGGGTAAAGATGACGAGGGCGTTTTCTTTGTTGGCGGTCGTGACGGTCCCCATGGCGAGAGCATTCTTGATGCGGAAAGCGGCCATGCTTTGTTCTTTTTTAGCTTCCGATTTTTCTACGAAGATTTTATTATTTTCTTTTTCGACAGCCTCTTTCTCGATCGCAAGGACTTCTTTCTCACTCTCGAGGCTCGCAATCTTATCTTTCTGAGCTTCGATCACGCGTTTCATATCTTCTGAGACAGGCCCAACTTCTGTGCTCACTGGAGCGGTTGGGATGACCGGGGCAGGAGTTGTCGTTCTGAGTTGACTGAGTTCAATGACCCTTTCTTCGGCTTTGATTTTTTCGATCTCTTCCTTGAGTGCGGCGAGTTCCTCCTTGCTGTCCGAGTTTTCCCGGTTCTTGGTGAAACCTCCAAAGGACAGGGCAAAGCCGACGACGAGCAGGAGGGACGTCGTTCCAAGGAGGATATTCGTGGTGTTCATAGGTGTGAGGGGATCATAGAGGGGCAGGGTGGGATTTGTCAAAAGCGGATCTTTTATATTGTGGTCCTACTTGCAGGATAAAAATGAGTCGTTAAAGTCTCGATATGTTAAACGGATTTGAAGTTTTGGCAGCCGGAGTGTCGAGTGGCGGGTTCTTTGGGATTCCGATGCTTTATTGGATTATTCTTGGAGGCTCAATGGTGTTGAGCTGGATGGTGGGGAATAAATTGAAGAGCCGATTTCGTGAGCATTCTCAGGCTCCTCTTCCCTACAGCGGCCGCGAGGTGGCAGAGAAGATGCTCGCAGACGCGGGGATCAGGGATGTCCGCGTCATCAGCACGCCGGGTCAGCTTACCGACCACTACAATCCTTCCGATAAGACGGTAAATTTGAGTGAGGCAGTTTACAATATGCGTAATGTTGCCGCTGCGGCAGTGGCAGCGCATGAATGCGGTCACGCGGTGCAGCATGCAAAGGCCTATGTCTGGTTGAAGTTCCGATCTGCGATGGTTCCTGTGACGAACATCGCTTCCAGCATGATGAACGTGATCTTCATGATTTCCATTGTGGGAATGATCGCTTTCAAAATGCCGGCACTCCTTTGGCTCTTTGTGGGCTGTTTGGCGATTACCACGCTCTTTGCCTTTGTGACTCTCCCGGTCGAATTTGACGCTAGCATGCGGGCGCTGGCTTGGATGGAAGGGAGTGGTGTCGCGGCTTCGATGGATCAGGGGCGGGCCCGGAATGCTCTTTTTTGGGCTGCCATGACCTATGTGGTGGGCGCGCTTTCCTCGCTGACAATGTTGGCTTATTACCTCTTCCAGATGTTTGGAGGAAATGACGACTAACTCGGTCGTTGATGGACTTCACCGAGATCGATCGCGAGGACTTTCGCAATCTCTTAAGTGAGATTGCGGAGGCTCATATGCCCTTCGGGAAATATGGGCCTGAGCATTACCCACCCAGAGGAGTGCCATTGACTGATTTGCCTCCGGAATACTTTACTTGGTTCGCGGAGCGAGGATGGCCCAAGGGTCGGTTGGGTGAATTGATGGCGATGGTGTCTGAAATCAAGGCAACGGGAGCAGACCAGATTTTCGAACCGATCCGCAGAGCCCGCGGTGGCCGGGTGTCGGTCCGGAAGAGGCGGCCAAATACAGACTTTTAACGATAGATAAAGTCGGCGACGACCATTCGATGATCCGATTTGGCTCGCTTAAAGGTGCGAGAGCGGACGGGGACAAGCTTTTCGGAGCCATAGATGTGGTCGATTCTCAAGAGGGGGAGTGCCCGGTGATAGGTGTTGGCCCAGCCGGTGCCGACTTCATTGAAGGCATCGGTGAATTCCGGCTCGAGCAGCCGATAAACCACGTCATTGGCAGGTGCATTAAAGTCACCTGCAATGATGGTGGGAATGCGGGGATACGAGGTTTTTTGTTTGAGCACGCTGAGAGCGTACGAGAGCTCGGTTTGACGGAGGTTACGGTTGTGACTGTGCTCATGCCAGCACTCGCGGTCAAATAAGCGGAGGTTGGTGGCCGCAGGCTGGAGGTGGACGTTGAGGAGCTGAAGGTGGCGTCCATTCGGCATTTCGGCCGAGAGAAGCTGGCTGCGGTATTTGGGAACCTTAATCTGGCTGTTGATGGTTCCCCGGACGATGACTCCACAGGCTTTGGAACGGTCGTAACGATAGTCGCCGGCACCGTTGAAGAGTTCATCGATGAGGTGCTTGAGATGGTAGGCGTAAGGGATTTCTTGAAGGAAAATGATGTCTGGTTTGAATCCGCGGATTGCGTCCGTGGGATTGGTGCGACCGGCACAATTGAAGGTGATGACCCGGAGAACTTTGCTGCCGGCATGGCGCTTGGGTGGGCCCTCTACGAGAGGCTCGATGCCGAGGCGACCCAGAGAGCGGGCTTCATCGGAAATGATAAGAATCGTGAAGGTCCAGATGAGGACGGTGAGGAGAGAAAGACGGGCGCGGTAAACAATGAAGGAGAAGATTCCCAAGATCAGTCCGATTGAGCCCCAGACCCAGATTGGGAAAACTGTGAATGCAGCAAATCGGAGAGGGAGTCGAACGTAGAGGATTACGGTAAAAAGATGCAGTGCCAGAGAAAGGCCCAGCAGCGCCATTGGCACAGGGTGCCATGGACGTCGGTAAATCATACGTTGTTTTTGGAGCAGGACGGCTTCAGGTGATCAAGCGACCTTTGAAGACTTTAAGGGCTTCCACAATAAGTGGATCGTTATGAAATTCATCGTGCTCCGGGGCGGCGGCCTCTTTTTTATTTTTCTTATTGTTGGGCTGATCCGGTTTTGGATCGGGGTTGAGGCGGATTGGATCGGGGTCGGGGTCGATTGCGACATCCGGAGCACTCGCGATGAGTTTATCAATGGGGTCGAGATTTTCGGTGTCAGGCGATGGTGGTCGGACTGGTTCTGGAGCAGGTTCCGGCTTAGGTTGGGGCGCTGCGGAAGGTGCTGGCGGATTTCCCGAAAGAGCGGCGTTAATTTCTTCGGGGTCGGCCTTGCCAATGGTGGTGATGACATCGCTAAGACGAATCTCCTGAAGGTTTTGGATAGCTTTGAGTGAAGCGATTTCCAGATGCAGGCGTTTATTGGAAGTCCACTTCATGCGGGCCTCGGCTTCGGAAAAGGTGTCGATGATGGCAAGGAAACGATCAGCTTTGAGAGATTCAGAGGCATTGCTGAGGTCGGTCCAGAGGGCCTCAGGGAAACCTTCACGACCGGCAGAGGGATCGAGCTTGGCGACGACAAGTGCGCGAATGGCTCCGACGACTTCGCCGAGGAGCTGGGAGAGGTCTTTTCCTTTCTCGAATTGTTCGTAGATGACGGAAAGAATGCGGCGAGGGTCTTTCTGAAGGATGCCAAGGAGAAGAGCTGCGACCGTTTCGCGCGAGGTGAACCCGAAAATATCGAGGACATTGTGCTCCGTGATTTCGTTTCCGCAGAAGGCAACGAGTTGGTCGAGCATGGACTGGGCATCGCGCATGCCACCATCGGCACCCTTGGCAATGGCCCAAGCAGCGGAGTCATCGATTTTGACCCCTTCCTCAGTGGCAATGTGCTGGAGGTGTCCGGCGATAATGTCCGTGGGGATGGGGCGGAGGTCAAAACGTTGGCAGCGCGAGATGATGGTGGGAAGAATCTTGTTGGGTTCGGTGGTGGCGAAGATGAATTTGACGTGGGGAGGGGGCTCCTCGAGGGTTTTGAGGAGGGCGTTAAAGGCGCCAGTGGTGAGCATGTGAACCTCGTCAATGTAGATGATGCGGAAGCGACTGCTGGCAGGAGCAAAGCCAACTGTTTCAAGGAGTGAGCGGACTTCATCGACCTTGTTGTTGGAAGCCCCATCAATTTCGAGGACGTCGAGGGCGCGTCCCTCGGCGATCTCAACGCAGACGGGATCATCGGGATCGAAGTCGATGGAGGGACCGTTAGGACAGTTGAGGGCTTTTGAGAAAATACGGGAAATGGAGGTTTTTCCGGTGCCGCGAGGTCCGACGAAAAGGTAGGCGTGGGCGAGGCGATCTTGTTCGATGGCATTGCGCAGGGTGCGGACAACGTGGTCCTGACCCAAGACATCGTCAAAAGTGCGGGGGCGGTATTTTCTGGCAAAGACCTGGTAGCTCACAAAGTGGATTGTAGGGACGAAAGAGGGTTTGTCAGTGCCGAGTTTCGGAAATACTTTTCGAGAGGAAAGAGTTCGGGGAAAGAGTTACCATTTCCAATGGTAACTCTTTCTCCTAGCGAGGCGCGGGAGGCGACTGGATGAGGAGGCAACCCTCGAGAAGTGGCTGGATAACATGGACGAAGTGTTGCTCCTGATCGCGGAGGCGTTCGCCGAAACGTTGTTCGACCTGGGTGAGGACGTAGTCGAGGTCAGCGCGGACAAGGGCATTGATAGGACCTCGGACGCAAGCAAGGAGAAAGCAGTTTTCCCCACCGCGGACCACCGCAGTGTTACGGTTGGGCAGTTCGAAGCTTTTGCGGAGATCGCCGTCTTGATCCTTGAGTTCGTCAACCAAACGGCTGAGGTCGTATTTGATTTTACGCGGAGCCGAGTGCCTCGAGGGATCGTGGCTGGCGTAAGAAATGAGTGAGTTGGATTCATAGCGGAGAAGATAGACTTCCTCAACGTGATAACGATGGGTGTGATCGAAGACGATATCGTCATAGGTGCGACTGGTGAAAAGGGCCTTGAGACGCCAGACAAAGCGGTCAAAAACGCTAATTTTTCCGAAATAATGCATGGTGTGCATCTGCTCGGCGATTGCGCGGCGGACGGTGGCGCGGAGCATGGGCTCCAGAGACATGTGAAGGTCGGTCTTGGGCGCGTAAAGAGCTTTTTCAAGAGAGGTTTCAACGATCGGAAGGAGGGCTTCGTGGGGGGCTTCGGCCGGCTTTGTTTCCCCCGATTTGTTTTCGATCGGAGGAGGCGTGCCTGCACCGATCTCAGAGTCAGGAATGGGTTGGGCGAATGAAGGCTCCTTTTGAGATGGGGCGATGACCGGTGCAGGCATGGCGACAGGAGGCTCGTTCATCGCAGAGGAGTCGGCATCGCGCAGGGCCCCGGGTGCAGGAACCTGACGGGTGGAGGCAGGCGGGTAGTGGGCGTTGAGGGTGGCAGGGATCTCTGTCGTGAAAGCAGGTCTTGGGGCTTGCGATTCAGATGAAGTTGATTCGGAAGGCATGGAATTCCCCGAGAGAAGTTCGGCAATTCCGGGCAAGGAGGTGCGTCGTTCGAGATGTTCGAGGGTGCTGATCTGGGGGGGTGTCATTTGAGGGGGAGAATTCAAATCTGTGGACTAGAGCAGGAATCCTTCGTTGAGTTTTTGATCGCTCGCGTCAGCCATGGCAGCGCTGGCGAGTCGGGTAAAGCGGCTCTTAAGTTCGCTGTGGTGTCTTCATTGAGAAGGCTGGGAAGTGCTTCCTGGAGGCCTGGAGAGGCCATCGCGCGGGGAGTTTCCTCAATACGGGAGATGCGATCATGCATTTGTTGAAGGTCTCTTCCGATCAGGATCTCACGGATCCTTTCAACATGCTGAGGGGAGTTCAGCGGAGAGGGGGTCATAGTCGCAGATAGTTAGGCTGGTCCCTGGCCGGCAAAGCGGGGAACAACGGTGAGGGGCTAACAGATGTGTTGGATAAGATTATTGTGGAAGAAAGGGGCGGTGCAACAAAATCCTCGATGGTTAAGATATTGTGACTATCATCTCTCAAGGGTTTTTCTTAAAACTGAGGAAAGACTTTCGGGTGAAGATGGGTTAGCTATAGTCCAACCAATGGCTCGCGAAAGGAAAGACCCACCGAAGAAGAAGGCAAAAAAAGACGATAAGGCAGTGGATCTCACAAAAGGGTACGCCAAGACGCGAAAGAGCCTGATTGCCCGTCTTGAAAACTGGGAAGATCAACGAACTTGGGATGAATTCTACCAGACTTACTGGAAGCTGATCTATTCGGTGGGAATCAAGGCTGGACTTCGTCATGATGAAGCGTTTGACACGGTTCAAGAGACGATTCTCTCCATTGCCAAACAGAGTAAGAAGAATCTCTACGATCCCAATCAGGGCTCGTTTAAGACTTGGCTGATGAACATGACCCGTTGGAGGATCAACGATCAGTTTCGAAAGCGTAAGAAGGATACCGCGATGCCGGGGGGAGGATGGGAGGATGATCGGAAGACGGCGATTATTGATCGATTCGAAGATCCCAAGGGTGATTTGCTAGAGAGAATGTGGGATGTGGAATGGAAAAAAAATGTCGCAGACATGGCGTTGACGAAGGTGAAAGCCCAAGTCTCTCCGAAACAATACCAAATTTTCGATTATTACGTGGTGAAGCAGTGGGATGCCAAGAAAGTTCAGGACCACCTCGGGGTGAGTATGGCTCAGGTTTATCTCGCCAAGCATCGCGTAGGTTCCGTTCTGAAGAAGGAATTGGTGAAGCTCGAGAAGGATGCAAAAAAAGATTAGGCCTGACCCGTTGATCCCGGATCATGAAGTCCTCCGTAAGATCGGAGGCGGAGCTTATGGTGAAGTGTGGTTGGCTCGCGGTGTGACGGGGGCGATGAGGGCGGTGAAGTTTGTCTATCGGGAGGATTTTTCTGATGAACGGACCTTTGAGCGGGAATTTGAAGGAATTCTCCGATTCGAGCCGATTTCCCGGGACCACCGGGGTTTTGTGAATATCCTTCACGTGGGACGAAGCGATGACCAATCGGAGTTTTACTACTATGTGATGGAATTGGGCGATGACGCCCATGAAGAGGGAGCCATCAATCCGGTTGAGTATGAGCCTCGAACTTTACGGACGGACATGCTTCGGGCGAGCGGTTCGCCGCTCCCGACAGAATTTTGCATCGATACAGGTCGACGCCTTGCCGAGGCGCTCGAAGAATTGCATCAGCGTGGTTTGAGCCATCGGGATGTGAAGCCCTCGAACGTGATCTTTGTCGACGGAAAGGCGAAGCTGGCTGACATTGGTCTGGTCGCGGCAAAAGACCAGCGGACATTCGTGGGGACCGAGGGGTTTGTGCCTCCAGAAGGGCCCGGATCAGCAGAGGCTGATATCTATAGTCTGGGGAAGGTTCTCTACGAGATGGCGACGGGCATGGATCGACTCCAGTTTCCCGAGTTGCCTGACAAGGGGCCCGGGGATGACCACCGAAAGAAGTGGATCCGCCTCAATCGCCTGATTTGCGATATCTGCGACCCCAGGATTTCGAAACGAAAAATAAAAAGCGGTCATGAGTTGGCCGACTACCTGAGCCGTTTGCAGGAAGGGAAAGCGGCGGTGAAAAAGGTTCCGGTTGTGGTGAAGATTGGATTTGCGCTGATGGCGCTTGTTAGTCTCTTTGCAAGTCAGATCTGGGTTGAGAATACCTGGGGAACTTACATCATTGAGGGGAAGCGTGAGCCTCTGCCGGTGCGGTATGTGATGGTAAAGGTTTTAACGGATCCGGAAGGAGCTGAAGTGTTGAATTTGGAAGGTGAGATTGTGGGCATCACGCCGGCTAATCTCTTGAATCAGCAGATCGGAACGCTGTTGAGATTCTCTCTCAGGGCACCCGGGTATCGGGAGCTTGAGGTTTCCCACGAGGTGCGGGATAACGGTCGCCAGGTGATGTTGATCAAGGAGACCCTGCCCTTGTTCTCGCCTCCGAAAGAGGGCGAGCCTTGGAAGGATGCCCTAGGCAATACTTTTCATCCCCATGGAGAGGATGGAGACCAGCATGTTTCCACGGAGCATGTTTCGGAGCTGGATTGGAGGAACTTCCTGGAGGAGACCAAGAAAAAACTCCAACCGATCGTCTTCGAGCATGGTGAAAAAAAGATCGTGGCTGTGCCAAGAGAGTGGGCCGACGAGTATGCCCAGTGGTTGATGAATAAGTGTGTGAGAGAGGGGTATTTCACAGAGTATTCCGAGCAATATCCGAAGATGAACCGGCAGATCATCGCGGACTACGATCTCAGGTTTCTGGAAAATAAGCTTCCTGATACGACAAAAAAGAACGGTAAGATTCTCAGACCGTTTTTCTGTCTGGTTCGTCCCATTCCATATGGAATGATCAGCGTCGATACGGTGCCAACTGGGGCATACGTCTATATTGACGGGGTCTCTATTGGTGTGACTCCTTATCGCGAAGATAACGTTCCTCCGGGAAAGTATGAATTTAAGTTTGTTCTGGGCGGGAGAGAGAGCAAGGAGGTGACTTTCAATCTTCCTGATACTGGGAATATCAATGAAATCTTCTCTCTCCCGGACGATAATAGTCATGAGCCTGGAAAACGTTGGGTTAACAGTCTCGAAATGGTTCTGGAACCATTGGGAGATGACCTGATGGTCTCGGCTTGGGAGACCCGGTCCAGAGATTACAGGGCTTTTTTGGAGGCGAAGAAACAGAAGCTGGGGGAGGTGCTTCTCGATCAGGATCCGCTTGTTCCGGTGGCAGGTGTGACTCGGGCTGAGAGCGAGGCATTTTGTGAGTGGCTTACAAAAAAGGAGCGTGTCAACCTGATCACGGAGGACTTTCGTTATCGTCTGCCCACCGACCGTGAGTGGAGCCTGATGGTAGGACTGATCGAAGTTGGGGAGACTCTGGCGGAACGTGAAAACGAGGCCCTCAATACGGGTGTCTACCCATGGGGAGAGGAATTCCCACCGATTTCTGGTGCGGGTAACTATGCTGACGTTACTGCAATTGATTTATCCGACCGGACCATCTCCGGTTATGAGGATGGCTTTATCAGGCTGGCTCCGGTTGGGGAGTTCACTAAAAACATCTTTGGGCTTTTTGATCTTGGGGGGAATGTCCACGAGTGGATTTCAGATTTCTATCCCGGAGATGATACGGTTGGGGTTCTTCGAGGAGGGGGCTGGAACACCTTTAGTAAATCTCATCTCGAATCCCGGTCTCGTTATGCTGCGGATGTGAATTCGAGGGAAGAGGGCTATGGCTTTCGAGTCGTGCTTGCCAAGGACCATGACGGTGGGCAGAAAGAGTCCGACGAAAACGAAGAGAGCGATGGTAGAGATTCAAATTGATTACGAAGGTCAGCTGAGATGCAGCTCCCAGCACATGCCCTCGGGCACAAAGATTGAGACTGATGCGCCGGTGGACAATCTGGGGCGCGGAGAGAGCTTTTCTCCGACCGATCTTGTTGCCACCGCTTTGGGAACTTGCATGGCGACAATCATCGGGATTACCGCACGCCACAAAAACATCGAGGTTCGCGGAATGCGCGTGATCGTGAAAAAAGAAATCTCCGCAGATCTTCCCCGACGAATCGCAAAGTTATGGGTGGAGGTCTTTATGCCTCTAAATGAGGCGCATCCAGACAAGAAGATCTTTCAGAGTGCTGCTCTAAGTTGTCCGGTTCAACACAGCATTCACCCGGAGATTCAAGTGAATATGACCTGGCATTGGGAGCCGGAAACGGCTGCGCCAGCCCACCCGCAAGACGCGGGATGGACTGGCTCATGAGTATCAGAGTTTTATTTCAGGAAATATCGACCATGCCGTAATCTCCATCCGGTTTGCGCCACACGATGGAAGTGACGTCGCGGCGGGCATTTTTGAAGATCACGAACGGATGTTCGGTGAGATCGAGTTCCAGGACTGCCTCTTCCTTGAAAAGCCGTCGCAGGCTAAAGGATTCCTTGTGCACGAAGAAGGGCTCTGGCTCTTCAGCTTCGTTGACTTCGTCGGGAAGGTTGTCGAGGAAGTCAGCCCGATAGTTTCGCTCATCTAGGTAGCGGATGCTTTCTTCCTGACGTGGTGTGCGACGTTTCAGGAGACGTGTTTTATGCTTCCGCATGCGGCGGGTGATTTTATCGATGGTAAAGTCGATGCTTTTGTACATGTCCTCGGTTTCGGAGGAGGCATCGATCACGATATGGTTTGCACAAAAAAGGATGATTTCGGCCTTATGCCGGCGACTTCCTTCGACATCAAGTATGGCCTTGGCCTCGATGATGCGCGGGTAATCCAAGTGAATTCCGCTGATCTTCTCCATGGCGTATTGCCGGAGGGAATCAGTGACGTCTTCGTGACGCACGGTCACGGTGATGTTTGGGTTTGCGTTTATTGTTTGCATAATGAACTGCGGTAAAAAATACCTTACCTAAGTTCTATCAGCATGGGGCTGTGATCACCACCTCTTTTGACAAGAAATCTAACCTTTTATCTCCAAAAGCATTTGAGCGTTGCTCGGAAACTTTTTCATGAAGAAAAGTAAGCGTTCCATCGCCTCTACTGGTTTGTGTCCGGCAAGGCCTCGCCTCACCATGTAGAGCTTTTTGAGAGTCATTTCGGGAAGGATCAATTCTTCCCGGCGGGTACCTGACTTGAAGATGTCGGCAGCCGGATAAACGTAGTGCTCGGCAATGCGGCGATCAAGAACGAGCTCCATGTTGCCGGTTCCTTTAAATTCCTGGAAGATGGCTTCGTCTGCCTTGGAATTGGTTTGAATCAGGGCAGTGGCGATGATCGTCAGTGAGCCGGCTTCGCGGGTATTACGAGCCGCTGCAAAAAGTCGACGAGGCATCTCCAGTGCTCCAGCTACGATTCCTCCGGACTGATAGCCTCGACCTCTGCTCTCTTTTTGGCCGCCCATGTTATTATTGTAAGCGCGGGCGAGCCGAGTGATGGAATCCATCAGAATGAAAACGTGCTGACCGGCTTCAACGAGGCGCTTTGCCCGCTCGACACAGAGCTCAGCCAAGCGGCAGTGGTTCCGGGGTGATTCGTCGTTCGAGCTTGCGTAAATTTCAGCATCGGGAAGTTGGCGACGGAATTCGGTGACCTCTTCCGGTCGCTCATCGACCAAAAGAATCATAAGATGAATATGTTCTTCGTGTCGCTCCTGGACCGCTTCTGCCATATGCATCAGGAAGGTGGTTTTTCCCGAGCGGGGAGGGGAGACAATGAGGCCTCTTTGGCCACGCCCAACGGGAGACATGAGATCAACGACGCGGGTCGTGAAGCGGTCGGGGGTGGTTTCGAAACCGATCTGTTTGTTCGGATTGACTGCTTTGAGTTCCTCGAAAGCCGGAAGTTTGCGGGCGTCCTCAGGTTTTTGACCGTTTATAGAGGTGATCTCGATCATTTGCGCCCCCCGGGTGCTGTCCCTGGCGACTCCCTTGATCCAAACGCCCGGCCGAAGGCCATGTTTACGGGTGAGATCGGGAGGGACGAAAACATCTTCCTTGCGTTGTTCGAAGTTTTGGTCGGGCTTTCGAAGGAAACCAAACCCCTTGGGGGCGATTTCAAAAAGACCATCGACATCGACAGGATCTCCGGTGAATTCAAAGGGCTTTCGCTCACGAGATTCATCGCGCGGACCGTAGCCCCGGACCCGACCCTGCCTCTGCCTGCCTCCGTCACTACTGCCTCCGTCGCGATTGCTGCCGTCGCGATTGCTGCCGTCGCGATTGCTGCCGTCGCGATTGCTGCCGTCGCGATTGCGATTGCGGTTACGGTTACGGTTGCGGTTTCGATTGCGGTTACGGCGTTGGTTGTTGTCGCCGTTGCCTGTATCGTTGGTCTGTCGGCCTCCGGAGTGCGCTGAATCAGAGTCAGGTGGAATCATAGGGATATCAAAAAATCTGGAAATAAGTGAACTTGATGGCATGGGCGGATTGGAAAATCCGGGAAACCCAGCCAAAGAGGGCACGAGTGATTGAGGGGGATCCTGCGGGGAAACTCACCTTATGACCGGAGCGCAAATTCGCCGAGTGGGTCTGTGGTAAGAGGTTGAGGATCTCTCAAAAAAGAAACGATGGAAACGGCGGGATTTCCGCCGACAACCTTCAACTGGGAAGACTCTGTTCTGAAAACCCCGTAAAATCAACGATTTTTTCAGATGTCAGAATTGGTGAACTTTCCTCGGTTTTCCCTTGACGATAGGGAGGATTTTCATAGCTTCCGCTTCCCGATTTCCGACTTTTCAAGATTATGGCACGCGACATTATTATTCTGGAATGCACTGAGGCCAAGGCCGAAGGCAAGCCCACCTCCCGTTACACCAGCACCCGCAACAAAAAGAGCCTTCGTACTCCAGGTCGTCTCGAGAAGGTGAAATTTAATCCTTTCCTCAACCGTCGCACCCTCCATCGCGAGCTTCGATAGTTCTTATACCATACCATTTTTTATCATGTCTGAGCCAAAGACCATCCAGCGCCGGATCAACTTCCGTAAGCACAATAAGTCGATGACCACCAAGCGTCTCGATTTGCCATTTGAGAAGATCAGTTATCAGAACCCCGAGGTCCTGACCAAGTTCACCACCGAGACCGGTCGTATTCTTCCCCGTAAGGTGACCGGCGTTTCCGCCAAGATGCATCGCGCGATCACTCGCGAGATCAAGCGCGCACGTGCGGTGAATCTTCTCCCATAGTCGGGTCGTTTTTAGTTTTTTTTTCGAAACCGTCCGGAGAGATCCGGACGGTTTTTTTTGATTTATGGGAAACCGATCGAGGTTCTCACTTGTCGCGATCAGGCCTTTCCCGCAGAGTGCGCGGGTCATGCAAAAATTCTCCTGCCTATTGGGGCTCTTCTTTGTTCTTTCATCCGGTTATTTGGCTGCCGAGGAGCCCAGTGTTTCTCCGTCCAAGGAGGTGAAAAAGGAGAAAGGGTTCTTTGAAAAGCTCGATGAGAATATGGATAGCAGCTTTAAGCCTGTGTCAGAGTTTGTCGACGATACGGTCTTCTACTCGATTCCGGTCGCCCAGGATGGCGATGGCAATGATATCAAGATGCCTTGGGTTCTGGCGTGGCTCGGAATTGCGGCAGTTGTCATAACGGTTTATTTTAAGTTTTTGAATTTTCGCTCGTGGCGTTTGGCCTTCCGAACGGTCAGAGGTCGTTACAGTAAAACGACTGATCCCGGTGAGATTTCCCACTTCCAGGCACTTTCTGCTGCCGTATCCGGAACAGTGGGACTTGGAAATATTGCCGGTGTCGCTGTCGCGGTGAGCCTCGGGGGACCGGGTGCGACCTTCTGGATGATCCTGATGGGGCTCTTTGGCATGGCTTCAAAGTTCTGTGAGTGCACCCTTGGCGTAAAATACCGAACGATCGAAAACGGTAAGGTCTACGGTGGCCCTATGCAATACCTCACGAAAGGTCTTGGCGGAATGGGTCTCAAACCTCTTGGAGTGATTCTCGCTGCCTTCTTTGCCTTGATGTGCATCGGCGGTTCGTTCGGTGGAGGGAACATGTATCAAGCGAACCAAGCATGCAGCCAGCTTGTGGCAGTGAGTGGAGGCGACTCGTCCTTCTTCGGTGAAAATCGTTGGATATTCGGAGTCATTATGGCGATCATTGTCGGCTTGGTGATTCTCGGTGGCATCAAGAGTATCGCGACAACCACGGCAGCGATTGTGCCCTTTATGTGCGGAATCTATATGGCCGCGGGGCTCATCGTGATTCTGACCAACATTGGGCAGTTGGGTGAGGCCTTTGGGCTAATTTTTAAAGGAGCATTTGACCCAACTGCTGTGGGAGGGGGCATCGTTGGTGTCCTGATTCAGGGAATCAAGCGGGCGGCTTTCTCCAACGAGGCCGGGATTGGTTCGGCCCCCATTGCCCACGCTGCCGTGAAGACGAAATATGCGGCCAGTGAGGGAATTGTTGCCTTGCTTGAGCCCTTTCTTGACACCGTCTTGGTCTGCACGACGACCGCGCTTGTGATCGTGATGGCGGGGACCTACAACGAACCTGGACTGGAAGGGGTTGAGGTGACATCGAAAGCCTTTGAGATGAGCATTTCATGGTTCCCGTATATTCTTGCGGTGGCTGTGATCCTCTTTGCTTTTTCCACCATGGTTTCATGGTCTTACTATGGATTGCAGGCTTGGACCCATTTCTTTGGTCGAAGCAAGCAAGCGGAAATCACATACAAGTTGATTTTCTGTGGGTTCATTGTCCTTGGCTCGGCCGTCAGCGCCAAGAGTGTCATTAATTTTTCAGATGGCATGATTTTCGCGATGTCCATCCCGAACGTGATTGCGATGTATCTCCTCATGCCGAAGGTAAAGGAAGAGTATCTCCGCTTTATCGATCACACCAAGCGTGTGGACTCTGAGTAGAAGGATGGCTCGCCAATATCAGCTCAAGAAGGGCCCCCGCAAGGGAGCCTCGGGAATCGATTATCAGGCAGAGCTGAACGAGCAGCAATTTGCGGCCGTTAGTTCTTCACCGGGGCCGGCGCTTGTCATCGCGGGGGCGGGTTCGGGAAAGACCCGGACTTTGACTTATCGGGTGGCCTACCTTTTGGATCAGGGAGTAGATCCCAAAAATCTTCTCCTGCTGACATTTACAAATAAAGCGGCTCGCGAAATGATGGAACGGGTTCGTGAACTTGTCCCGCTCGATCTCAGCGATCTCTGGAGCGGAACTTTCCATGCCATAGGGAATCGGATCTTGCGACGTCACGCTGATGAGTTGGGGCTGACCCGTTCTTTCTCTATCATGGATCGGGACGACCAAAAATCGCTGGTGAACACGGTTGTAGCGGAATGTAAATTCGATACGAAACAGCGTCGCTTTCCGAAGGCGGATGTTTTGATTTCCATCTTTTCGCTCGTGGAAAATACCGGCGTCAGCCTTGAGAATCTTTTGGAAGTTCGCTATCCCTACTTTGACGAATGGGCGGAGGAAATTGTAAAGGTGGGGGAGGCGTATACTGCAAAAAAGTTGGAGACTAATTCGGTGGATTTTGACGATCTCCTCATCCTGCCGCTTAAACTTCTCAAGAAGAATAAGGATCTTTGCCGCCTCTACCAAAAGCGATTTCAATATCTTCTTGTCGATGAGTATCAGGATACCAATGCCGTCCAGAGCGAACTCATTCACCTTCTGGCCCAGCCCCAGAATTCGGTGATGGTGGTGGGGGATGATGCCCAATCGATCTACTCATGGCGGGGAGCGGACATGGACAACATTCTATCGTTTCCCGATCGTTATCCCGAGGCCACTGTATACAAGATAGAGACGAATTATCGCAGCGTGCCCGAAGTGCTTAACCTTTCCAATGCGGCGATCTCGCCAAATAGAAAGCAGTTTAAGAAAACCCTTCGGGCCGCCCGTTCCGGAGGTTTAATGACACCTGCTCTGGTTCCTCTTGAAGATCCCCGGGCTCAGGCCAATTTCGTGGCTCAACGGATTCTCGAACTGCGGGATGAAGGTGTCGAGATGGACGAGATGGCGATACTTTATCGAGCTCATCACCAGAGTCTGGAGATTCAAATGGAGCTGACTTCGCGGGGAATTCCTTTTGAAATCACAAGTGGTTTGCGCTTTTTTGAACAAGCGCACATCAAGGATATTGCTGCCTTTTTACGCTTCGTAACGAATCGCCGAGATGAAGTGAGTTTCAAAAGATTCTGCCTTCTTCTCCCCGGTATCGGTGCCGCCACAGCAACGAAACTATGGCGGGCCTGGTTAAAGGTTGGAATATCGCGAGATGAAGATCCTCCGGCCAGCTTCTCGGATCACATGCTCAAGTTTCCCGTTCCAGCGAAAGCGAAGAACGACTGGGAACAGTTGTGCTACACCTTGGACGAGTTGGTGGCAGGAGGTGGATACGCCCGACCTTCGGATATGATCACCAGTGTGCTGGAAGGTGCCTACGATGACTATATGAAGGCAAGCTTCGAGAATTACGACAACCGTCGTCAGGACATCGAACAGTTGATTTTATATTCGGAAACCTTCGACGATATTCTCGAGCTTCTTGGCCAACTTTCCCTAATGAGTTCGGTTGACGGGGAACCCACTGGAAGTCGGGCTGAAAAGGATGACGAAAAGGTGGTGCTTTCGTCGATTCACCAGGCCAAGGGTCTGGAGTGGAAGGTTGTTTTTCTCATTTGGCTGGCCGATGGAATGTTTCCGAACGGGCGGGTCCTGGAGGCAGACGATCTCGATATGTTTGAGGAAGAGCGCCGGCTTTTTTATGTCGCGTTAACCCGGTCCAAGGACGAGCTTTATCTGACGTATCCCCAGATCAATCCAAAGAGCTACACGGGCGACATTATTACTAGGCCCTCCCGCTTTCTGGAAGATTGCCCAGAGGAGATGCTGGAGACGTGGGAAGTTGGACCTGCGTGGTAAAAGTGTAGTTGCGAGGGAGGCTTGAGCGTTTATCATTTCTTCTAGCAGCGCATGAATCAAATCCTCATGAAATCCTTTGCTTCCTTTCTGGCGTGTCTCGTTCTCACCCAGTGTTCCGGGATGTTCGGCTCAACCGGCTCGAGATCAAGTGAACTTAATCGCTTGGGATACGAGTCGGTCCCGCTTCAAAAGGAGGTTGGTGATTCCCGATACTCGGGAGTTTTTAAGGTCAATGGATCCCCCATGCGTTTCCTGATCGATTCCGGGGCGAATGGCACGGATGTTGATCAGAAGCTCGCGGCTTCCGTTGGCTTGCGTCCGAGTGGATCGGTGAAAGTCATTACGAGAGGAGCTTTGGGACGTGAGGTTGCCAGCGGTCGTGGGGTGGGTTCCTTGCAGATTGGCTCCATGATTGCTCGTCAGTTTCCCTACACCATCGCTCCCAGTCACGGTCGTAAGACTTCGACAAGTAGTTATGCCGGACAAGTGGGGCTGGATGCTTTGTCGGCAACAGGAGCACTCATTGATATTCCGTCGGCACGAATGTGGATTCCGGGCCCTCGGTCGCAGCGTGGCGAAAGCCCGCTTCCCATCGCATTGGGGCCAAGATCAGGTCTTGGAGATAAGATTCTTGAGCTTGGAACGGCATCTCGTCTGCCTCATCTGATCCTCCGCGGCAGCCTTAAGGGACGCCTGGTGACCTGGGTTGTTGATACCGGAGCTGAGGTTTCGGTGATGGCGGCGGAGAGCTTTGACAGGTTCAATATTCCCAGTCGCCCTACTAATTCCCGTATGATTGATGCTTCCGGTGACCGGGTGGCTTTACGCCATGCGCGACTTCAACATCTTAGGTTTGGAGACGTCGATGTCGCGGTTTTCGATATCTCTGTGGCCCCGCTCGGGACTGTTCGCCAGTATTTTCGTGATTCCAATGGACGACCTGTCGACGGGATTCTTGGAATGGACTTTTTGATGACGGGAGGAGCTCTCCTTGATTCAGGGTCAGGCCTTATTTATCTGGGTTCTCCCAGACGATAGAACAAAGGACCCTACGCCGGCGAGATTGCTACCGGTGACCATATCATCGACCCAGGTCGATCTGCCCGGAGCTGGACAACGCCCTTTTCAACCTGGAGTTCATGCCGCTCACGCTGCCTTCATCCGGTTCAGCCTTCGACGTCCGGCAGTTCGCTAACCCAGATCGCCAGGATCCAGACCTTCCCAAACGCCACATCCGGGTGGCGCGGGAGTGGGGCGTTGCTACGTTGGCGGGGAGAGTGAGCCTTCCTTTCTTAATCTGCTTATTTACAGCGCGTTAAACTGGTAGGGCCGCAGGGACTTGAACCCTGGACCAAAGGATTATGAGTCCTCTGCTCTAACCAACTGAGCTACAGCCCCAGTTTATCGCAACGTGTTGTATTCTAGGAAGTTAATACGATTTCCAATCCTTGTGAATTGGGGAGTGACTACCGAAGAGTGACTACCGACGACGGAAAGGCGTTGATCCACGCTAGCGGTAGGGCTAGTGGTGGGAATGGCGACTTTCACGGCAACAGGCATCACGTATCTTCGGAGGCATAGCGGAGGCACCTATTATTGGCAAGCGAAGATCGCCATGATCCAGACCTTGCCGAAGCTCCACTTCGGGGTGGGGCGGGAGTGAGGAGTTGCTACGTTGGCGGGAATCGAGAATTACTTTCCCTGCCTCCGAGCATGTGGTAGGGCTGGGGCATCAGTCCTCTTTCTCCCCTCGCCGATTTCTTAGCCGCCGCCCTTAAGCGGTCCACCCAAAAAGCAATTTCCTAGCAGTCAGTTATGAATATAAAAAAAATCACCGAAAACCCTTACTTAAATATGGGTGTAGGAATCATTTTTCTTTGGTCCGGTATTTCTGAAACATTGAGTGAGCTACAAGAATTAGAAGAATTTAAAATGGGTGCCCACCATGGTGTTATAATATTTTCTATCATGCATATTTTAAAAACCTTGCCTGATATATTCGAAGGATTGGAATATCTGAGTAAAGAGGGTGAAGAATAAACCAACCCCTTTCTCCCCCTCCGCTCCACTGGCAGTCACCGAATCGCCTCATGCGAGCCGCCGACAACTACCGCTGAAGTAGACGAGGCCGTATCTTCGGTAATCTCAGCTGCCCAACATGTTGCCACGCTGGCTCTACTCATCGACCCGGCCAAGCTGGACACGCTAGAAGAAAAGCGCGAAGCAACGCCTTGCCTGCGGAAAGCCTGTTGCTGGCTTGAGGCGGCACCGAGAGAGGGGGCCGGCCTTCAAGCAGTTTGGGCAAGCTCACGCCGGAACGGGCAACGGACGGTGAACTACACCACATCAGAACAGGATGATCACGGGAGGCAGGAGCCCCCTGAATAAAATTTACCAAAGCTCGGTGCAAAAGGCAAAAGGAAGCTTACGCTATGAATATACTCCAAGCAGCATTTCCTATCGCTCTGGCTTCTCTCAGTTCAGCGCATGGGGTTACTCTCGCATTAAACTCGGTGAAGTGTGCCGCCAGCTCGAAGTGAGCGAGGCGACCCACCATCGATGGCAGAAGTAAGCGCCCCCTTTCTCCCTTCAACCTCAAAAGAAAATTCCTGCAGTTGGGATAAATTATTTTTCCCGCCTCCCTCTCGCAATCCCGGATTCCCGAGGTCGAGCTTGCAGTGTCCGGTCTGATTTGGTATTTTTCACCACTATGAAATCCCGCCACTTTTTCCGTCATCTGATCTTTTCTCCGAGGTTGGTTGCCGTCCCGCTTCTTCTGGCCTCTTTCCTTCCACTCGCACAGGCAGATGACTGGCCCCAGTGGCGTGGCCCTCAGGGAAATGGAGTTGCCCCTTCGGGCAAATACCCAACTAAGTTTGGCGAGAAGGAGAATGTGCTTTGGAAGTACGACCTGCCGGGGAAGGGGACTTCCACTCCCGCCATCGCCGGTGATCGACTTTTCATGACGAGCCCGATCGAAGGGAAGGACGGAGTGGTTTGTCTAAACCTCAAGGGAAAGGAGCTTTGGCGCAAGACTCTGGGACCGGAGGGTAAGGGACAGCGGGAGCACCGCAACGGAAGTACCAGCAATCCATCTCCGGTGGGCGATGGAACGCACGTTTTTGCTTATTACCAAAGCGGTCGCCTCGCTTCATTCACTCACGACGGGGAGAAACAATGGGAGATCAATCTTCAGGAAAAGTATGGGGAAGACACCCTGTGGTGGCCTTTGGGTTCCTCACCGGTCCTGACGGAGAAGCATGTGGTGGTCGCCGTGTTGCACGAGGGGAGTTCCTACCTGGTAGCTTGCGACAAAAAGACGGGCGCCATCGCCTGGAAATCAGATCGCAATTACAAGACCAAGGCAGAAACCGATCAAGCCTACACCACACCTCAGCTTATCGATCAAGATGGTCGTCAGATCCTGGTGACCTGGGGAGCAGACCATCTCACAGCTCACGATGCCAATACCGGCAAGCTCGTGTGGAGTTGTGGCGGATTCAATCCCAATGACAAGGCGATGTGGCGAGTGATTGCTTCACCGGCACTCAGTGATGGCATTGCTGCGGTGCCCTACGGTCGCACGAAATTTTTAGCTGGAGTCAAGCTTGGTGGCAAAGGCGACATTACCGAGACGCATCGTCTTTGGGAGAGGAATGGGATCGGAGCGGACTGCCCTTCTCCGGTCGCGGACAAGGGGCGTCTCTATCTTCTCACCGACCGTGGAGTGATCCATTGTCTCGATCTCAAAACGGGTAAGGACATTTGGAAAGAGACTCTTCCTCGCTCGAGCAAGAGTTTTTATTCCTCGCCCGTGCTAGCGGGAGATCTCCTCTACTGTGGACGAGAGGATGGAACTCTCTTTTGCGGCAAGATCGGACCCGAAGGATTCAAATTGCTCCACAGCGCCACGTTTGAAGGAGGGATTATCGCGACGCCGATACCCCTCGATGACAAACTTTACCTGCGCACGACCAAGAGCCTCTATTGCTTCGGAGGGTAGATTCTAGTCTGACCAAGGTGGGTCTAAAAAGGGTGTTGGAAAAGGTAGTGACTCAGAATGTGAGTCATTGGCCTTGGGTAGCTTCGTGAGCGGGCGGGAATCCTAGATTGCTTCCCCTGCCTCCGAGCATGTGATAGGGCTGGCGCATCATGAAACCGCTCCAAGCCCTTCTTGCGCTCTTTGCCTGTGCGTTCCTGCCTCTCTACGCTGCTGACCTCAGCGACCTGACTTACACCACGACTGGCGGCGAGGTCACCATCACCGATTGTAAGATTGCAGCCTCTGGGGAACTGGTGATCCCCGATACCATTGAAGGGAATCCTGTCACCAGCCTCGGGGATCGTGCCTTCTTTCAATGCAGAAGCCTGACGAGCATCACGATCCCTGACGTCGTCACCAGCATCGGGCACAACGTGTTCGCCTTCTGCAGCCGCCTGACCAGCATCACGATCCCTGACGGTGTCACCAGCATCGGGACTTCTGTCTTCAACGGCTGCACCCGCCTGACGAGTATCACGATCCCAGACAGCGTCACCAGCATCGGGGACGACGTGTTCTACAACTGCACCAGTCTGCCGAGCATCATGATCCCCGTCAGCGTGATCAGCATCGGGGAGCGGGCGTTCTACAACTGCAATAGCCTGACCAGCATCGCTATCCCTGACGGTGTCACCAGTCTCTGGACTTCTGCCTTCAACGGCTGCAGTAGTCTGACGAGCATCACGATTCCAGACAGCGTCACCCGCATTGGGGATGATGCCTTCTCCGACTGCAGAAACCTGACGAGCATCACCATCGGCAGCAGCGTCACCAGCATCGGGGAGCGGGCGTTCTTTAGATGCAGCCGCCTGCCGAGCATCACGATCCCAGACGGTGTCACCCGCATCGGAAATAATGCCTTCAGCAATTGCAATAGCCTGACCAGGATCACGATTCCTGATGGCGTCACCAGTATCGGGAGCTCCACCTTCTACAACTGCAGCAGCCTGACGAGCATCACCATCGGCAGCAGCGTCACTAGCATCGGGGTCGGTGCGTTTCAGTTCTGCGTTAGCCTGATCAGCATCACGATCCCTGACGGTGTCACCAGCATCGGCGCGACCGCGTTCCGCGACTGTAGCAGTCTGACGAGCATCATGATCGGTAGCAGCGTCACCAGCATTGGGAGCTCGACATTCTACAACTGCAACAGCCTGACGAGCATCACGATCCCTGACGGTGTCACCAGCATCGGAGATGATGCCTTCGCCGACTGCAGCAGCTTGACGAGCATCACGATTGGTAATGGCGTCACCAGAATCGGGGATAGAGCCTTCTCCGACTGCAGCAGTCTGACGAGCATCACGATTGGTAATGGTGTTACGAGCATCGGAAATTACGCCTTCGAGCGCTGCAACAGTCTGACGAGCGTCACGATCCCTGATAGCGTTACCAACATCGGGAATTTCACATTCAGCAACTGCAGCAGCTTGACGAGCATCACGATTGGTAATGGCGTCACCAGCATCGGGGATAATACCTTCTCCCAATGCGCCCGCCTGACCAGCATCACTTTCCTGGGCGCCGCTCCCGTCGTGGGTGCTAACGCATTTCTTAGGGTTGGGATCAATGGAGGTTCTGTGCCGTATGCGGTGGTAACAGGAGCAGCCTTCGGCGACAGTTTCGGAGGAATCGGGAATATTTGGGAGGGTCTCACTGTGATCGCTCTTACTCACACTGCTGACCTCAGCGACCTGACATGGATCACGACTGACGGCGAGGTCACCATCACCGATTGTAATACTAAAGCCTCTGGGGAACTGGTGATCCCCGATACCATTGAAGGTAATCCTGTCACCCGCATCGGAGCTGGTGCCTTCTTTGTCTGCCGCAGCCTGACGAGCATCACGATCGGCAGCAGTGTCACCCGCATCGGGGATAATGCCTTCGAAGACTGCACCAGCCTGACGAGCATCACGATCCCAGACAGCGTCACCAGCATGGGGGACGACGTGTTCTACAACTGCAGCCGCCTGCCGAGCATCACGATCCCAGACGGTGTCACCCGCATCGGAAATAATGCCTTCAGCAATTGCAATAGCCTGACCAGGATCACGATCCCCGATAGCGTCACCCGCCTTGGGACTTCTGCCTTCAACGGATGCAGTAGTCTGACCAGCATCACGATCCCTGACAGCGTCACCAGCATCGGGGACAACGTGTTCTGCAACTGCAGCCGCCTGCCGAGCATTACGATCCCTGACGGTGTCACCCGCATCGGGAATGAGGCTTTCAACGGATGCACTAGCCTGACGAGCATCACGATTGGTAATGGCGTCACTAGAATCGGGGATAGAGCCTTCTCCGACTGCGGCAGTCTGACGAGCATCACGATCCCTGACGGTGTCACCCGCATCGGGGAAAGTGCCTTCTACAACTGCACCCGCCTGACGAGCATCACGATTGGTAATGGCGTTACGAGCATCGGGAATTATGCCTTCGAGCGCTGCAACAGTCTGACGAGCATCACGATCTCCGACAGCGTTACCAGCATCGGGACTTCTGTCTTCAGCGGCTGCACCAGCCTGACGAGCATCACGATTGGTAATGGCGTTACCAGCATCGGGGATGATGCCTTCTCCGACTGCAGCAGCCTGACGAGCATTACGGTTCCTGACGGTGTCACCAGAATCGGGGATAGAGCCTTCTCCGACTGCTTCCGTCTGACGAGCATCACGATTGGTAATGGCGTCACCAGCATCGGGAATTACGCCTTCGAGCGCTGCAGCAGTCTGACGAGCATCATTTTTCGCGGAGAGACTCCATCAATTGGTGGCGATCTTTTTTTCGGAGTGGATGAACATACTGTGATAAGAGCTCTGGTATTCGGAGCTAAGGGAAAGGATACGCAGATCACTCAACTTGAGGCGCAACTTGCAGCAATGACTGCAGAACGCGACGCCCGCTTTACGGAAGACCAGATCTACGCCATGTCGGCAGATTCGACCATCGGGATGAATGATGCGGGGAAGGTGGAAATGAAGATCAACTTCTTCGAGTCAGCCGATCTCGTGTCCTTCGCCCCCTTCACCGTGACCCCTGAATCGGTTTCGGTAGTCGATGGCAACATCTGCCTCGAGTTCACGCCCAGGCATGCCGCCTTCTTCCGGTTCAGACTTCGATAGTTCGCTAACCTAGATTGCCAGGATCTAGACCTTCCCAAATGCCGCTTCCGGGTGGGGCGGGAGTGACTACCGAAATGACTACCTTTGGGTCAGAATGGTGACTAAACGTGGAGAAAGTTTAGCGGGTGGTGAGGTGGCAAACCGCTGAAACAGGCGGCTTGGAGGAAGTATGGCGGCGGAAGGTTGTGATTATGAGTCCTCTGCTCTAACCAACTGAGCTACAGCCCCAGTTTATCGTAATGTCTTGTAGAAGGTTAAGACGATTCGAGATTCTTGCGAATCGGGGAGTGACGACCGAAGAGTGCCTGCTGACGACGGAAAGGCTTTGATCCACGCTAGCGGCGGTGCTCGCGAAATGACGCCTCGCTTCCGCGACTACGGTCGCAGGCTCAACAGTAGTCTGGAGAAGCGTGGGGCACCGAGATCACTGATTGGCAGCGGCGCACGCCAAGCGCGTTGGGTGACCGATCCGGTCGCCGGGGCCGGCCCGAGAAAGATGGCGGCGCCGGGTAGCCAGGTGTCGAGGTCGGAGGAAAACTGGATATCGTATACCACGTCATCGGCGGCGAGGTTTGCGTCTGTAGAGACGACGACGTAATCATCGAAATTGCCGTTGACCTCGATTACTCGAATGGAGACTTCGAGCTTACCGCCGGCTCCGCCGAAAGCGTAGGCGAGCAACTCCTCCGAGGTCGAGCCGGTGAAAGTGGTGGTGTCGGAACTACCCGGCGAGCCTCCGCCGGCAACGCTTGACCGCCAGATGGACGGGTCGCCGGCGTCGAGGCCGGTGCGCGGTGCGATCATGGTCAGACTGCGGCCGTCGAGGTCGGAGGAGAGCGGCCAGGGCGCCCGGTCGTCATAGCGGAAACTGGCGATGATGTCCCCGTTGGCGGCGATCAGAGTGAGCACTTCACCGCCGTTGTCGAGTTGGCCGGAGTATGTCCCGGCCACCGGCAAGTCGGGGCCAAACATCGCTTCAAAGGCGGTGGGATCGGCGACCAAGAGGAGCCGCCCACCGGAGGCGAGGCTGGCATCGTCGGGAAAGGCAAAGGCGATGCCGGCGACGAAGGCGGCGCCAGCGAGGCTGAGGGTCTCGTCTCCGACGTTGAGGAGTTCGACATATTCGGTGAGCTCCGCTCCCCCCGGAGGGTTATAGAAAACCTCCGAGATGACAAGGTTAGCGGCTGATGCGAGCGTGTTGGTGATGAAGGTGGCCTGGTTGAGGGCGCTCCATTCTCCGGCATTGTAGCTCCGTGCCGAGACCGTGGTGGCGGTGTTGATCGACACCGGGGTGTTGTCCGGGTTGGTGCTGACGATATCGATCTTTAGATCCATGCCCATGTCGGAACTGCCGACACTTCTGTTGTGGAGTTCGACGGCGATGAGGTTGGTGCCCGCGACGAAGGCCGACGGGGCGAAGGTGAAGCTGTCAAAGGTGCCCTCGCTGCCGTTCGAGTCGCTGAGCGCCGGGGTGTCGAAGTTGACATCGCCTTCCGGCATATTGTCACGCGCGATCTCGGTACCGTTGAGAGAGACAATTGCGCCGCCGTCGGACATGACTTCCACGGTGGCTTCGGTGATCAGTTGAGGTATGGCGATCTCGAGCTCCCTACGGAAATAGATGGTGAGATGGCTGTCCGGGTTAATCTCCGGCCCGCCCAGTTCGTTGTCGATGATGTTTCCGAATCCCAGCGGCGCGGTGCCGATCCCCCAGGTGGAACTGTCGAAGGCCGCCTCCCGCCACGCGGAGCCCATATCGACGCCGTCGTCCAGGTAGCGCCACGCTGTGGAGCGTTTTGTGAGCAAGGTGGATTTGCTGACCGAACCGGGGAGCATGGTGGCGGCAGGATTGATCGTCCCTCCCGGTTGGCGAGGATCGCTCCCGTCCGTCGTGTAGTAGATGTTACCGACAGTGCTCGAGATTAGCAGTCCGAAGCCCTCCGGGACGCCACCGCCCTGCTGGCTGAAGGTCGGCGGGTCGAGGTCTGGGTAGACACCTGTGGCGCGTAGCTGCTTGAGGGTGATCGGGGTGCGCAGCGGGAACCAGCCGGTGTACTCGCGCTGTAGCGCCGCTTCCCAAGAAACCAGGGTGAGCGCGGGCTCCCGTTTGGCATCGCCCCAGCGGGCGCTCTCGGCCTTCATGGCTACGCGGATGCCGTCGGCGCGGGCCGCCCATTGCGCGGCGCCGTTCTCCGGGGTCAGCGCGCCATCGTTGAAGAGATGTTTGTATGCGCGGTCGGCAAAGCGGATGGCGTATTCGTCTTTGCTGTTGGCCTGGGTACGTAGGTCGAAGTGGATCGCGGTCGGAGCGCGCGGGGTGTTCTTGGTTGTCACGTTGCTATCGACCCTGCCGTTGAACGCATTAAGGCCGGCGCGTTCGGCGTCGTGGCAGAAGAACATGTATTTCCCCGGCGGGTTGATGCGGCGCATGGCACGCACATTATTTTGGTCCCAGTCGGCGTTGCCAGCATGGAAGTTGAGCAGGACATAGTCGATGTAGGCATCGAGGTCCAGATACTGCTCGACGGTGTCCAGGTCGCCCGCCTGTGCCGCGTCGAGCGTCGCTTGCCAACTGCCGAGGATGTTCGCCGCCTCCTCCGCCGGTGTGCCTTTGATGATTTCGATCCGATTTCCGCCGACGATGCGGAACCCTTCCCAGTCGTCGTCTTTCCCGCCGAAGCGCTCGGCGGCCCACTCCTCTTCGATGCGTTCGAAGAGGTGGTGCATTCCCCAGTAGATGCCGTTGAAATAGACGTGCACCTCGCGCTGCAAAGCCTCCGGATGCCCCATGGCGAAGTAGGCATCGCGAAACCACTGGTCGCGGATATACATCGCGTTATTGTAGACGGACGCGTTCGGATGGATCCACGAGTTGCCGTTGCCGCCGCGAAGCACGATCTGGTTGAAGCGTTCGGTGGCCGCGTCGCCGCCGAACAGAGGGAAGTTCAACCTCCCAGCTCCGTACTCGTTGCGGAAGGCGATGCGAAAGTTGTGTTTAGGTCTGCTAGTGTTGCGCGAGGCGTTTCCATTCATGCGCATGCCGGTGTCGAGTTGTATGGGCGCTGCGTCTTCGAACCCGAGCATCTCGATCGACACGGGACGCTCCGAGGCTGGCCCGGCGTCGATGGGGTTGACCTGGATGCCGTTCTGCCGGTCGAACAGATTAGCGATGTCGGTGACGATGGAAATCGTGGGAAGGTCGAGCAGCGCCGACTCAATTTCCTCGCGGCTGTAGATTGGTCCAACGACGTTGGGATCCATTTCGTAGTCGCCACCGATGGCGTTGCCGTTGCGAGTGATCCACGGCAGCGGGTAACCCTCCGGTTCAGCCGGTTGGTCGGCTACGTCAGCTATGAACAGGTAGGTCTGGGTATCGACGTTCGAAGGCCGCTGTCCGCTCTTGAATGCGGCGGCCCGCAGGGGGGTGGTCGTGGAGATAGTGACGGTTCCGAAGGGTGGGGAAGCCTCGTTTGGCGGAGCGATCTGCGTTCCATACTCGAGGGTGGGGGTGTCGCCGTTGGTGGTATAGACGATGGTCGCGCCTGGGGTCGTGCAGGAGATTGTGAGGTCGAAGGGGGAATCGAAAAATCCTCGGTCGACATCAAAAGTCGTGTCGGAAACGAAATCCATGAATTCGAGATTGGCGTTTGGGAAACCAGGTGTCGGGGACTCCAAATAGCCGGTTAAGATCCCGCCGGAGAGGTCCCGCGTTTCGGCGGTCAGCTTCGGGACGAGGAGGAGGTCTGAACTCCCTGCGTTGTCGTTAAGCAGGTGGAAGGCAAGGATGTTTTTTCCGCTGACGAGTTTGCCGACGAAATCGAGAGGGAAAACCGTCATGGCGTCGTCTTCTCTAATCTCCCTGCTCTTGGTGGCGAGTTCCCCAACCGTCAACGGGTCCGGGGTATTCTCGGAGGCGACGGGTGAGCCGTTCAAGTAGGCCGCGAAACCGTCCTCGAAAAATAGCTCGAGCGTCATCAATATGACTTCCGCCGGGTCGTCGATATTGAAGGGGACGCGGACCAGCGCGGACGCGGTCTTCGAGAGCATGGGGGAACGCATATCGCCGCCGGTACCGATGTAGCCGGGGAAGCGGTAGCCGAAGCCGATGCCGGTCTGTGCGGCGCGCCATGCCGAGTCGTCGAAGCCCAGTTCCTGCCAAGCGTCGCCGATATCGACTGTCGGCGCCAGCCAGGTTGCTGCGGCTGGCCACGGGATGAGTGTTTCGGTTTTGGTGTTGGCGTTCGCACCGCTGCCATAGGAGACGCCGTGAAACTGCTTCGGGTATTGTGGTGCGAATTCGGTTAGGGCACCCGCGCCGCTGATCAGCGCCAGGTATTCCCCGTCGCTGGAGAGCGAAAAATTGGTATGCAGTTCGGAGCCCGAGACGCGGCGATCCTTGCCGGAAGCGAATACGGTGAGGTAGCCGCCCGGCGGGATCTCCATGTCGGGTAACTTCCATTTGGTGGGTTGGGTCTGGTCATCGGTGAGAGAGAGGCCGGCGGTCGAAACCGTGCCCGCGCCCGAGTTTTTGATCTCAATCCAGTCGGAGGCGGTGCCATCTTCGTCGAGGATGGCGCCGTCGTTGTTTGTAACGAATTCGGTGATCGTGAGATTCGCACGGAGGGCGTTTGGAGTAAGAAATGCCAGGAAGAGACTAAGTGAAGCAGGATGCATGAAGTGATTAACAGACTACCGTTCAGCCGGAACGAAGGCAAGATCCTAGGGCAAAACGAAGAACTACGAGCCTTCTAGGAATATCCTTTTTGGGTGGTGAACTTGAGGGAAATTGGTGCGAAAGGTGGGAGTAGGCAACGAGCCCTGCCCTCGGCGGGTATTTTTTCGTCAGAGAGGAGCATTGTCTTCGAGTGGTAAATGCGATTTGATATCAGTTGTAATCTATTTTCCTCTGATCATCGCCCCACGCCAATTTGGCTAGGCGGTTGGCGATCGGAGAAACCTCGCTCCCCCTATCCAATGAAGACACTCGCCTCTGCCTGCCTCATCGCCCTTGCGATGATCGTCCCCACCCATGCCGATCTCCACATCACTGAGTTCATGGAGCTCAACGGCGGCTCGCTGAAAGATGAGGACGGCGACGGCTCCGACTGGATCGAGTTGTTCAACTCCGGCCCCGATAGCGTCGACCTCGAGGGATATTTCCTGACCGACGACGAGGCGGCGCTGCCAAAGTGGAGCTTGCCTGCGTTGCAACTCGATAGGGGTTCGTTCCTGTTGGTTTTTGCATCAGAGAAAAACCGCAGCGTGGTTGGTTCCGAACTGCATACGAATTTCAAACTCGCGGATGGCGACTACCTTGCGTTAGTCGATCCAGATGGAACGACTGTGATCGCCGAGTTCGGATCCGCGGCGGATCCGCTGCCGCCGCAGTTCGAGGACGTGTCCTATGGACTGATGCAGAACGGCAACCGCACGCCGTCGGTCTTGATCGATGCAACTCCCTCTGGGACGGCGCACGTGCCGGCCGATGCAACGCTCGGCGAAACCTGGCAGGCGCTCGCATTTGACGATACCGAGTGGACGCCGGTGATCTCCGCTGTCGGTTACGACGAGGCGACGACTTACGACTCGTACTTCGGTGCTGGCGGCGATCTCGATAACACGATCAACAACGTTAACACCACGCTCTACCTGCGCTTCCCGTTCTCTGTGAGCGAGAGCGGCTCGATCTCGGAGCTGACTTTAAAGATGAAGTACGATGATGGCTTCGCGGCTTTCCTCAACGGCGTTCGGGTCGCCGATGCGAATGCGCCGGGAGTGCTGAGTTGGAATTCCGACGCTTCCGCGCAGCACAGCGACGGGGAAGCGCAGGGGCTGGTGGATTTCGATATCTCGGTTCACGCACATTTGCTGGTCAATGGACCGAACCTGCTTGCAATCCATGGACTCAACGACTCGATCACTAGTTCCGATATGCTCATCTCGCCTGAGCTGCATGCGGTGCGGGTCACAGACCCGTCGATCGGCAGTTCCGGATTTCTGGCTCGCCCTTCGCCGGGCGGCTTGAACGGCGACACCTTTGGCGGCTTCGTCCGCGATACGAAATTCTCCTCAAAGCGCGGGTTCTACGACGCGCCG
>JAPKDJ010000094.1 GCA_026421245.1 Akkermansiaceae bacterium | reverse complement strand
CGGCTTCGTCCGCGATACGAAATTCTCCTCAAAGCGCGGGTTCTACGACGCGCCGTTCGACGTCGCCATCAGCAGTAATACCGAAGGAGCCAATATCCGATACACCACCGATGGAAGCACCCCCACCATCGGCAGAGGAAACCTCTACACCGGCCCCATCAGCATCACAACAACTACGACCTTGCGAGCTATCGCCTACAAGACGGGATGCATCTCCACCAACGTTGATACTCACACCTACATCTTCCCCGAAGACGTCGTCGACCAAGCACGTATGCGCGACTCAGTCACCCAGTCGGCAACCCTCGGGCCGCAAATGGTCGATTCCCTGAAATCGGTGCCCACGGTATCCATCGTCACCGCTAATCCCGGTCCTTTCCAGAATGAAGGCGGAGGCAACATCCGCAGTGAGTCGCCCGCATCCGTGGAGATGATCTTCCCTGACGGTACGCCCGGCTTCCAGGAAGACGGCGGGTTAAAGCATTTCGGCGGATACTACACGAACTTTCCAAAGAAGAGCTTCCGCATCGGCTTCCGCTCGAAATACGGTGCCACCAAGATCAACTACCCAATCTTTGAGGGCTTTGATTACAAGCACTACCCGCCAACCGACCGCTTTGACGTCATGGACCTTCGCAGCGGTTCCCATGACATGAGCAGCCGCGGTGCCTACATGTCCAACCGCTTCACTGATGACTCAATGCTGGACATGGGTAACCTTGCCCCGCACGGGCGCTTCGTGCATGTCTACCTCAACGGCAGCTACTGGGGACAATACCACCTGCGCGAGCGCTGGAATGCCGACATGGCCTCAAGCTACCTCGGCGGCCCCAAGGAGGACTATGACGCGGTCAACCTCAACGACAACTTCCAGGCCGATGAGAAGGTTTACGACGGCACCGGCGTTTTCTGGAACGAGGCCAAGGCACTAGCATCAGGCCCCAACCCCTGGGCAAACAACGACAACAACATTGATGTCGCCAACCTCATCGACTTCATGCTGCTGTGGGTAAGCGGCAACTCGGAAAGTGAGGTCAGGCTGCTCGGCTCCAAGGCCCAGGGGCAACCCTTCCGCTTCCAGATGAAGGACGCTGACGGGTACCTGCGCAGCACGAGTCGCTCGGTAAGCGATTCCGGCCCCTTGAGCCTGATGTCACGGCTGCGCAGCGGCAACACGGACTTCGCCATGCTGCTCGCAGACCGCATCCACAAGCACTACTTCAATGACGGGGCAATGACACCGGCGCAAAATATCGAGCGCCTGCAGAAGCGAGTCGATGAGGCCCGGCCCGGGTTCATTGCCGAGTCCGCACGCTGGGGCAACCGCTTCCGTGAATACCAGAACTGGCTGAGCTACCAGAACAACCTGGTCAACAACCACTTCCCAGGTCTGGCTCAGACCATGGTTGGGCGCTTCAGATCTACCGGAATGTATCCGGACGTCATTGCTCCAGTCTTCAACCAACACGGTGGCTCGATTTCAGATGACACCCCACTCACCATGTCGACCGACGCTGACAAGATCTACTACACCTTCGACGGCAGCGACCCACGCCTTATCGGCGGCACCCCAAATCCTGCAGCCACCGAAGCCTCCTTCGGCGGGGGTGGACCCGGCGAGCAACAGCCGGTCACTTATATGACGACCGGTTACACTTGGAAATATCTCGATAACGGATCGAACCAAGGCGCCGAATGGAGAGCGAGCGATTTCAATGACACCGCATGGTCGTCCGGCCCCTCGCCACTCGGTTACGGTGGCGACGGCGAAGCCACCGAACTCAGCTTCGGGGGTGATTCGCGAAACAAGCATGCAACCACCTATTACCGCACCACCGTCGAAATCCCAAACCCTACCGTGTTCCTGAACTTCCTCCTGCGCGTGAAGTATGACGACGGGGCCACAGTTTATATAAACGGCGTCGAGCAGTTCCGCCAAAATTTGGCTGCGGGTGCCGGGTTCGATGACTTCGCCAACGGCACCACTGCGGACGAGGCCAGCTGGAAGGACGCCACCCTGCCGACGACGGCTCTCGTCCCGGGGACCAATACGATCGCCGTCGAGATCCACCAGGGGAGTGGTACCAGCTCCGATACCCGCATGGATCTCACCCTGCGAGGCCAGACCTCTAACGTGGGCGGTGGCGACAACGTCACTACTCCATTTAATCTCAGCAAACCCACACTAGTTCGCGCCCGAGGTTACAACAGCACCAGCGGCGAATGGAGTGCACTCAATGAAGCGTTCTTTACCGTCGACTCAGTTCCAGCGGATGCCAGTAACCTCGTCGTTTCTGAATTCCACTACCGCCCGGCCAAGCCGACCACACCCACGGAACTCGCCATCAGCTCAGACCGCGATGATTTTGAATTCCTCGAGCTCTTCAACATCGGCGAGAGCGCCCTCGATATGAACGACGTCCGCTTCACCTCAGGGATCAACTTTAGCTTTCCCGACAACGTCGTCCTCGAAATTGGAGAACGGATTCTCCTCTTACGTGACCGCGATGCCTTTGAAGCCCGATATGGCCAGCTATTGATACAATCGTTCGAATTCACTGGTCGGCTCAGCAACGATGGCGAGCAAATCCTCATTCTGGGCACTAGTCCTGATCCCATCAAAGACTTCATCTACAATGATCAGGCCCCTTGGCCAACTGCCGCAGATGGCGGGGGTCCCTCCCTGATCCTCGTCGACTCGACATCGAACCCCAATCACAACGAGCCCAATAATTGGATGATCAGCCAAAACGAAGGCGGATCACCGGGAACTGAAGAACCATCGGGACTCACCTATGACACTTGGGCTTCCGACTTTGATCTTCAGGGAGGCCCCCTAGATGATGACGATGGCGACCAACTTCTCAACTTTTTCGAATTCCTCCACGGCTCAAGCCCTGTCGATTCATCCGACGCCCCGGTGCCGATGGCGTCGGTCCAGGCAATCGACGTCGGCGGATCTACCGATGACTACCTGACTCTAACATTTAACAAAAGTGCCGGTATCGATGGTGTCCTGACTGTCGAGGTCTCCAGTGACCTCGCCAATTGGTCGAGCGATCGGTCCCTGACCGAATTGGTGTCCAGCACCGATAACGGTGATGGTACTTCAACGGTCAGGGTCCGGGTAGCGGATCCGATCAGCCCGGAGCAGGGCAGGATCTACTTGCGACTGCGTGGCCGTTGATCGGCAACGCGCTCTCCCGCTCTGCTCGCTGCGCACGTCTTCCACTTCGTGGAGCGTGGTAGTGGTTTGCCAATCAGTAAAACCTTCTGGTGAAAGTAAAATGATGGAGATTAGGCGTTTGCTTGTTGTCTCATCCAGCCCTAGTCAACCAAAGATAAGATCTGCCCCGGGTCACTTTCTCACCGTGTCGTTTTGCGCTTCGATCCCGAACCGCCTTCTCAACCACTCACGGGCATCGTCTGTTTTACGGAAATTTCCCTTGGCGGGTTTCTTTCGGAGTTCGGAAGGAATCAAGCCCTCTTCGAGTCGAGAAGCTTGCAGATTTGATGTGGGGCGCTCAAAAGGAGCTGCGTGAACTTTGCGGTGATTCTACAGGCCATTCTTCCGGTCTATCTTTTGGTGGGAGTGGGCTTGGCTCTTCGCGGGTTTGGCGTTGTGACCAAGGAGATGGAGAAGGGGATGATCAAGCTTGTCATTCACTATCTCTATCCGTGTTTGATCCTTGATAAGACGTTGGGAAACAGCCTCGTCCGTCAGGGCGATGTCCTAGTGTGGGGAGTGGGACTTGGTTTTGGATTGGTGATTCTTGGCATGCTGGTCTCATATGTCGTCGCTCTGATCCTTGGTTTGAAACCAGGTAGCGGGCGCCGGACCTTCTGCGTCTCAGTTGGAGTTCAAAACTACGGCTATATCGCTATTCCCATGTTGGCGGCTCTTTTTGTGATAGGTGGCGACGACCGGGTCTTTGGCGTTCTTTTCATTCATAGTTTGGGAGTCGAGATCGCGATCTGGATGGTTGGGGTCATGATTATGACGGGGTCAATTTTTGGGAATCCCAGGCTCCTCATCAATGGTCCTACAGTTTCAGTTGTTCTCGGCGTAGCGCTATCATCGACAAACGGGTGGCAGTTTTTCGAAGCTTCCGGAGGAGGACTGGTGGGCGCGGCAATTCGCCAGACGATGTCTTGGTTGGGTGCTTGTGCCTTTCCGATGGGGCTCGTTTTGATTGGGGCAACGATCTATGACTTGATCGGGAAGGAGAAGCCTTCCCCTCAAATTGCGGTGGGGTCATTGATCGTTCGGCTGGCGATCATGCCACTGGTGATTCTGGCAGCAGCGAAATGGCTCCCGTTAATTCCGGAACTCAAGCAAGTGTTGCTGGTGCAAGCATCGATGCCGGCGGCAGTGACTCCCATCATCGTGGCCCGTCATTATGGAGGGAGCCCTGCGGTGGCGGTGCAGGCGGTGATCGCCACTTCGATCGTGGCACTTGTGACAATGCCGCTATGGATTTCCTGGGGAAATCGATTTATCTTCGGCTGAGATGATTCGTTACCTCCTTCCACTTGTCCTTGTTCTCTGCTGTCAGGCTGATGAAAAGAAACCGGCTGCAGCGGAGAAGAATCAGCTCTCTGCGATCGCTGAGAAACTTCTCGGTAAAAATGGAGGGGATCGCCTCTTTTATTATCCCAGTAAAACGGCTCCCGATGTGCCATCGAAGTATGGCTATCGCTACACGGATGTGAATTTCAAGTCGGAGGATGGAACCAAGTTACACGGGTGGTTTTTAAATCCAAAGCTTGGCGTCAGACCAAAGGGGACGATCGTTTTTCACCACGGTAATGCAGGATCGATCGGCTACCACATCACCTTTGTCGGATGGATGGTTCGGGCCGGCTATCAGGTGCTCCTTTATGACTATCGGGGCTATGGTAAGTCCGAGGGTGAGATTACCCGAAAAGGGCTGGTCCAGGATGCACGGGCTGCGGTCAACTATGTGAAGACACGAAAAGATGTGGACTCAAAACGACTTATTTCCTTTGGGCACAGTCTCGGAGGTGCCAAATCGTTGGCCGCTTTGGGAGAGAAAATGATACCAGGGGTGCGCGGAGTGGTAAGCTTTGCAGGGTTCGCTTCCTATGAGGATATGGCCCGTCGCATTGCCGGAGAGACTGGAGCCAATCTGGTAACCGATGACTACTCGGCATGGGATTTCGTGGGAAAGATATCGCCTGTGCCGGTCTTGATTGCCCACGGGACCGACGACACGACGGTTCCTCTTTCTCAGGGCGAAAAGCTTTTCAAGAAGGCTAGGGAGCCCAAGACTTTTTACCGGATTCCCAAGGGGAGCCATACTCGGGCGCTTTTCATGAATGATGGAGAGTATCGTGAAAAGGTTCTCACCTGGATGGCCAGGGTTCTTTCCTAAACTGCTCTGTTGACACTTTGGCCGATTGCAATTTTCGAAAAATGGGAAAGGATATCGTCATGAAACGAGTGATTCTTGTCTTGGGTACTATTTTTGGCACGGCGAATGCCGATGAAAAGAAGGGGCCGACCGGGCATGTTTTTGCATGGCCATTTACTGAAGTTGCAGAGATGCAGCCGCGTGGGGGATCCACCCAGGGAACTAAGGTCGTTTTGGATGAAACTCCATCAGCATCCTGGCTGCGATTACAGGACGCCTCTGTTTCGAAATATGCTAGAGATGTAAACTCCATCGTGGCCCTCGCCGGGAGCTATCGCGTCAGTTTTGATTTTGTCGAGACGATGGGATTTAAAAAGGGCTACAAGCCACCGAAACCTTACTTTTCATGGGGAACCGAGCATGTGCAGGTGCTGGCCCTTGAAGCCAACTTTGTGAGTCTGCAACACACACTTGTCATGTATTTTAAAGACAAGGATGGAAAGGAATCGCGGCCGATGGTGATGAAGCATTGGCGTCAGGACTGGAAATTTGAAGACCCTGACCTTCATACCTATCGAGGAAATTCCACTTGGTCACGTGAGACCCGAACCCCTGATCAGGTGCGGGGTAAATGGACCCAAGCGGTGTTTCAGGTTGATGATTCACCGCGCTACGAAGTCGTGGGTCAATGGAGTCACGAGGGGGAAATATCCACTTGGAAAAGCGAATCTTGCTGGCGTCCGCTGCCCCGTCGGGAATTTTCGGAGCGCGATGATTATCACGTCCTTCAGGGAGTGCATGAATTGACCCTTACCCCGACCGGATGGGTGCACATCCAACAGAATCAAAAGGTTGCTTTGGGAGAAAAGGGGAAAAAGAAGATTGTCGGACAGGAACTGGGTGTGAATCGATACGAACGTATTAGTGCTCCATCACTTCTGGCTGCTGAGGAGGCCTTGGTAAAGTCGGGGAGCTACTGGAAAGAGGTGCGCGATGTGTGGGCTGAGATCTACGACAAAAACGGGACCTTTTCGCTGAAGTCAGAGGTTGATGGGAAGAAGCTCTATCAATATCATTTTGGGTATGCCATGCAGTTGGAAGGATCTGACCAGACTTACGATGCTTCGAAAGGGCGGGCCCATGCCCGTGAGACCATCGCTAAGTTCGTGAAGGCCAAGCCTGCGGGTAAAGCATCCAAGTACTGATGTCGGAGCTCCATATTATTTGTGGCCCGGCCGGGGTGGGTAAGAGCACTTACGGAAAAAAGTTAGCCAAGGAATTGGGCGCATGTTTGCTCGATAGCGATACGGTGACCGAACCGGTGGTTCGGGCTGGGATGGAGCTGGGTGGAGAGAATCCGGATGACCGGGACTCCATGGCCTATCGCCGGGCTTTCCGGGATCCCGTATACGAGTGCCTTTTCGCGACCGCTGCCGAAAATTTACCTCACGGAAGTGTCGTGATTGTAGGCCCGTTCACGAGCGAAATGCGTGATCCGGACTGGCCAGCGAGGCTTAGAGAGAGATTTGGAGTTGAAATCAAGGTGGTCTTTGCCAATTGCGAGGAAGAGGAGAGAAAGAAACGTATCCAGGAAAGAGGGAATCCTCGCGACAACTTAAAGCTGAACGATTGGGACCACTATCTGGAAACTACGAATGTTCGTCCGCCAGTTTTTCCACATCGAGAACTGGGGACCTGATTCAAAGACTTTGGGAGGTCTCGTTGCTCGGTATATCATGCTCGTAGAGGGGATTACACCTCGGTGTCCAGAGATTATGGGGTTGGTCCAATGTGCTGTCTTAAAACTTGAATGACTGATTTATAACGACTATGGCTTCCTTTCATGTGGGTCTGGTCAAAGCTTTCTGCCGTGAAATGGACTGATGCCTGGGAGGAACGTTTCTACGGGAACCCCAACTCGGTCATTACTGAGATTAAGGGCGGAAAAACGGCCAGGGTAGAGGTCTACTGCGAGACTGAAAAGAACGCCGAATCGATCCAAGAGCAGTTTGGAGGATCGGTGCGCGAGTTAAAATCTCGTGACTGGGTCGCGATGAGTGCTCCCAAGACAGAGCCCCTCATGATTCGGGACCGACTCGTGATTTCCCAAATTGAAGTTGATGACAACGCCTTTCCGGGAAAGGACGTGATCGTAGTTCCTCCCGAGATGGCCTTTGGAACAGGAGACCATCCGACGACTGCAACGTGTCTTCGTTTGTTGGTAGATCATTCCGATGAGCTTGAGGACGGCTGGAGTTATCTCGATCTCGGAACCGGAAGCGGAGTGCTTGCGATGGCAGGTAAGATGCTAGGGGCAGGAGAGGTGCAGGCTTTCGATTTTGATGGCAAGGCGGTCGAGGTTGCCGCTCTTAATATGGCGCGCAATAAAATCTCTGAAATAGAGGTTTTTGAGGATGATGTCTTCACTTGGAAGAACACGAAGCGCTTTCAAGTCATTACGGCCAATCTTTTCTCAACTGTCTTGATCGAAGCTCTTCCCTTGATGGCAAAGTGGATCAAGGGGGAAGGGCGGTTGATCCTCTCTGGAATTCTTGCAGAGCAGTGGCTGCAGGTTCTCGAGACTGCCGAGAACTGCGAATTTAAACTTCTCGGACACAAGAAGATAGGGAAGTGGGTCACTGCATCCTTTTCGGTGTCTTGAAGGACCGGGCGACTTTTTAATAAAAATAAGGATTACGAGTTCATTTGCCTTGCAAGGAGTCCGGTGCGTGTGCAGAAAAACCCCGCTCCCCGGGGAGAAACGCGCCATTCGCCACCCATAGATGTTTTTTCCCGGTTTTTGGGGTAAACCAATCGAACATAATATCATGGACAGTCTTTCTAATCGCGTTGCCTCGGTCACTCCCTCCCTGACCCTTTCCGTCACCAACCAGACCAAGGCCCTTCGTGCTGCCGGTGAAGAAGTATACGGCCTGGCTGGTGGTGAGCCTGACTGCGATACCCCTGATTTCATCAAGCAAGCCGCCTACACCGCGCTTAGCGAAGGGAAGACTAAGTATACTCCGGCTGCCGGAATTCCCGAGCTCCGCGAAGCTCTTTCCAAAAAGCTAAAGAACGATAATGAACTCAGCTATGAGCCAAAGCAAATCTGTGTCACTTCCGGGGCCAAACAGGCCTGCTTCAATGCCATTCTCGCAGTGGTTGAAGAAGGTGACGAAGTGATCATTCCTTCACCCTACTGGGTGAGTTATCCCGAGATGGTTAAGCTGGCGGGTGGGGTTCCCGTTTTGGTTGAGACCAAGGAAAGCAATAAGTGGAAAATCACTGCTGCCGAGTTTGAGGAGGCCATGTCGCCCCGCACCAAGATGATTATTCTCAATACCCCGGGAAATCCAACTGGTTCGGTATACAGCAGGGAGGAAATTGAAGGGGTCGTCGAAGTCGCTTCCTATGAGGACATTATTATCCTTGCGGACGAAATCTACGAGCACTTCGTTTATGGGGATCAGAAACATGTTAGTGTCGCTTCGGTTAATGAGGATGCCTACAACCTCACGATCACAGTGAACGGTTTCTCCAAGTCCCACTCCATGACAGGTTGGCGTATCGGATACACTGCCGCTCCCGCGGCGATTGCTCAGGCCCTTTCAACGATTCAAGGTCACACCAGTTCGAATGCCACAACCTTCGCTCAGTATGGAGCCTTGGCGGCTCTGACCGATCCAGCGTCTGCGCCTTTCATTGAGAACCTCCGCGGTGAATATGATGTGCGTCGCCAGTTCATGCTAAGCCGACTTAAGGCGATTCCAAACGTGAGTGTGGTGGAGCCGAAGGGAGCTTTTTACTTCTTTGTGAATTGTACTAATTTGGGACTGAAGTCAGTGAATCTTTGCGACAAGCTCCTCACCCGTTACAAAGTGGCAGCAGTTCCTGGTGTGGCCTTCGGTCACGACATGGGGGTGCGTATCAGCTATTGCACGACGCTTGATATTCTCAACGAAGGAATCAGCCGCTTCGAGGAATTCTGTCGTTCCCACTAACCCGGATTGGTTGACGATTTCAAACCGACGGGACACCGGGCTTCAATTTCCTGAAAATTGGCCCGTTCTCGTGGCGCTCCGCTAAGTTTTCGCGGATGGCGCCTTCCGCCTCTTTCAAAAGCGTGTCCGGTCCGGTCGCTTTCACCATTTTACGATGCGCCTCGTGGGGATACGGTTCGCCTTTCACTTTCGGGTCGGCGCTGTATTCGGCGGTGTGGTAGGCACCGACGAGAAGGCCGACTACCGTGTTCCTCGGGTTGGTGACCCGGTTCATATTTCGCCACGCATTCATGGCGTCCGATCCGTGGACGCCGCGAGAATCCCCGTGGGTTCGGCCGTTGCCCTGACGGAGGACGAGCTGATTGGCCGCGAGCGAGATGGCCTCACCGATGGACTCCGGGGAAAAACCTTCGGCGATTGCGGCAGCGACGGCATCGGTAGCACGCTCTTTACCCGCAGTATAGATCAGCGTGCTGAGCTCTTCGACCCAGGTGTCTTCGGGGTCTTTTGTCCCGAGTGCGCGGCCGATCAGATTATGCTGGTCGAGGAGTTTGGGGACCAAGGTGCGGATCGGCGACGGATGGCGTTTTTCATTGGTGATGATGTTTTGCTCGTTCTTTACGCAGAATCTCACCGACTGCCGGGGGATGGTGTGGGCGTGGGCAGGGCCGACGATATCAACGAGTTTCCAGACGCGATGGGCGAGGACAAAGCGGTGCACGTTCATGTCATCTTGGACGATCCACTGGAGATGGTTGTAGGCATCCTGCAACGAGCTTTTGGTCATCCCGGCAAAAAGGTTTTCGGCTTTGTCCATGTCATCTTCCCGGCTGATAGCGCGAAGGGATTCGCCGCCGTGGGGATCTTTGGTTTTGGCCGCTTTTGCAACGATCGGATGGAGCGTTTTTTTGCTGGCACCGCCGATCTCCTGGATGCGGCCCGCATTCCAGTAGATCACTTTGAGAACGGGAAGTGCCTTTTCGGCATCGGGTAATCGCTCGGACATCCTCAATGCGGGGACGAGTGCCATCTCGGTGTGGAAACCGATGTAGTCTTCGCCACCGAACGTTTCGGCATTCGCCAACGAAACGGCGGCGATGAGCTGGCGGGGATCGGTTTCCCCGGCTTTCAGTTTCTTGATGAGGATCGGCTACAATTTGTCGGGTGCCGTGTTTTGGATGAGACCGACGAGCGGGTGCAATTTGCCGAAATTGAGCGATCCCGGCCCCTCGTCGGCAAAGGCCGAGGTGCCCCCTAACTGATCTGCCAAACATGGTCCGGGCCCGGCAATGATCATGCCCTTGGTGACATAGAATAGAAACTCCCTGCGCTGGTATTGCTTCAGCCGGTCGGTCCATACGATGGCGGAAAAAAATCAAACGTAACGACTCGGTCGCGAGACTCGCCCTCTTGCCAGAGGCTGTAGAGGGCGGGGTTTAAATTATCGGCCAGCTCGCCTCCCTCAGTGTCTCGATCCGCCGGATGAGTTCTGCGACGCGCTTCTCGTTTCCCTTGTCCGGCCTGCGGCGCAGCTGTCTTAGGTGCCAGCCCATGATAGCGAGCGGGCACCAGCGGAGGTAGATCGGAAGTAATTCACGTTCCGAATCAGTCAGAGCCCGGCGATCTTTGTAAACGTCAAGAAATGCTTGTGCCAAATCTGGTCGCCAATGTTCCTCCGGAAAACAAAAGCCATGGATGGTCATGGCGACATCGAAAAGGAAAACGTCCTCGCAGGCATCTTCGAAATCCAGGATCGCAACCAGTTTGCCGTCATGGAAAAGGGTGTTGTCCGTAAAGACATCACCGTGGATCAACCCCCCTGGAAGGGGCTCGCCCAAGCGAGGTCTCAGTCGTTCAAACTCTTTGCGAAAAAACTGGAAGTGAGCAGGATCATCGGGCGCGATGATTTCTGCCAGTTGGGCGGCGGCTTCCCGGCCGTTCGGGTTCTCACGCCGCCACCATCCGCCGGACGGGGGTGGTAACTGATGGAGATCGCCGAGCGCGCGGGCAATCGTTTTTACGGTCACCTGTTCGCATAAAGGTTCAGATCCGTCCAACCACTCCAGTAGCACGAGCAGTGAGCCCCCGGGTCCGGAGATCCAACGCTCACCGTCACCGAAGCGGATGGCGGCCGAACTCGGAAAATTATGCGCGCGCAGCCAGTCGAGCACATTGAGTTCATAATCCACCCCAGGACGGTCTCGACCGGTACATTCGCGCAGCAGAAAGACCCCGCTGCTAGTCTCGAACCGATAGTTCGAATTGGAAAAACCCGAAGACATCCGCTGGCAGCTCAAGACCGCCGGAAAACCCTCCATGCGGTTGGCAGCTGCTGTGGCAATCGGTTCTGTCATGTTAATCGGCCCAAGCATACCGGAATGTTCCACGCGTAGCGAGCGTTGGCAACCAAGTCCCACAGAAATCCCTCCCGCGAAGTTGAAGCACAATGGCTAGGAATTTTCTTTTGCTGCATGGTTTCGAGTGTGGGCCAGGAGCTGATTTTAGCGGTCGGAAGAATGACCCGCGAAGTGGCCGCTTATCTAATCGCAAAGAATGCTAAACCCACCCGCATCAAATGGCAGTTCACTAACGAAGATGCTCACATCAAACTCCACAGCTTATATCCAGTGTTCTAAGAATTATGTAGCACTAACCTATGATGCCGTTCAGCA
>JAPKDJ010000185.1 GCA_026421245.1 Akkermansiaceae bacterium | reverse complement strand
TTCCAACTCGCCCGCCAGTGCTTCAACGGATACGACCACTCGTAGAGGTTCACGAGATCGTCCAGCGGCAACGGCTCGAGCCTGTCTTCCTCCATAAACGCCCAAATCATCTCCTGCAGAAGGCTGCCGGCACGCTTACGGTCCTGCTTGATGCTGAAATTATTCCAATCGGCCAGATTCAACTGAACATTGACCGAGCCGGCGGCGCGGGCGATCACCTTGCCGTCCGGGGCATCCAGCACTTCTAGCTGGACCTTCCTCATGCCGGGCCGCAAGAAGAGCTTCATCACCTCTTTGCCTTCGGCCGTGCGGCCGTCGTCGAATCGCCAGCGGTAGACGGCCTCTGTGGAAGCGCCCGGAGCATGGGCGCTGAATCGATACCAGTTGAGATCATGCCCGGGAGAGGCGGCCCAGAGATGGGCGGAGTGAGACCAACGATACGAGGCTCGCGCTCCTGTCGTGCGATATTCTAGCGGCGCGGGCGTGGCATCCGCCCGCGGCTCCCAGAGCTTGTAGCCGCCGCCGTAGACCTCGCCGAAGGCCGGCCATCCCGAAGAATATTCCCCGTTGTAATCCTTGTTGGTTGGATCCTTCCACCATAGCCCGGCCCAGCCGACCTGCCCCATGGGGCTATATTGCAAAAACTCTATGCGATGCTCTCCTTGGTCGATTTTCATCTCGAAAAGTCGCGCGATTTTGGCTCCCCGAAACGTCGCGATCAATTGGCCGTCGAGCAATACATAGCCCCCAGGTCCATTCATACACAAAAGCCGGTAAGAACCCGTTGCCGGAATCTGAAAGATCCCGCTGATTCGCTTGAGCTTTACCGGTTGGGAAACTGCCAGTTGGGCGAAACTCAACCCGTCTGCGGCTTTCGACCGGAACTGAACCGTGCCTTCATAGATTACCCGGTCCGGCCAAACGCCCCTTCCGAAGGTTGCTGCAGATCCCCATAGCTTCTCAAAGCCGGCGAGTGTTTCGAGATCGGGATCGTAGCGATCGAGCTGACGAACTTCTTGAATAAGATCCGCCTGTGGTGCCCAATCCAGTGGCGCCGGTTTCTTCGCCTGGTCGACTAGGTAGACCCAATACTCATGGTCGCCGCTGGACGAGTCGAACATGATCGACATGAGTTCTCCTGCCTCTGCCCAGACCGTGCGGCAGCCGACCCGCTGGCCGCTTGCTCGATGCACGACGGGAACCAGCCGCGTGGGGTCATGACCGGGAAGACTGATCGCCGAGTGAGTGACGCGAGGGCTGCGGGTTATGAAACCTGCCTGACGAAGATGTGGGTCGCGGGCCTCGATCTTAAGCGTCTTGGCGCCAGTGGGGATGGTCACTACGTTGCGATCTGGGAGAACCGGCTTACCATCGATGAAGATCTTGCTTTGAGGGTATAAGTCTGACCAGCAGGAAAAGTATTTGTACTCCGGCTTGATGGCGTACGTCGCCGAGCCGGTAACGCGCATGATCGGGCCGCCTTCTCTTTCATGCAGTCGACTGTAGGCTTTGGGGTCCCACTTCGTCTTCGCCTTTTTGTAGCGTTCCTGCTCCTTAGCAATCGTCGCCGCTTTCTCTTCCGGCTTGCGGGCATCACGCCGGATGGCGCTCTTGGTTTTAGGATCAAAGGCGAGCCCACCCGTGATTTCGAGCGGATTCAAATCGGCGATATACACCTGCGGCGGCATCCGCAGCAACGCATTGTTCACCGCCACTTCGACCGGCACACGCAGAAGGCGGTTCTTCACCACCACCTTGACCGGCACACGCAGCTCTGCGTTCGGCACATGCCAGGCAACCGGGTCCGCAGCGGGTTCGGGGGCCGCCGAGAGTGGCTGCAAGAGTGGTGCCGCGCTGCACAGCAAGAGTGTGATTAGGAAGGGTTTGGTTTTGTGTTGATAATTCATTTTAGCCTCCCTTAATTCCCTTTAATCACAGCCGCCTTAATCAGTTCGCGGGCTTCAATCACTTGCTCACTTTGCGGTGCAAGTTTCTTACGGCTCCCATCGCGGCTCGACACCCAGCAGGTTACGGACGAAGTAATCCTTCTGACGGCGTTTCCCGTAGGAAGAACCAGCCGCGCCATGGCCGGCCCCGGGGATGATCAGCATGTCAAAATCGCGGTCGGCTTTGACCAAGGCGTTGACGACCTGCATCGTCGAGGCCGGATCGACATTGCGGTCCAACTCGCCCACGATCAGCAGCAGCTTTCCCTGAAGCTTATGGGCATGGGTCACGTTGGAACTTTCGGCGTATTCCGGTCCCACGGGCCAAC
>JAPKDJ010000184.1 GCA_026421245.1 Akkermansiaceae bacterium | reverse complement strand
AGCGGAACATTGTTTGGCAAACATGAGTTTAAGGATATCGTTGGATTCAAGGACGCGGTCCTCGCTGAAGAAGACGTATTTGCGAAGGCCTTCGTGGGGCACCTTCTATCGTATGCCTTGGGGCGAGAACTGACTTTTGCAGATCGAGTTGCGATCGGTGAAATCGCAGAGGCGAGCAAAAAAGATCACTACAGAATGAGATCCGTCATCAAAAATATTGCGGTCCATCCCATATTTACCCAAATTAAAAATCAATGAAATCTATCGACCGTCGAAAATTTCTACTTGGGGCCAGCGGCAGCGTGATGGCTCTCCCTTGGCTGGAGATGTATGCCGCGGATCCGAAAACTAAGAAAGAGAAAGAGCCGTCATTGCGTTTCGCCTCATTTTATTCGCCGATGGGCTTTGTGAGAGATCACTTTTTCCCAGAAAAGGACAACTCTGACTTTCTCTCGATGCCAACCCTGAGCCCACTCAAAAAAGTGGGCAGCAAGGTCACCTTGATCACCGGGTTGTCCAGGGTCAATGTGAGAGGGGTCGATGTTCACAACCAATGCAGCTCCTGTTATCTCTCTTCGGCCGATCCTCATGGCAAGCTCAAGTCGCCTTACCCGATGGACCGAACGCTGGACCATCTCATCGCAGACCAGGTGAGCCATCGGACGCCAATTCGATCCATGGAATTGAACTGCAATAGCTTCAAAGATCTCAAGGAATCGATCTATTTGGACAACATCTCCTGGTATGGCCCGGAGCATGTCGCGACCGCGATGAAAGATCCGCTTCAGGTCTATCAGCGTCTTTTCAAGACGAGCAACTCGGACAAAGACATCACCGATTTAATTTTGGAAGATGCCGCCAACTTTAAGAGAAATCTGACGTATCAAGACAAGGATAAATTGGATGAATACTTTGATTCAGTGAGAGAAATCGAAAAGCAGATTGAGAAGTTGAACAAGTACTACCGTGCCCACAAGAGAGCGGACGTGACGGAACCCGATGAAGAGCCCATGACCCGCGGGGAATACATCAGATTGATGGGAAAACTACTTGTGGTGGCATTTCAAGGCGACCTGACTCATGTCGCCACCTTCATGCTTGCGCCCGAGAGGTGGGGTTCGCCGCAACTCTACCATGAATTGAACTTTTCCAAATCACATCATGGACTCACGCACGGCCAGAACGACAAAAGTGTGAAGAACTTTCTGGTTCAAGTGGACCGGTTTTACGTGGAGTTGTTTGCGGAAGTTCTAGAGCAGATGGATGCGGTCAGCGAGGGGGACGGCACACTCCTGGATCATTCCATGGTCACGTTGGGTTCTGGATTGGGTGATGGACGGCATCACACCATGAATGAACTCCCCATCATCGTGGCAGGTTCTGCCAACGGCAAACTCAAGACAGGTCGCATCCTTAATTGCCCCGAAAATACGCCTCTTGCAAATCTGTGGTTGTCACAAGCCCAATTGATGGGAGCGGACATGAAGCAGTTTGCCGATAGTACTGGACCATTGAAAGGCTTGCTCGCTTGAGCCGAATCCGAACGCCTCCCTTTCTCCCCTCTCCGATCCCCCCAAGCTCCCTACCTCGAAAGAAAAATCCTAGCAGTGTAACAAAAACCCACACGATGTAGCGGCCTCCCTCGCTTGATCGCCCTGCACCCTACTGCTTCGAAGAAGGCTCGCTCTTGCGCTGATAATTGTGTCCATTCGCTTTCAACTTCTTATGTTTCCCTCTCCACAACAAACCAAGACCACAACGATGAAAAAGAACCTCGCCAAACTCCTCGCTCCCATCGCCTTCGCCGCCCTCACCCCGCCATCCTTCTCCGACGTCTTCGAGCTCCGCACCTACACCACCAACGAAAACAAGCTCGACGCCCTCAACGCCAGATTCCGCGACCACACCGTCTCCCTCTTCAAAAAGCACGGCATTGAATCCCTCGGCTACTGGGTCCCCACCGACGACGAGAAATCTAAAAACACCCTCATCTACGTTATCAAACACAAAAGCCGCGACGCCGCCAAAGCATCCTGGAAAGCTTTCATCTCCGACCCCGAGTGGAAAAAGGTCGCCTCCGAATCTCAGAAGGACGGCAAGATCCTCGCCAAATCTCCCGAGTCCGTTTACCTAAAGACCGCCGACTACTCGCCGACCTGGAGCAACGCCGCGAACCCTGCTACCGATGCCGTCTTCGAGCTCCGCATCTACAAAGCCGCCGAAGGTAAACTCGGAAAGCTCGACGCCCGCTTCCGCGACCACACCATCAAGCTCTTCGC
>JAPKDJ010000093.1 GCA_026421245.1 Akkermansiaceae bacterium | reverse complement strand
AAATTGGAAACCTTGAAGATGCCCGAGACGTCACCCAACGAACCTTTCTCCAGGTGCATGACAGCTTGTCACGCTTTCGATCGGGGAACCGTTTTTCGCCTTGGCTCTTTACGATCGCCCGCCGTGAAGGAATCGACTTTCTACGCCAAGCCGGTTCTCGACGACGAGTTCATGAACAACTGGCCACGGAACCGAAACCGGACAGAGAAGCCGACCCTCAAAAATTGCTCTCACAACAGGAGGATGTCGATGCCATCTGGCATTGGATTCGCACCAACTTGGATGAGCGTTCCGCTGAGATCCTCTGGTTGCGAATTCAAGAGGATCTCGATCTATCCGAGATCGCCAAAGTCACAACCCTGAGCAAAACAAACGTAAAAGTTCTTCTTCATCGCGCTCGAAAATCTCTCCTTAAAGGAGCCCCCCCAATTCAACTTCAATCCAAAGCCATTCAATGAAACGTATTCTCTGCAATCTTGCCCAAAGAAACCAGAATCCCACCGAGCCGCTCGCGAAACATGTTTCCCGCTGCCGTGAATGCCAGGAATTCTTTCAGCAGATCTCATCTCTCGAATCCCGGCTCGTCACGAGCGCCGGAGAGTCAGACCTCGATCTATGTTCCAAAATCATGGCCAGCATTTCATCAAAAAATCCTGCAAATATTTCGACGCCGAAATGGGCCAGCATTTCATCTCCTATGGCTCTCTCAACTGCGGTAGCTTTGGTGTTCTTACTCATTGGAATTTTAGCGGTTACCAACTTCAAAAAGCCAACCCAAAGAGCGGATGTTCCTGTTGAACAAGTAGAAGCCCCCCCGACTCCAGCTCCCGAAGCCCCTCAGAAAATGACTCTCGCTTATGCCCAGCAGCAGCAGGCGCTTCTTCAGAGAGATGCCTTAAAACTAGGAGTCCACCTCCGGAAAAAATTGATCCTCTTCCGGACCGACGATCAGTAGAGGAACCAAGGCCGCCACTGCATCACCCTCTTTCCCCACAGAGAAGGCGACCTCCAGCGTGGCAAGATCCTCCCACCCAATCCCCGCAGTCTCTCTTTTCTAACTTCGACAGAGGGATCATCTCCAGCTAGTCTCCACTCATGGAGGGCGTGACTCATCACCCCAACATGCTCGAGTTCATTGCATTGTCCCTCTCACCGAGAGTTGAGCTTTCAAAAAAATCCATGACCAAAAACGAACAAAAGGTCGGCCGTTTCCTCAGCCTAGTTCTCCGCCACGATCCCGCATCCATCGGCTTGAAACTCGACTCCCAGGGCTGGGCAAAAATCGACGACCTTCTCGCCGGCCTTAAAAAAAATAGCAAAATCCTCTCGCGCGACGGTCTTCAAACGATCGTTGAGCAGAGTAAGCAGCGCTTTTTCTTCTCGGAAGACGGCGATAGCATTCGCGCTTCCCAAGGTCATTCGGTCGATATCGACATTAAGCTCACCGCTGAATCTCCACCCGAGCTCCTCTACCATAGCACCTGCTCCCGCTTCATGGATTCGATCGAGAGCAAGGGGCTCTCCAAGATGTCCCGCCAACACGTCCAGCTGTGCGGAGATGTCCGCATTGCTCATGAAGTAGGACGAAAACATCGCAAGCCCATCATTCTCGAAATCGCAGCCCGCCTCATGGAGTCCCACCGCTTCCAGTTCTTCAAATCTGAGGACGGAGTCTGGCTCACCGAGACCGTCCCGCCCGACTACCTGAACGGCCAAATCACTTTCTAGCTCGCAGATGACTCCCGCACAAGAATCGGAGTGGATCACCACCTTCCGCGCCTTTCTTAAGTCACAAGGAGAAAGCGATCCCGCCCACGACCCCCAACACATCGAGCGCGTCGTCTTGAACACCCGTCACCTCGCCGCAGTTGAAGGCCTCTCTCTCGATGTCCTCCTCCCCGCCGCCTACCTTCACGACTGCGTCCACGTTCCCAAGAACTCCCCCCAACGGTCCCAAGCCTCTCGTCTCGCAGCCGATCGCGCCATTGATTTTCTATGCGAGAAAAACTACCCCGCTGAACATCTCGACGCCATCCACCACGCCATCGAAGCCCACAGCTTCTCCGCCAATATTACTCCGCGCACCATCCAAGCAAAAGTTCTCCAGGACGCCGACCGAATCGAGGCGCTCGGAGCAATCGGCCTTAGTCGCTGCCTCATGCTTGGCGGTCACATGGGGTCCCAACTCTACAACCCCATCGATCCCTTCTGCGAAAACCGCACTCCCGACGATGCCAGCTTCTGCGTCGATCACTTTTTTGCAAAGCTTCTTGGCCTCAAGGACACCATGCAAACCGAAGCGGGAAAGGCTCTTGCCGCCGAACGATCTCGCTTCCTGCAACAGTTTCTCGATCAACTTAAGCAAGAAACACACTCCCGGACCTAAAACGCCCCTTGCCATGGACAGGCCATTTCCTCAGAAATGGTGGATAGCGATCATCGCTCATTAACAGAATGTCCTCGTACTTAAAAACGCTTCTCTTCTTTGCCCTCGCCCACTTCGCCGGCGGGGTTGAATCTTTCCGATTCGAAGTCAAAACCATCGCGGAAGATTTCGCCCGTCCCATGGGCATGGATCTTGGGCCCGATGGTTCGATTTACCTGATCGAACTCCAGGGGAAAGTCAGCCGGATTCATCCCGTCACCGGAGACCGGACCTCTCTTGCTGAGATCAAAGTCTTCGGCGAACAAGAGAACGGACTCCTTGGAATCGCCCTCGATCCAAATTTTGAGAAAAACAATCACCTCTTTCTCCTCTACTCACCGGCGGACTTTGTGGGCCAACGCATCAGCCGATTCTCCCTCAATGCTGATACTCTCACTGATGAAAAAAAAGTCATCGAGTGGGCCACCCAGCGACGTGAATGTTGTCACCACGGTGGCATGCTCAAATTTGGACCCGATGGCTGCCTTTTTGCCTCCGCTGGTGACAACACCCACCCCTTTGGGGACTCCGCCTCATATGCTCCCATTGATCGTCGTCCGGGACGCGAACCCTGGAACGCCGAGAAATCCTCCGCCAACCCTAACGACCTTCGCGGAGGTTTGATTCGCATCCAGATTCAACCCGATGCTTCCTACAAAATCCCCGAGGGCAACCTCTTCCCTCCTGGAACTCCCGGAACTCGTCCTGAAATCTACGTCATGGGATGCCGCAATCCATGGAAGTTCTCCATCGATCCAAAATCCGGCCACCTCTACTGGGGTGACGTCGGACCCGATGCCGGAACGGACGGTCCTCGAGGCCCCCGGGGCCACGACGAAATCAATCAGGCTCGCAAATCCGGTTTCTTCGGTTGGCCCTACTTCATCGCCGACAACAAACCCTACTCGCGAGTCGACTTCACAAACGGCAAGGTTGGCGCCAAGTTCAATCCCACCAAACCTATCAACGACTCCCCGCTCAACACTGGACGCAAGGATCTCCCGCCAGCCCAATCTGCCTTCATCTTTTATCCGTATGCTGACTCACCTGAATTCCCCGCATTGAAGAAAGGAGGACGCACTGCCTGTGCCGGACCTATTTTTCACTACCGCCCTGAATTTAAGAAGACCGGAGGGCTTCCCGCAGAATTTGATCATTGTCTGCTGTTTTGGGACTGGCATCGCACCTTCATCAAATGGGCTCGTCTTGACGAAAACGAAAACCTCGCTGGAATCGAAGAGTTCCCGCTTCCCGTCAAAATCAAGCGTCCCTCCGACGCCCTCGTTGCTCCCGATGGCACCCTCTGGTTCATCGACTACGGCTCGACCTGGGGAAACAACAAGGACGCCCGTCTCATTCATATCAGCTACCGCCACGGGAACCTCGATCCCGTGGCTCAATTCCAATCCGATCGGAAGCACGGCCTCATCCCTTTGAGCGTAAGCCTCGATGGCTCGGGCTCGAAGGATCCCGAAAGTGGAAAGCTTCGTTATGCCTGGACTCATCAGGGCAAGGAATTCTCAACCGCCATCGCTCCAAAATTGACTCTCACTGAACCGGGCGATCACTTGATCACTCTCAAAGTGACCGACGAAAACGGAGCAACGAGCACCACCGAGCACACCATCACGGCCGGAAACACGCCGCCAATTCTCGCTTTCAAATCTCCTCCCGATGGGTCCTTCTATACGCCCGGAAAACCAGTCGCTTTCCAACTCCACGTATCCGATCGGGAAGACGGCGACTCACAAAAAGACCCCTCTCCTTTTGCGACGACAGTCGTCACTCTGGCTCCTTTGGCCAAGGAAGCACCGGGGCTATCAGCCATCCGAGCTTCCGATTGTTTCAACTGCCATCACTCCACTCAAAAACTGATTGGCCCTTCCTTCAACGATATCGCGAAACGCTACAAGGACGATCCCTCCGCTTTTGAGCAATCTGTTAGTCGCGTCATTTCTGGTTCATCCAAAATCTGGGGAGAGATTCCCATGCTTCCTCATCCCAACCTCAGTCGGGATGAAGTTGGCTCCATGATGCGTTGGGTCTATTCCCTGTCCGCCAAGAACGCTCCCCAAGTTTCTCGAGGGTCCATCGGGACCATCAATCTCCCCTTACAAGACCAAACACTCGAGCTCTCCGCAAATTACACTGATTCCGGCGGCCACAGCGGAAAGGCTTCCTCCTTTTCAGGAACCGCGTCAATCCGCCTCCATCCCCGAACCATCCAAGCCGAATCCTATACCACGAACAACGGCACTCAAATTCTCAATGAAAGCGACCATCAATTCCTCGGAGCGATCAACCACTCCCATTGGACCGAGTATCATCGCTTCCTGCTCGAAGGCTGTCAAAAAATGACCTTCCGTTACGCCTCCGCCGGGAATGGAGCCACCGTGACGATCACCGCGAATGGTAAAAAAATCGGCGAAGCCCAATTGAAACCAACCGACGATTGGAAAAAATGGAAAGAAGTGACCATCCCGCTCAAAAATCTTCCCTCTGACCTCGTCAATCTTCGCCTAACTTTTACCAATCCAGGCAAACAACATCTCGCCAATCTCGACTGGTTCCGCTTCGAATAATTTCGCCATGAAATCTCTCCTCCTGCTCTCGCTCTGCGCTTCGACTTGTCTCGCTTCAACCCGTCCCAACATCGTCCTCGTCATGACCGACGACCAGGGTTGGGGGGAAACCGGATACAACGGCCATCCCGTTTTAAAAACACCCAACCTCGACGCCATGGCGGCAAACGGTCTCAGCTTCGACCACTTTTACGCCGCTCCCAACTGCTCGCCCGCGCGCGCCAGCGTTCTCACCGGACGATCCAACGACCGCACCACCGTCCTCAACCACGGTCACGCTCTCCGCCGTCAAGAAAAGACCCTCCCCGCCGCTCTTAAAAAAGCCGGCTACGCCACCGGCCACTTTGGCAAATGGCACATCAATGGCTTCAGTGGGCCCGGCGCTCCCATTCTTGCCACCGACACCCATCACCCCGGCATCTTCGGGTTCGACGAGTGGTTCTCCGTCACCAACTTCTTCGACCTCAATCCCCTCATGAGCCGCCAGGGCAAGTTCGAGCAGACCCAAGGAGATTCCTCCGAAGTCATCGTCGCCGAAGCTCTCAAATTCATCGAAGCCAAATCAAAAGGAAAAAAACCCTTCTTCACCGTCATCTGGTTTGGTTCCCCTCACGATCCTTTTATCGCCAGCGAGAAGGACAAGGCCCCGTTCAAAGGTCTTTCCAAAGCTTCACAAGAACACTACGGAGAACTCGTCGCGATGGACCGCAGCATCGGCACCCTTCGCGCCGGCCTCCGCAAACTCAACCTCCACGAAGACACCATCGTCTGGTTCAACAGCGACAACGGAGGTCTCAGCGGCATTAAACCCGGCACCGTTGGAAACCTCCGGGGTTTCAAAAACAGCATTTTCGAAGGAGGCCTCCGCGTCCCCTGCGTCATTGAATGGCCTGCCGGGATCTCCGAATCCCGTCGTACTTCCACTCCATCCGGCATTGTCGATATCTTCCCCACCCTTGCCGACATCGCAAACCTCCCCAAGGACTCCATGCTGAAGCCCATCGATGGCGTCAGCCTTTTCCCTCTCTTCAAAACCGAAACCGGCCCTCGCAAAGAACCGCTCTTCTTCCGTCACACCGGCCGCACCGCCGTCATCGACAACAATTTCAAACTCTTGAACGACAAAAAAGGCGGCGGAAACTACCAACTCTACGATCTCTCCAAAGATCAAACCGAGTCAAAGGACCTCATCAACGAGCTCCCAAAAATCGCCAGTGACTTGAAAGCCAAACTTAAAACCTGGAACACTTCCGTCGACAATAGCCTCGCCGGAGGCGACCTCCCCGCCGGAATCAAACCCGACCCCGTTAAAGCCCGCTCCTGGACCACCTCGCCGGAGTATGCTCCCTACATTGAAGGCTGGAAAGATCGACCCGAATTCAAACGCTACCTCAATCGCAAAAAGAAGCCCCGTAAGTCACCAAAATGAAAACTCTTCTCCTCATCTTTCTCTGCGCCTCCGCGACTCTGCGTGAGACTCAAGCCGCCCCACGGCCCAATATTCTCTGGCTCTCCGCCGAGGACATCAATGCTCACTTCGGCTGCTATGGCGACGCCCAGGCCATCACACCCCATCTCGACCAACTCGCCAAGGAAGGCGTCCGCTACACCAATGCCTACACCGCCGCCGGAGTTTGTGCCCCCTGTCGTTCCACAATCATCACCGGGATGTATCAGACCACCATCGGCACCATGCACATGCGCAGCAACGCAACCATGCCGGACTCCATCAAAGCATTCCCCATCTACCTCCGCCAAGCTGGTTACTACTGCACCAACAACTCAAAAAAGGACTACCAGTTCAAAGAGTCCAAAGAAACCTGGGATGCCAGCAGCGGCAAGGCCCACTGGAAGAACCGCGAGGATCCCAAGCAACCCTTCTTCGCCGTCTTCAACTTCACCGGCTGCCACGAGAGCGGCATCGCCGGAGAATCAAAATACAACTCCGTCACCAAGAACCTCTCCCCCGGTGAGCGGCAGGACCCAGATAAGCTGAGCACCCTCCCGCCTTACTATCCCGACACCCCCACCGTTCGCGAAGACTGGAAGCGCAACTACGAACTCATCACCGCCATGGATGCCTGGGCGGGCGATCACATCGAGGCCCTCAAAAAGGCCAACCTCTACGAAGACACCATCATCATTTACTGGTCCGACCATGGAGTCGGGCTCCCGCGCGCCAAGCGCTGGCTCTATGACTCGGGCACCCGTATTCCCCTCATCGTCCGTATCCCCGGGAAGTTTCGTGCTTCCGACCAAGGCAAACCTGACACGACCGACGACCAACTCATCAGCTCCCTCGACTTCGGCAATACCGCCCTCAATCTCGCGGGACTCCCTGCCCCGCCCGTCACCCAGGGCCGGGCCTTCCTTGGTGAGAATCTCACTCCTCCACGCGACTACATCTACGGCGCCCGCGACCGCATGGACGAGCGCTACGACATCATCCGCAGCGTCCGCGACAAACGCTATCGCTACATCCGCAACTACGAGCCACTTAAGCCCTACTTCCAATACATGAACACTCCCGAAAAAGGAGCGACCATGAAGGAACTCCGGCGGATCGCCAAAAGCGGAAAAATGCCACCCGCCATGAAAACCTTCATGGCCGATCACAAACCAGTCGAGGAATTCTACGATCTCGAAAAAGACCCTCACGAAGTCAACAACCTTGCCGGCGACCCCGCTCAAAAAGAGAACCTTGACCGCCTCCGTCAGGCTCACATTCGGTGGATCAAAGACACCCGTGACCTCGGCCTCATCCCCGAGCCGGAAATGGAACTCCGCGAGAAAAAGGCCGGCTCCCGTTACGCCATCCTTGCCGAGACCCAAGACACCACTCTTCCCGAACGACTCGGCAAAATGGCGGGCCTCGCTTCCGAGGGGAAATCAGCCCTTCCCGCCCTCCACGAGGGCCTGAAGGATCAAGATGCCGCCGTCCGCTACTGGGCCGCCACAGGCATTGGTAACACCGCCGTCAAAACCGGCAAAAGCGTCCCCGCATGCCTAGAGATTATTGAGAACGATTCCTCAACCGTCGTTCGCATCGCTGCCGCCCGTGCTCTTCTCCGGCTCAATTCCGAAGAAACAAAAGCACTTGCTGAACTGACCAAGGCTCTCGAGTCCCCCGAGCAATGGTCCCGACTCCACGCCGCCATCGCTCTCGATGAAGCCGAAAAACAAGCTCTCCCGGTCCTTCCCGCCTTGAAAAAAGCACTCAAGAACCAGCCCAACAAATACATCGTGCGGGTTACCAACAAAGCCGTGAACGATCTTCTCGGCACAAGTAACACTGTGAAGTAGCATCCAGCCCATGCCCACCACGCTTCAATCGATCTACGAAGTCTTCGAACACCAAAAGAGCGATCTTCTCCTGCACTTGTTGGCTAGCGGAAGCTTTCCAACCCCGGCCTTGGTCTTTGTCAGGAACCGCGAGACTCTTTTGGCCCTGAACACCGAAGCCGGCTTAAATGACCTCGCGACCGACACCATCTCGGGCAGCAAAAAAGTCGAACTCCGTGAGCGCGCATTACAGGATCTCAAAAAAGGAACCCTTCAGGCGATCTTTGCCACCGAATCAGTCCTTAGTGAGGCCGACCTCTCGGGGATCAAGTCCATCATCCACTTCGACTTCCACGAGATCGATCAAGACTATCTCAAGCGGGCCGAATCCGAGCTTGCCGAAATCACCACCTTTGTGACCCAGGGTGAATCCAAGAACCTCGAAGAACTCTCGAAGCTCGTCGCAGGCCCTCTTGCAGAAAGGATCGCGAAAGACTTCTCCTACGACAGCCAACCTCGCAACTTCCGCACCCAGCCCAAGAAAGGCCAGAGTAACCGGACCAAGTCAAAGCCACTCCAAAACAAAAAGCCCAAGCTCAAGAACAAGGGCCCCCGCCGAAAAACCGGACGAACCAGGAAGCGCTAGAACGCTCTCTCGAACTTATTGGGAATACTTCCTCTTAAGCTCATCCGGAGTGAAGGTAGTCTCGCGGTCAGCGAGTTCGTCACGGACCGCTTTAATGGTTTCCGGCTTCACCGCGCTCTTACGATTGTTCCAGGCGTGACGAATGAAAGTGGCTACGTCGGCAAGCTGCACATCATCAATTTGGGGGGCGTCCTTCAAGCCCGGCATTGCTGCCGCTGGAGTATATTTTTTCCCGTCCACTTCGATCACCCCCATAAGACCTTGCAAGAGAATCGCAGAAAGACGATCTTGAGAACCGTTCACCCATTCGGATTTCAGCAGCGGAGGCCCGAGAGCTTCGAGACCTTTGCCATCAGCACCGTGACAAGCCATACAGTTATGGATGTAAAACTTTTCGCCTCGCTGGAAGGACGCCAAGTGAATCTTATCGCGAGGCGCTTTGAACGCGGCGGCAGTCGTCTTGGGTGTGAGGCAATGCTCAAGATATTTCAGGAACTTCGCGTCCTGAAACTCACCGCCTAAAACCTCCTGAAACTCGCCTTCACGACCAGCGAGACCGTTGATGGTAATTTCCCGGAAATACGGGGCATCGATGTTCTTCATCAAGATTTCTTTAAGAAGGGTCAACGCTTCCTTTCCTGGAATTCTTCCCAGTGATGCCGCGAGCTGCCGTTGGATGACCAGGTCAGACGAGTGGGCAAGTTCGGCAAATTCAGGAAGCAACTTCACCGACTCTTCGGAAGAAAGAAGCTCAGCCAGACGGATGGCAGATTCGATGGCATACGGATCGCTCGTAGCGAGGGCCCCGGAGATCGCACGGGAGTTCAGTTGGCCAAGTCCCTCAAGAGTCCAGAGAGCATGAATCTGACCAAGCGGCTTGCTTTCATCGCCCGCCAAAGCTGTCAGGGCCGGAACGACATCTTCTTTCCCAAAATCCACGATCAATTGCTGAGCACGGTCGCGCCACCAGCCGTTGGGATGAGACAAATACTCAACCAAAGCCGCACCCTCTTTCCCAAGCATCTTCGGCTTGGGCCCACGGGGATTCCCTTTGTATTTGATGCGATGGATTCGTCCGAGTCGCGGATGGCGCTCAAGATTCCGATGGGCGATGTGTTCACGGAGATACTTCGTGAGGTAGTGTTTGTGCTGGATGATGCCGTGATACATATCGACCACAAAAAGGGTGCCATCAGGAGCGGTAAAAAGATTAACCGGCCGGAAACGCTCATCAGTCGAAGCGAGGAACTCCTTCTCCCCCATCCGATGTTCACCTGAAAGAAGACCATCCTTCCGAGTCACGTGAACCATCCGCACGAGGTTGGCGGTGGGCTCGCAAAAGAGGGCCGTGTTTTGAAACTCAGGCGGGAATTGATCACCACGATAGGCCACTGGCCCAGCCGCTCCGGTCGCAGCCTTGAGGTATCCCTTATCATCGATATCCCCTTCACCGCCACGATTGACGCCGGGAGTAATCCGGGCCGGATAGAGCTTGTCACGATAGGAAATCTGAGTCGCGTAATTTCCTCCCAGAAGGTAATTGGGATTTCGCATGAGAAGGTTTGGCATAAGCTGGTCGGCTTTGATTCCGAACCAATTCTCGTTGTAATAAAGTCGCCCGTAGTTGTCTTGCGACATCCCCCACTGTCCACGGAAGGAGGTCTTCTCCTTCACCCACTTCCCGTCGATCTGCCGGTAGCGGGCATCCGATTTCACATTGTAGATCCAGTTGTCGAGCCCACGCATGAGAGCATTGGTACGATGTTCAACATTGGCGTCCTGGGTGTAGTTTTCGTCAATCACCGTCATCTTTCCGGCCTTGCCATTCAGGTTCTCGATAAAGTAGAGCTTCTCATGCCCTCCATAGAGAACGCCTCCCTTGTGAAACGCGATCGAACGGGGTTGGTTCAATCCATCCAGAAAGACACTCGTCTTGTCGTAGAAGCCATCGTTGTTGGTATCTTCATGGATCGAGATCCTTCCAATTGGCTCCTCCTCTCCCTTTCCGTTGGCATCCGGCATGTAGGCCCGCATTTCCACCACCCACATCCGGCCGTCACCATCGAATCGTAACGCCAGCGGATTTTGCACGGCCGGATCATGGACCACCGTACTAATCTCAAAGTCCTCGTGAAGCACAAAAGTTTTGAGAGCATCCCTCGGATTGAGAGCTGGTGAGGGCGGAATTCTGTCAAAGGGAACAGCGTAAGTGTAGCCCTTCTTTTTTTTCTTAGCCGGTGGAGCTTTCTTCTTTGGTTCGAGATTCAAACGTTGGATCCAAACATTGCGAAACTTCACCGGATTGTGGTGTCCTTGCAATTTGATTGGCAATGGTTCGGGGCCCTCTTTTTTTCCCGCTCCCGTCTTATTGGTAAGGGCATAGTCATCGTGAATGATTACGCCATTATGCATCACGCTGATGCGGGCATTCTCCGTTCTCTTTTCACCCTCAAATCTTGCTGCCCGAAAAACAATGTCGTAACTCTGCCAGTCGCCCGCCGGCTTAGAGACAAGCTTGTCCGGCTTCTTTTGCCGATAAAGGCTGCCGGCATAACTTGCCTTGTAGTCTTCAGGCGCCACCCCGTAGGAGTTCAGAATCTGAAGCTCATACCTCTGCTGAATGTAGACCCCCGAATTACCATTCTTCTCGGCATCGACATCAAGAACACTGTTCACGTTAAACTCCACATGCATCCGGAAATCGGAATAAACCTCGGACGTCACGAGACTGTCCCATTTGGGAGAAGCGGTCAGCACGCCATCCTTGAAAACCCATTGACTCTTCACCTTATCCGATTCCGGCACGAAGAGATGGCCATTCTCACCGACCAACTGGACCGCGTCCTTGGAGCGCTTTCCATCCAACAACACTTTCGTCATTCCAGCTCCCTTGTCATCAGAAAAGGCCGGAGAAACAAACGCGAAGAGGACTCCCAGCCGCGCTAGAACTTGAATTCTCATTCTATGTTTTAATGTCAAAATCATCATTGATGGGCTTTTCAAACATGCCTTGCTAGCTTGATCTAGATTCCCTTCCCATCCAACGAAAACAATTCCATCCATGCTCTCAAGAAGCGCTGATTCAGGCGCCATTTTGCGATGATCAGATTTACGGCCTTCACCAAAAAGTGTGTGGGCCGTTCAATTTTTTCTCAGCACCTTATTCTATACAGACCAACCCGAAGCTCGGCCGTTCGTAAAATCCCAAGGGGGACGTGGACGTAGAACGGTTTGAAGTTCCCTCATACAAGCACCC
>JAPKDJ010000183.1 GCA_026421245.1 Akkermansiaceae bacterium | reverse complement strand
GATAAAGTGGTAACTCGTGTCGAAGCCTATATCGCGATGGGGAGCGGCTACTTCGACCGTGTTTCTGGAGGGCCGCTTTGGTATTATGAATGGAATCTTCTGCCATCTCCCGAAGATTCCCAGGGCGGGGATTTACGGATCGTTGACGGGTATCAGGTTGAGCAACATGCTCGAAGACTGTTCCCTCGAGCTGGAGATATCAGCGAGCCTTGATTGAAAGGCTTTTATTTTAGTTCTTTTCTGTGAAAAAATCATATATTTTCATCTTATTCCCCCCCCTTTCTTCTTGTTATGAAAAATCGACTTGTACCTAGGCAAAGTTTGTCCTTTCTCGCCGCGACTCTGGCCACACTTTCGGCGAATCCGATTGACCCAAGTCCCACAGTGGTGACGGGCCAAGTGGACTTCGTAGGTCTGGATACGCATAGTGCCGTGATTACCCAGGGGACACAGAAGGCGATCGTTGATTATAGCCATTTTAGTATTCCCGAAGGTTCGTCAGTGCAGTTTCTTCAGCCCAACAGCCAGTCATCTCTCCTTAACCGGATCACCGGGGTCGATCCATCGGTATTGAACGGAAGCCTTACTGCCAACGGACAGATCTATTTCGTCAACCCTGCAGGGGTGACCTTCGGGCCAAATTCGGTCATTCGTGCTGATGTTTTCATGGCGGCGGCAGGACAGATCTCAAATGCAGATTTCCTGGACAATATTCAAAACTTCAGCCTGGACGGTGACATTACCAATCTCGGATCGATTCAAACCGAGAATGGCGTGGGTCTTTTTGGTCAGCGCGTTGAGAATAGGGGGGAAATCGTCGCCAAGAAGGGGTATGCCATCGTTGCCAGCGGGGATGAAGTGCATGTGCGCCAGGGCGGAACCGGCCTTTCGGTTGATGTCACGGACTCAGCGAAGGCCTCAAAGGAAGGAACCGGGGTGAAGAATCTGGGAACCGTTAACGGTGAAGAAGTCATGTTCTCTGCAGGTGATGCCTTTGCGACTGCAATTCAGCAATCCGGAACGGTCTTGGCCGGACAGAGTGCTAAGATCCAGTCAGATGGCGGGCACATCGAAGTTTCTGGCGAAATCACCGCACGTAATGACGCCGGTAAGGGCGGAAGGATCGAAGTTGGCGGGACCGACATGGGCGCAGATACCGCTCCAGCGTCCTCAAGCACAACAATTACCAAGACCGCCGTTCTTGATGCGAGCTCAGATTCCGGGAAAGGTGGTCACATTGTTGTATGGTCCGATGGCCATACCAATTTTGCAGGAGTCGCTGATGCGAGCAGCCGGGCTGGCGACGGAGGATTCATCGAAGCCTCAGGAAAGACAATCGAGTTTGCCAGCATGGCTGATAACATTGTGCTTTCGGCAGGTGGGCACTTTCTTCTCGATCCGAGTGAAATTACTATCAATAGCACCGAGGCGACCAAAATCGTAGCCGACCTCGATAGCGGAATACATTACACCGTGGCTACAACCCCCGGAGAAAGTGGGACTACTGGCGATATTACGATCGCTGCAAATATCATAGTTGGGACCAATAGTCGGGGCGACAAAGGGACTTTGACTCTGGAGGCCGCAAACAATATCGTAGTGAATGAAGGGGTCATCGTCCAGAATGTCCAAGAGGATTTCACTTCTTCTGAGACTGTTTTTAAGTTCACAGCTGTTGGTGACATAATCCTGAACGGGGACGTGAGGCACTCTGGAATGAGATCTGAGACGGGTCGCGGGCGAATTATTCTGAATGCCGCAGGAACAATCGAGCTAAATAATGCAGTTCTTGACTCCAATGGCGGGTCGCTGTCAATCACGGCCAAAGACTTGCTCTTGAAAGGGTTGACGACCGAGGTGGCCTTGGGGTTTATCAGTGAGAACACGGCGAGAATCGATATTACCTCAACAGATTCCGTGAAATTCAACGGCGGGGCCATTCGGACGTTTGGCGGGGCCGATGTCTTCATCGAAACCGACCTTTTGGTGAACAACACCGGAGTAAACGCAATCAGCCGGGCTGATCCGTCAGAAAGTTTCTTCGCGATTCATCTCCCGGATCCGATTCATTCCCTGAATCTCTCCAATGGAGAAATCCTTAAGCCACATGTTTATAACGGGATCATCAGCGGAGCCCCAGCCTTGTATAACGTCGAGAATTTAGCCACCATCAAGGATTCGGGAATTGTCGGGAATCGCTACTATTTCGAACACCAGCCTACGATCACTATCACCGCAAACGATGGCTCGAAGACCTACGGAAACACTTTTGAGCTTCCTACGATGGGCAACGCGGTCAGCGTTGAT
>JAPKDJ010000092.1 GCA_026421245.1 Akkermansiaceae bacterium | reverse complement strand
GTGTTGGCGTGCGGACTCCTATCCAAAGCGTCGATCAGGCGCCCCACCTGGGCATCCGCAAAGCTGATCGATGCGAGATATCCGCGCACGGCCGCGCGCCACTCGTCATTAGAGACGATCCAACGATGCCACCCCTTGCGAATCGAGCGGTGACCCGCCGGCGGCACATCCGCCAGATCGTCGTCTTTGACCTTTGGAAGAAATACCTCCTTGGCCGGATAAAGATCAAAGTATTTCGTCGGCGCATACCAAGGGATGTGCGGCCGAAAAATACCAACTGCGTGGAAGAATGGTTTCTCCCGCTTCTTGGCCAGTTCGCCGATTGCCCAGTCGACAACTTGGGAGTCGGCCGTCCCCGACTCGAGTTGATCATCGGGAGCCCAATCGAAGAAGTGCGGGGGCCGGCTCTTGATTTTCTTGCCGACTGCGATTGGCTTGGAATGTAGATAACCGTTGGCCGCCCGTTTGGGATCGGCCGCGGTCGGCCATTGCGGCTCCGGCATGGGGCTGGTCGCCGAGGGCCAATAATGATCCCACAGCTTGGCGTCGTTTTGTTGTTTACCGTAGCCATCGGTGATCCACGACAGCGCATGAAAGATCTTGCCGCCGCCGTAAGCCGTGTATCCTCCATTGCAGAAGTGCTCGGGCAGCGTCACCGCTTGGGCAAGTCGCGGACTCTCGCGCCACTGCTGACCGTTGTGATAGATGCCCGAGGATGACGGCGCGACTCCGGTCATCATCGCCACGCGCGACGGGTTGCACGACGGCGCGGCACAATGGGCGTTGGTGAACAAGACTCCACGCTTAGCCAGTCGGTCGAGATTCGGCGTATGAACGTTCTTTCGACCGCCGAGGCAGTTGATCCAGTCGTTGAGGTCATCGACTGCGATGAACAACACGTTCGGACGGGCTGGCGGAGTTTCGACGGCCCTTGCGCGTGGTGCAGAGGCTGCCACCGCAAAGAGAAACAGCGCCATTGAGACTCGCCTAAAATCACTCATTTCGTTTTGTAGGGCCACGGTTTGACCTTGGCGCGCACCGCCCATTTTTCCCATTTGGCGAGCAGCTCCTTGACCTTCCCGGGGTTCTTGTCCGCGACGTTTTGCAATTCGGCGCGGTCGGATTTTACGTTGTAGAGCTCCCAGTCAAAGTCCTTGACCGCGAGACCGTTTTTTCCTTTGCAAACCAATTTCCAATCACCGTCACGAATCGCGCAATTGAGGTGATGTTCGAAGTAGAGCGCATCGCTACGCTCAAGAGACTTGCCAGAGAACGCCGGGCGCAGGCTCACGCCCTCGACCGGAATGATCTCGTGCTCGCCAAACTTCTTGGGATAGGCCCCGCTGGCCACGTCGGCACAGGTCGCCATGATGTCAATCACGTGTCCCGGCTGATGTTCCAGCCTTCCGTTGTGCGACGGATCAATCCCATTGGGCCAGTGTACGATCAAGGGCGTGGAGATTCCGCCTTCATGGGCAAAGTGTTTGTATTCCCGAAACGGCGTGTTGGAGACATTGGCCCAGCCTCGGCCGTAGCCGATGAAGGTATCTTCCGGACCGGCCATCACACCCGGTCCAGTCTTCAACGGCCGGCCATCGCGCGTCTGCATCGCTGGCCAGATTTTCGTCTGAAGATCGTCCGGACCCATGGGCTTCAAGTCGGTGGCATAGCCATTCTTGGGCGTGTGGCGACCGTAGCCCTCGGCACATCCGCCGTTGTCCTGCAGGAAGAAGATGAGGGTATTCTCAAGCTTACCCTGACGCTTTAACTCCGCGACGATGCGACCGATGCCTTGATCCATCGAATCGATCATGGCCGCGTAGACTTCCATGTTGCGAGCTTCCCACGGCTTGTCCCCCACTCCTTCCCAGTTGTCGGACTGTGGCGAGAGCTTCGTGTCTGCCGTGACGAGCCCCAAGGTTTTCATCTTCGCCAACCGCTCCTCGCGAATCGGAGCAAAGCCCTTGTCGTACTTGCCTTTGTATTTTGCGATGTCCTGCGGCAGGGCGTGCATCGGCCAGTGCGCGGTGGTGTAGGCGGTATAGAGAAAAAACGGTTTCTCTGGCGACTCGTCGGCGTGCTGTTTGAGGAACGTGACGGCGTTGTCGCTGATCGCGTCGGTATAGTAGTAGGTCTTCGGCTTGTACTTCGGATCATTCACGGGAGTGATGTAGGTGTTGCCTCGACACAACGTTGCAGGATCGTAGAAACTGCCAGCACCCGTGATTGTCCCGTAGAACTTCTCGAAGCCACGTTGCATCGGCCAATTATCCTTCGGGCCGTCCGGACCGACATGCCGCGTGACGTGCCATTTCCCGGCCATATAGCGGCGATACCCTGCGGTGCTCAACGCCTCGGCAATCGACACCACATTGCGCCCCAGTTCGCCGCGATAGCCTGGTAGTTTGTTGTCGCCGGTCATCAACCCGATGCCCGCCTGATGCTGATACACCCCGGACAGTAAAGCCGCGCGCGTCGGACAACACCGTGCGGTGTTGTAGAACTGCGAAAACCGCACTCCGTGATTGGCAAGCTGATCGAGGTTGGGCGTGTTAATTTCCCCCCCGTAGCAACCGAGGTCGGAGAAGCCCATGTCGTCGGACATGATCAGCACGATGTTCGGTGTGTCGGCCGCCCGAGCGCTGCTTGTCCCGCACAGCAACAGTAAGATCAGAAGTGGTTTAATTTTGTGTCGCATATTCATTTTTCCCTTTGTCACCTTTCGCGGAACGAAAGGCGACTATCTTGTTCTACAGGCCCTTCTGCGCTTCCATGGCAATCATCTCGGCGGCCAGTGCGTTGAGGTCGATCTTGCCTTGGAGGCCAGGCACACTATTGGCTAACTCCACGTCGTAAACCAGCGAGTAAAGGATCAACCCTTGGAGATCACACAAAAACGGTCCCGGGTATCCTCCCGCGACAGAAAAAACTCCCCTCTTCCCGACTAGCTCGAATACTTTGGGCAGCTCTCCTGCTTCGAAGCGGCGCCGCATCCCCGTATCGACGCGGCCGGAATACCAAAAGTGAATCTTCTTGCCCGGAAACGCCTCACGCATCGGCACGACAACGGTCGCATAGAATCTGGTGCGAATCGCATCGCCGGTTTTGTTCAGTCTGTCGAGATCTCGACGGACGGCATCGGCGGAGGCCGGCAGATGGATCAGAAGCTGGGCCTTTGGATTTCGCGCCAGCACGTAATCAAACCATTCTTTGTAATGCTCGAACTGTCCCGTTTCTTGCTGGTGATAGGTCAGGCCCAAGAGATCAAATTTTTCCGTTTCGATCAACGCTCTGAGCTCCTTGCCACCGTCGGGGCCCCTCTCCGGGACGCTCAGCATTTGCACGCCGATTCCGGGCGCACCCTTGTGGGGGGTATTCACAAAGGTAGTCACCTTGTGGTCCGTGATGCCTGCTTTTTCCGCAACGGGCCCGATTGCCTCGGCCAGCGGGGTGAAGAATTTATGTCCAAAGAAGAGGCAATTGAGCCCCTTTTTCGGTGCCGCGGGCAGCGTATATCCCCACGGCCGATCCCAGGTCTCTATGGTGAAAATATTTGGCCCGTCTCCAGTCAATGCTTCTGGCGCAGGCGGGCGATGATCGGCTTCGTGTTTGAGTGCTTCCGCAGCGATCGCGGCGAGATCGACCTCGTAGCCCAATTCGAATTCCGTCAGCGCAAGATCGACATCGTAGATGAGCGAGAGGGTAAACATCGCATTGAGATCAGCGAGGATGGGCCCCGGTTGGCCCGCCTTGGTAAGAAATACGCCCTTCTCCCCAACGAGCGGAGAGATCCCCTCAAGCTGCTCTGCATCGAACTGAGACTTGATCTCCGAGGCCGTCTGGCCGTAGTAGGCACAGCTGATCCGGTTGCTCGGATAGCGCTCCCTCAGGGGCGCGACGATCACTTTAAAAACGCTCTTGTGAAACTTGTTGCTGTTGTATCGCAACCGCTTCACATCTCGCACTGGGATATTCAGCGGAGCGGGGATTTGGATCAGGAACTGCATCTTGGGATTGATCGCCAAGGCCTGGTCCATGATCTCGATAAACTGCTCTCGCTCCCCAAGGACCGTTCTCGAAAAGGGCAGCGCGAGCAAATCGACGCGCCCACCTGCAAGCGCTTCTTTAATCTCGGAAGCTTGCTTCTTTTTGTCCGGGCCGAGCGTCAACGTCGTCTGCGAATGGCCGGATACACCGGCCATTTTGGTGACGGCCGGCAGCCGGTCATGAATCCCCGCGAGCGAGGACTCCGTCTTGTGGGGAACCTGCGGCGCGAAGAAGACACAGTTGAGCCCCGGCTTGGACGGCGTGTCCTCGGCGTGGGTCTGAACAGCGAGCGCGAGAAATAAGCCGGTTAGGATGAGTTTGGATCGAGTCATGGGAGAGCGCCTAATGTTTGTGTGGTGTCTTGTAACCGAGCCCGGTGGCACGATGTCCTTCATTCCGCTTTGGCCACGGCTCGGTAGAGTAGTCCTCCGCTCCTTGCAAAATACTCGATGCTGCCGTTCTCCTGAACGAAGAGCTTGCCGCCATCGCCCATCCAAATGGAGTCATACTCCCTGCCGGTCTCACCGCCAAATGACAAGGCGAAGGCTGGCTTTCCGTCAGCCAGATAGCGCCCGACATAAGCCGGCACGGACACCCCTGGAGAGAAGGTAATCTGACTGACAATGCGGTCGCATCCGGAGTCGATCGTCTTGCCGTCCACGAACACGTGCCATTTGCCATCGGCCCCAAAGGCAGCCCAGGCCAGACCCTTGCCGTCCGGGCTGAATCCGAGTGAATTCTGCTGGATATTTTCGTAGGGTCCCAGTTCTTTGCCACCCTCGACCACGAAGTGCTCTAACCCGCGCCGAGCGCCGTAGGCGAAGCGAGATCCTACTGGCGAGAAACGCAGGTCGTAGATCTCATCAAACTTAGCACCTTCGGCACCGTCCAGAACGACGAAGTTCTGGTTCCCATCCCCGGCGACGTAGGCCATGGACTTCTTGTCCGCACTAAAGATGACGCTATCGCCCTTCACTTGGGTATAGGCTTTCCCCTCTTTGCCATCGACGACGATCCGAGCGGGGGTCTTGGAACCGTCGAGCGTTGATGCCCCGTAAATAACGCGCTCATCCCCGGCGGGAAACATTGTTTCGCCGTGTTGGATCTCGCTATACACCTTACCCGGCACGCCGTTGACCATCATGACCAACTTTTTGTCCGTCATTGACATGCAGGCCCAGGTCGCCCCGGACGGGGAAGCGATCAGGGGGTTGTGGGTATCGCATGGAGGCCATGCCTTCTCGCCGACAAACGTATGCCACTTCGCGTTTTCTGCAGTGACGTAGACCATTTCACCCGGTCGGGCGGACGACGCGCGCAAGGTGTCCCGCGCGATAAATAACCAGGCCTTCTTGGTGATCGGCTCGTCACCAGGAAGTTGGCGGATGCTTTCTTTTCCCGGCCCGTCCTTGGCGAGGAACGCAAATAGCTCACCGCCTTCCGCATCTAACATCCCCCCCATCCGCAGCGGTGATCCCGCACCGATCGAGTCGTAGTCTTTGCTCTTGGTCAACTGAATCTCGGTGCCTATGACCCGGCCGCGAAAAGCTGCCATTCTACCAACACCACCCACCTTGGCGCGATAGGCGAAGTAGTCCCCCTCCAAAACGAGATCCCAGATCCCGGGCAGAGTGCTTTTCTCATTCTCCTTGGAATCGATACTGTGATAATGCCCGTGTGCCCGACCGTTCACCACGACATAGTGCTGGTCGCCCTTGCTGGCAATGTAGGCCAGGTGCGTCTCCGTCCCGCCGGTGCCAAACAGCAAGGCGGTGATGGGCCACCTGTCTGTTGTCATGGCATAAGCGGTCTGTTCGACGCCGTCGAGAACCACCATGCACTCCTCGCCGCGGGTGCCCACGAAAGCATGGTGCTGACCATCTTCGCTAAAAATGGGCGTGCCCTCGGCGATCGCGTCATACACCCCCGGCAGGGGGCGCCCATCGACATAGACCCGCCGCTTTTTAGTCTGCGGGTCAACACTCACCACGAGAACATGATCCCCATCAGGGCTGACCCGAATCGTCGAGGGAACAACGTTGTTGGCCCGTCCGATCACCTCGGCGCCAGCACTCGTCGGAAATGACCAACAGAGCGTTGCTGCAAGGAGCAGGCAGGTTGTCGTGTATCGACGGTTTTTCATCGGTTCGTTAATTTCCAACTACGCGACCTCAGCCGCCTTTTGCGACGCTGCGGCGGACATCTTCTCTGGAACGTGTTTCAGCAACAGATCGACAATATCATCCGTCGTCTGACCTTCACTGACAGCAGCGAAGTTCAAGCCCATGCGGTGACGCAAGACGGGATGCACAAACTTTTTCACATCGTCGAAGGTGGCTTCATCCCGTCCGGAGAGACCGGCGTGGGACTTGGCTGCCAACAGCAGCCCTTGCCCGGCCCGCGGGCCGCAGCCCCACCGCACCCACTGATTCACAAAGTCGGGCGCCTCGTCGCTATCCGGCCGGGTGGCGCGTGCCAATCGGGCGGCGTAGTTGGCGACCTCGGGACTAATCTTGATCCCGCGCACCGCTTTCTGCATCTGGATGATCGTATCGCTGTCTATGATCTGGCTGAGCTTCGGCAGCGATTCCAAGGTGGTCGACAACAGAATTTGTTCCTCTTCGCTGAGCGACGGATAGTCGATCTTGACTAGGAACAGGAAACGGTCCAGTTGCGCTTCCGGAAGGGTATAGGTACCTTCCTGCTCGATGGGGTTCTGCGTCGCCAGCACCAGGAAAGGCTCTGGCAATTTATAACTCTCGCCGCCCACGCTCACGTTGCGCTCCTGCATGGCTTCGAGCAATGCTGCCTGGGTTTTTGGCGGGGTACGGTTGATCTCGTCAGCCAACAGAATGTTGGTGAAAACCGGCCCCTTGGAAAAGGTGAAGTGGCGTTTGCCGTGCTCGTCTTCGTTGAGCAAGGTCGTCCCGGTGATATCGGTTGGCATCAGGTCAGGCGTAAATTGCACCCGGGTAAAATCCAGGGACATGGTTTCGGCAAGGCTGTTGATCATCAGGGTCTTCGCCAATCCGGGCACACCCTCAATCACCACGTGTCCCCTGGCGAAAAATGCCGTGAGGATCTGGCCGATAACGTCCACCTGGCCAACAATGATTTTCCCGACTTCCGCAGCGATCAATTCGCCCGATTTTTTAAGCGTGGCTATGGCCTCAGCCTGGCTGCCGCTATCTGTAGTATTTGGTGTTGTCATATTTTTGTAGGTCTCCTTTTTGAAGTTTGGTGATGTTGATTGTTATCTCCTATTGGCGGATTCTTCGGCGACGGCTTTGAAATAGTTACTAACCATGTTTTCGAATCCAGCGGGCACTGTGCCGCCAGTGGTATCGGCTTGGTGAGAGTCTTTATAGGACCCATCGGCGAGTTGCTGCGCACGCAGTTCGTAGGCTCCGGCGAGCGAAGTTTCCGCATTGCGCATGTGCTTGATGGCCTCGTTGAGAGTCTGCCTCACATCGACACCCTGCTTGTTGCTCTGGATCTGCTTGAGTCGCTCGAGGGCTCGCTTCAGGTCCGTGGTGGGGAGATTGTGGCGATTGAGCGCCAGCAATAGCCCTCGGATGTTCTCTTTACTCTTGTGGTCATTAGCCCCCATCATCTGCTGGAGCTTGTCCAGTTCCTCAGGAGGGAGCTTGCCCATCTCGGCGAACCCGGTTGCAGTCCCGGTCCCCTTGCCCAAGCCGATCGACGAAGGGGGGGCGTTGTCCTCATCGGTAATTCTGCCGTGCTCACTGGGAGTGCTCGACATACGGGGTGGCATCGCCACCTCATTATTCGGGATCCCCGGTGCTTTGTCAGCGGCCATCTGTCCATCTGCCTGCCCGGCACGCCCTAGGTTGCCACGGCCTTTCGCTTTGGCCTTCGGGTTGGGCGTCTGATCGGTCATCTGTCCAGCGGCAGACGCCGAGTCCAGGTTATCCGAAGCGGGCGATCCGGCAGGGGAATTATGATCCATGAGTTCCGAGCCCGATTCGGGGACGGGTTCTCCCAAATCGTCGAGCCCCTTCGACAGTTCCGATATACTCAGTGGAAGTGTCGCTGGCAACTCACCCAGGTCTGGGATCTTGTCTGAATCCTCAGAGTCTTCGTGCTGCCCAGGTTCCACCAAGGCGCCGCTCAGTGGAGCCTGCTGCGCCGTATCAATCTCATGCTTCGTATCTTGCGGTGTGGTGTCGAGATTGTGCGACATATCGGGCTTCGGTTTGTCGCTATCCACCGACGCAAGGCCGGCGACTTTATCATCAAGTTTGTCTTGTATGTTGTGCAGCGTGGCCTCGAACAGTTCGATATCGGTCTTGTCTGCAAAGTCCCATTCTTGGCGCGCGAGGTCTTCAGCCATGTCCTCGAGATCACGCTTCAACGCGAGCTTTTTGAGATCGATATCGCTGAGTTCGTTCTCCTCATCCTGATTCTCCATTGCTTTGGAAGTGAGCACCTTCCGCATTTCGTCAAGTTCAGCCTCCTCTTCCATCCACTCTTTGAGCTTTTCGTCTGTCTCGGCTTGGGCCAAAGTCGCCGAAGGGGCGGCCTCCTCACGAGTTTCACCAAGCAACTTCGCCAGCTCAAGATCCTTGTTCTTCTCCAACTTTTCAAATTCTCCACCCTTGAGCGCCAGCAGTTGGTTGTAGATCAATTCCTGCACGGTTTTCAGAAACTTGAATTCGTCGTTGATGCGCTCTTGGTCGAGCGCCACGGGGACAATCTCGGGGGCCTGTCCTGTGGTCAGGTAAACCGCGATTCCCTTGGGGGATTGCGCGGAGCCACCCAGGCAGGCGATCCCGGTGACGGCCTGTTCTGCTCCCATATCGAACACAAACGAGGCCGGCAGCGATTCGAGCTTGGCTCTGGAGGGCTTGTCCTCGACGGGAAGCGCCTGTTGCGCATCCTTGACATTGGACGCAACGAGCTTCCAGCTCGAGCTGTCGAGGTAGGGGCTCGTCTGCTCCTCGGTGTCCTCGCCCACGAGTGCCAGTTGTTCAAGATACGCTTCAGGCTTCCAGCCGTGGGAAGAGTGAATGACGAGCCCGAAATAACGTGCGGATCGACTCTTGAAGCGGAGGCTTTGCGTCTTCTCTTGGTCAAAGGAAGACCCGGGGCCGAAACCATTGGCACGCTTCAATTCGCCGGCATTGAGCTGTGCACGTCCCGCGGCAAACGCGCGATGATTCGCTTCAACAGCCTCCATCTCGGCGATGCTCCTCATGCGGGTAGCCATGTGGATTCCTTGATCCGGTGCCAACTGCACCCCCTTGATTAGCGTTTCCCGCACTGCTACCTGAAGATCGAGGATCTTCTGACGGTAGGCATCGAGGGCTGACTGGATGTCTTTGTCATCGCGCTTCACACGATTCACATCCAACCAGACATCATCAATGTTCACCGACAGGCTCTGGGTTCCCTCGAGCGCCTGCTTCTGGAGCACGATGGCTCGCTCCAGAGCCGCGTAAAGATCTTTCAAGTCAGACTCGTCGTCGGCAGCAAGGTTGCTATCCAAATTCTTCACTGTGACCAGCAATGCATCCGAAACCCCGCTGCCTGTGGTCGGACAAAAGTCGTTGGCATGAACTTCAAGAAAGTACTTGTTCCCCGGCTCGAAGACGCTGGCGTCAATTTTTAGATCGATTCGCTTCTCAATCCGCCCCTGCTCACCGGGTGCGGCGCCGAACGTCCAATCCCGAATCGTTTCGGGTTGAGCGCCGACTTTGGCCCGGCGGAGCGTCAGTTTCATGTCCTGCATGCCATAGTCATCCTTGCCTTGAAATCGCAACGGGAGTGTGTTGCCCGGAATGACAACATGACTCATTTCCATGTCCACATAGCTGACTTCGGGTTTACGGTCGGTCTTGAGCTGGACACTGCCGCTGGTCAGGACGATCGGTTTCGGGAGTTTCTTGACCACAGCGATCAAGTCGTAGTTTCCGCCGTTGTCCCCCACCTCGACCGTCCCCTTCCAGACCTGGTCGCCAGCATCCTGAAAATGGACGGTTCCGGCCGGCCACTGCCAGCTCAATGACTCGACGGGCTGATCCAATTTGACGAGCACCTCCAACTGGCTCGCAGGAAGACACTTCACCGGGTAGGGCGGGCCGCTTTGCTGCCGCTGCGGTTGGGCCACATAGGCCGGTGGCGTAATGGTGAATGTCGATTCGACGATCTTTGTCGCGGCGTTCACCGTCACCTGCACGCTGCGGGTATAGGTTTCATCAACAAAGATGCGGAAAGAAAAACTCCGGCGAACGGTCTCGAAGGTGTACTGATACAAGTTCGGATTACCGACGACCGGCCGCATTTTGACTTCGGCGCCTTCGTTGGCATCGGTGGAAACTTTACCCTGACCGTCTCGGTAGACGATGGCGGGATAGACCATCAACCGTTCCCCGCCGGCAAATTTGCTCACATCCAGAGAGACCTCAAGATCTTCATATTCAGCAATGGTCAGATCCTCTGCCGGGGTCATGATCAGCGAGGCAGCTGCCGCAGGTGGTGCATCAGAGAAGCTGAACGCATAGCGGGTAAATGCATTCTTCAAGTAGCTCGGCGCCAGCGCACTGTAGGCGATCCAAACCACCATCAGCACCGCGAATGCCGCCCACCATTTTATCATCCGGCCCGGCTGCCATAGCTCGCGAAGCGGCACATGGCTCCATTCCGTCGTAGCAGCACTGGCAGTTGCCGCGATGAAGTCTCTCTGTTTGGAGCTGTAGTCCATCTCCTCAAACTGCATGGTATTGATCAGGACGTTTTCCTCGATCCCGAATTGCTTCTCCAGCATCAACGCGACCCGCTCGTTACTCCGGTCCGCTCTGAGGGAGCCAACAACGCATTTGAGAAACGCGCCAACCGTCAGGACCAATCCCGCAATCGCGAACGGGAACCGCAAGGCCGTGGGCAGGTTCATCAAGTTGTCCAAGGCAAAAAGACAAAACCAAGTCGTGGCTGTAATTGCGAACCAGGTTAGAAAACCCAATATCACCCCCGTCACGTGGATCGTGCGTTTCGCACGGTCTACAACCCTGCCGAAATCCAATGTGTCTGTTGCTGCGATGTCCATCGTATTGTATTTTTAGATTCTGATCACTTACCGCCGACAATTAATTTATCGTCCTTCATGACAACCGGCCAGAGGTCTGGCGCAATGCCCATTTCGGGTGTGTCCTCTTCAAGTTTAATCCGTGTGCGAATGAATGTGCCGCGGTCGATCAAGGTCATTTTTCCCGACTCATTGTCTCGCACAAAGCGCCAGATACTCAGGCGGTAGAACTCCATCAACTCACCGTTAGAATCCATTTCGAATCCGCCGCCAACGCCCTTCGCCCACGCCAGGGCGAACTCCGGATCGGGGATATCACGGCGCAGCCTCACCAGGGCGGTGATTTTTCGGTCGCGATCTTCGGAGATAATGCCCAGCAGCTTCTTCTCGGTGTAGTAATCCTGAACTTTGAGAAATTCGGTTTCGACGGATTTGAAAAGGTCAGTTCGCTTCGTCCCTTCAGCGGGCCAGCCAGCCACCCACCTGCCGTCGACCTGAGCCGCCAGGAAGACGTTTTCACCGAGGGTCGAATGGACTCGGGGCTTGCCGTCAGCATCGTTTTTGACAACCACCCGCGAGAGGGTGTCCTGTGTCATCGCTTTTACCCCCGATTCGGCGTCTGCCGAAGCGATCTTGAATGAACGGAAATCGACTACCATGTTTCGGGCAAACGCGGCGCCCTCATCGAGCATTTTTATCCGCTGCACATGGACGAGATCGTCGAGCGACTGGCCGGGCTCGCCCGAATATTTCGACCGCACCACAAATTTCTTGGTTTCCAGCACGAATCCCGTGTCCGGATCGATGATCTTTAGATAGACAACCCGCGTGCCCACGACCCCGGTTGCGGTCTCACCGCTATTGAAGAGCACTTTACACTTTGGCTTCAAGACCGGATACGGGCGGCCGAATCTCACCTTCTTAACCTCCGCGTCCTTGTTGCTGATATTGAGGATCTTGAATTTTTTAAGATACTCCTCATTGAGGGGCGAGAACGTCATTTCTTTGACGACGTCAAAATTGAATGTGAAGACCCTCGATTTCGCTCGGATGTCTTCGAGATCCACGGTCCCCGTTTTTTCATCCCCTCCCCCCGGCAGCTTTATCAATTTCATATCGATGCCTGGAGTCAACTGCAGAATCCCCTCGTACTCCGTCCCGTC
>JAPKDJ010000091.1 GCA_026421245.1 Akkermansiaceae bacterium | reverse complement strand
CCAGCGCCAGATAGCACGGATACGCCAGCGCCAGATAGCACGGATACGCCAGCACCAGGATCGACTGAGGGTCCTGCTGGATCTTCCGACAAACCTCCCCTTGGAGAGTAACTTTGCCTCACCGGGGCTATGAGCGATCCAGGTTTGCCAGCTTGGGCGCGTGAGGACGCCTTTCCGGAAAAACCGGAATCGCTCCCTTTCGGTTCAGTTGATGGAAAAGGGAGGATTGCAGGTTTTGACTCCCTTGAGGATTTGAAATCTCATTTGGGATCTGGAAAGGGGCGTCTTGCTTGGGTCTGGGTGCCTGGGAATGATCGGGTGGTTTCTCCTGAGGAAGTTCCCGAACTATTGGACGTCTTAAAAAAGCGGAGCCTGATCTTTGCCGCAGAAGACGAGGAGGAGGCGAAGCGGACTCTGCCATTTACGGGAATTCTGGGGCTCTATGCTTTTTATTCCCTTTGGACGGGAGCGGCTCCCATGGGTTTCCCCGCCAACCAGTTTTTGGCAATTGTGGGCTTTGCTTTTCTCTATTTCACGGCCCGCCCGTGGTGGGAGGCATATAAGGGGCGGAAGGACGCCCGCTTTCTTAAGAAGGAGAATCTTGCCGAAGAAATTCCCGAGGCTCGGTTCGATCTCTGGATGGACTCTCAAAAGTCACGATTGACGATTGGATTGGTGATCTTGATTGGCCTCGTTGGTGGGGTGCAACTTATGGTGCCAGGGAAGGGCATCGCGGAAGCCGGCCTCGACAAGTCGGCGTATGCTCTCGGCGAAACCTGGCGCATGTTCACGGCGGCATTTCTCCATGGGAATATCATCCACTTTGTGCTGAACGCGAGTGCCTTATATTATCTGGCCCGGCGAGTTGAGATTCTGGCCCGGTGGCCCCATCTGGCGGCTGCCTTTTTACTTAGCATCATGGGCGCCGGATGGACGACGGTTGCCTGGCTCCCGAAAACGTCGGTGGGAGTTTCGGGCGTGGTTTGCGGCTTACTGGGATTTCTTCTGGTTTTCGAGACCTTGCATCGACCCTTAGTTCCCCGATCGGCGAGGCGTCGGCTTTTGGGTATTCTGGTGTCGTTGGCCGTGATCGGATTTATCGGGTTCCAGTTTGTCGATAATGCTGCCCACTTCGGTGGGTTGGCCACGGGCGCGGTTTATGCTCTGATCGTTTTCCCGAAGTCTTCCTCGCCACACCGCCCAGTGATCTTGAAACGTGATGTCGCTTTGGGTGCGATTTCACTCGGTCTGATTTTTGTGTCTGCTCTCGGTGCGGTGGTGGCCATGATGATGCGGTAGCGATGAAACCGAAACTCAAGACCTCCATCCCAGGCCCTCGTTCGCTGGCGCTGGCGGGACAGCTTCGTGAGTATGAAAGCCGGAATGTCACCTATTGTGATGAGTCTTGGCCAGTATTTTGGGAAAGGGCCGAGGGAACCAATATTTGGGATGCAGACGGGAATCGCTATTTGGATTTCACGAGTGCCTTTGGTGTGGCGGGATTGGGGCATCGCCATCCAGAAATTGTTGCGGCAATGACCGAGCAATCCGGTCTGCTCTTGCATGGGATGGGAGACGTGCATCCTACGGCATTGAAGGGGAAATTGTGCGCTAGATTGTCGTCGCTGACCTTCGAGCGTTGGAATGGAGGGAAGGGAAAGGTCGTCCTTTCAAACTCGGGTTTCGAAGCGGTTGAAACGGCCCTGAAAACAGCCCGTTTGGCGACCGGAAAAAGTGGCGTGATGGCTTTCTCGAATGGTTACCATGGTTTGGGTTACGGGAGTTTGTTGGGGACGGACCTCGACAAATTCCGGGGCCCGTTTGTGGACCAACTTGCGGAAGTTACGACCCGGGTGCCGTATGGGTCATTTGATCTGCCTGAGGGTGGGAAGATAGGGGCTGTTCTAGTGGAGCCGATTCAGGGCAGAGGCGGAAAGGTTGTCCCACCGGAAGGGTTTCTGAAATCCTTAAGACAATGGTGCGACGATAATGGAGCGCTTTTGATCTTTGACGAAATTTATAGCGGCTTCCATCGAAGTGGTAAGTGGTTTGCCTGCGAGTGGGATGAGGTGGTTCCGGATCTAATCTGTTTGGGCAAAGCCCTGAGTAGCGGCTTTCCCATCTCCGCTTGCGTAGGGAAGGAGGATGTGATGGACCAGTGGCCGGAGAGTCCGGGAGAGGCACTCCATACGAGCACTTTTCTGGGGCATCCAGTAGGGTGTGCAATGGCACTGAAGTCACTCGATATTCTGGCGAGGCCTGAGACTATTGAAATCGTAGAGCGGGCTTCGATGAATTTGAAAAAGGCCCTCCACGATTTACATCATGATGGCCTCGTGGAGGTTCGTGGCCGGGGACTGATGGTAGGTCTTGAACTGGAGCAAAATGCCGGGAAGCTCTTGGCCGAGCTCCTTTCCGAAGGCCTGATCTTCCTCGCGGACGGGCCCGCCGGGAACGTCTTGTCTTTCACTCCTCCGTTTGTGATCTCGGAGGAGGAGATAGAATTTGCCGTAGGAAAGGTGTCCCGACTCTTGCGAGGCTAGGAGAGAGCGAGTCGCTCGTCGCTATCAAGCACTGCTGCAAGGTTTTTCCAACCGTCCTTGGTTTGGAGATTGAAGATGCGGAGGTAGAGGGAAACCACTTTTGGATTGTGGTTCTCGACGAGATCATCGACCGTGGTTTTGAGTTTTTCGTCATCCAGAGCCTCGGGAAGGGCGCCTTCAACCGATCCTTCGCCATCGTGCTCGATCCCCATCCCGTCACAGAATCCTTTCAAAAGGTCCTGTTGGCCTTTCATGTAATACACCTGAAAAAGGTGCTCGCCAATGGTGTCGCTGGTGCGGAGCTTGAGGGTCTTATGGAGCCAGGCAATCTGGTCGGAAACGGATTTTTTTTCGACAAAGACCGGGCGGAGGTGTCGGTTGGCGGTGAGGGAGGCTACGGCCGACTTATAGAGTTTGCGCTCGTTTTCCCGAATCCAGAGAAACATGTCACTGACAATGGAAGGGTCAATTTTCTGATAAATTTCGAATGCGTTCACGGTTTTTTTACTTGTGGGGAGTCAACACTCCGAGACGGTGAAGGCAAGATCAAAGGCTGATCTTGCTAACACAGGGCCCCATTTCACCTGCGAAAGCAGGTTGCCGGAGGCACCCTTAGTGCTGCATTGACTTTTTGAAGGGTGACGGCAGGTTTCGACCATGAGGTTTCTTCCTGTATTTCTCGTTCTCTGTATCATCCAAGCAGCTGCCGACGATTGGCCCAGATGGATGGGGGGGAAGGCCGACGGAGTTTGGCGAGAAGAGGGAATTCGCAAGGATTTGCCAAAAGAAGGAGCTCCTGTCCTGTGGAGGGTGCCTGTGGGGTGGGGATATTCCGGGCCGGCCGTGGCTGATGGCCGGGTCTACCTTTCGGACTACCAGCGGATCAAAGGAGAGTTGATCAATAATCCCGGAACTGCGGTGACCTGGGAGGGGACCGAGCGCCTTTTGTGCTTGGACGTGGAGACTGGAAATCCTATCTGGAAATACGAAGCGCCCCGGAAATACTTTCTTTCCTATCCCGGAGGACCGCGCGCGACGCCGACGGTTGCCGGAGGTTTAGTGTATTTTTTGGGCGGGATGGGAAACCTCATTGTCCTTGATGCCAGAACTGGTGAGAAGAAGTGGGAGAAGGATTTTCAAAAAGACTTTGGAGCCGCTCTCCCGATTTGGGGTTTTTCGGCTCATCCTCTGGTCGTTGGGGACACGGTCTACTGTCTTGTGGGAGGAGAAGGGAGTGTGGTGGTGGCATTCGATGCGAAGACAGGCCAAGTGAAATGGAAGGCTCTTGACGCCCAGACGCAGGGGTATTGTCCACCCTCCATGGTGAAGGCGGGAGGCGTGGACCAGTTGATCATTTGGCACTCGGAGTCGATGAATGCTCTCAACCCAGAGACCGGCGAAAAATATTGGAGCCTCCCGTTGAAACCGATGTATGGGATGTCGGTAATGACGCCTCAATTTTCGGGCAACAAACTCTTTGCGAGTGGGATCGGGAGGGTTGGAGCGATGATCGAACTCGATGATTCTAAACCTGCCGCCAAGTTTGCGTGGCGAGGAAAACCCAAGACCGGGATATACTGTTGCAATAGCACGCCATTGATCGTCGATGGGATAATTTATGGTTCGGACATTGATTCGAGCAGCCTCATTGCCGCATCGGTGAAAGATGGAAAACGTTTTTGGAAAACAATGGAGCCAACGATTGCGGAAAAATACCGGAAAGGTGGCCCGCATGGGACAGTTTATGTGACCTATCATAAACCGAGCGGGAATTTTTGGCTCGCGAGTGAAAGTGGGGATCTTATTTTGGCGAAGCTCTCCAAGGAAGGTTACACCGAATTGGGGCGTCAGCATGTTTTAGAACCGACCAATGAAGCCTATCAGCGTCCGGTGGTTTGGAGTGGTCCCGCCTTTGCGCAAAAGTCAATTTTCATGCGAAATGATAAGGAACTGGTGAGGGTTGATCTTTCAGAAAAGTAGGCTTGGTATCGCGATTTTTGATTCATCCTTGTGGCTCATGGCAGACCGCTCGTAGCGTTGGGAAGTGATCGGTGAATCAGAGAGCATACTGGATGATAGGGGCGATCCTCGTTGTCCTTAATTCATATTGGTGATCCGTGAGATTACCTTTGTTCCCCCCCCGGGATCTGTGCGGAGGGGGATCTGCCCGGTCAAGCAAAGTGTGTCTTAGGCGAGGCCCTGACGGGAGAGATCTTGCACGTCGACAAGGCCAACGACTTGCTCGCGGTCGTTGATTACGATGAGATCATCGATGCGGTTTTTGCGCAGAATCTTGATCACCTCAACGGCCAGGTCGTTTTCTTGCACTGTGATGGGAGTGGGGGTCATGTGATTTGAGACCGGTGAATCTCCAATTTCTCGATCGGATTGATAGCCCCGGACAAAATCACCGTGCGTGAAGATTCCCGCGAGAGAATTGTCTTGGTTCACGATGACAGCGGCACCCGCTCGGCACTCGAGCATGGTAAGAACAGCTTCTTGGACGAGGGCCTTGGTGGGGATTTTTGCCATCGCAGATCCGGTTCGCATGATGTCGGAAACGCGGGTTAGGAGGTGTTTTCCAAGGCTTCCTCCCGGATGAAGTTCGGCAAATTCCTCGGCACGGAAACCACGTTTTTCGAGTAAGACCATCGCCAGAGCATCGCAAAGACCGAGCATGTTGGTGGAACTGGAGGTCGGGGCGAGTTGGAGCGGGCATGCTTCCTCCTCAACATGGGTATCAAGGACAATATCGCTATGCTTAGCCAATGTGGATTCCGGTGCTCCGGTGACGGCAATGATGAGGGCAGCCCGTTTTTTGACATGGGGGAGAAGGCTGATCATTTCGGCGGTTTCGCCGGAGTAGCTCAGGGCGATGATGAGGTCGCCAACGGAAAGGACGCCGAGGTCACCATGAAGTGCATTTTGACAGCTCAAATTGACGGCCGTGGCTCCCGTGCTGTTCAGGGTTGCTACGAATTTTTTTCCGATGTTTTCGGATTTCCCGACTCCGATGACTACGATTTTGCGGCCACTCAGGAGTGTTTCTTCTAAAACTCCGATGGCTCGCGGGAAGCTGTCGTCGAGCCGTTCGGCGAGCCTTTGAAGTTGGGCGGCCTCGATTCCAAGGACAGCGCGGGCTTTCTCAATCAAATCCACGGGGAAACTCTGCCCGAGGAGCCCCGTTGGGTCAATCCAAGTAAGTCTGGTGATCTGAGCAAGGGTGTTTACCCTTTCATCCATCGATGAAGCGTTTTCTGCCTTATCTGAAATACTTTAAGCCTGTAAAGTGGCACTTCGTTGGGGGAGTGATCGCCGGTCTGGTGTATGCTGCGGCAAGCGGGGCCGGATTTCCCTTGGCGGCGAAATCCATTCTTCCTCTGATTTTTGATGCGGATGCTGCCACTCCGGCAGAGACCTCGAATTGGTTTACCGGGATTCTGAGCCGTTGGTTTGGCGACTTGGGGCGCAATACACTCGTGATGATTGCCTGCGCCTGGCTCCCCATCGTATTTTTTTTCCGGGCAATCGGTGGTTTTTACAGCGGTTATCTCGTGAGCTACTGTGGTTTTCGCTTTCTTGAGCAGGTCAGGGAGGAGGTCTTCATTAAATTGCAGAGTCTTCCGGTTTCCTTTTATCAGAAGCATCAATCAGGAGATCTTCTGGCCAGACTGGTGGGTGACGCCGAGATGCTGAGACAAACAACCTCGCAAGCCGCAGTGGATCTCATCAAGCAGCCGGCGACCCTGGTCGCTGCAGTTTCAGTGCTTCTTTACATGGCGTTCACTTCGGAAGGGGCTTCTCTCGTTCTGATTTCAATCCTGTCTGTTCCGATGTGTGTGATTCCTCTTCGAATGCTCGGCAAGAAGCTGGGGCGGCGGGCGAAATCGTTACAGCAGAACGCCGGTGATCTGAGTGGACATATTGCGGAAACCTTGCAGGCTCCACTTGAAATTCGGGCCTATAATCTTGAAGACTCCGTCATCGAGAGATTTAAGGCGAAGGTTCACGAGATTGTTCGTTACTCGATGAAGGTGGTGAAATATCGCCAGCTCATTTCTCCTTCGGTTGAGTTCGTGGCTGTCGTTGGTTTGAGCTTTGCGATCTATGTGGGGTCGAAGCAGGGCATGACTTTATCGTCATTCATGGCCATCGCCATCGCACTCTATATGAGTTACGAGCCGGTGAAAAAGTTGGCCAAGATTCACAGTCTTTTCAAACAGGGAGAGGCGGCCATCGAGCGTCTGGAGGAAATTTCGCTGGCGGTAAATGATCTTGCCGATCCCGATAGCCCAAAATGGCCTGAGACGTTTGAAAGCGAGATCTGTTTCAAGGACGTAGGATTTTCCTATGGTGAGGACAAGGTGCTACAGGATGTGAATTTAACGATCCACCCCGGGGAGTGTGTGGCGTTGATCGGCCCAAGCGGCGGAGGAAAATCGAGCCTCTTCAATCTGATTCCACGTTTTTATGATACGTCTTCAGGCTGGGTTTCAGTGAGTGGTATCGATGTGAGGGAATGGAAAAAAAGCGATCTCCGCGACAAGATTGCGGTTGTTTCTCAAACCGCGATTCTCTTCAAAGGGACGATCAGGGAAAATATTCTTCTTGGGAAACCGGGAGCCAGCTCAGAGGAAGTTGAGGAAGCGGCAAGAAAGGCAAATGCCCATGATTTCATTCTGAAACAGGAGCACGGATATGAGACGGATGTTTCCGAAATGGGACGGAGCCTCTCGGGCGGACAACGGCAAAGAATCGCGATTGCGAGGGCCTTTTTGAAAGATGCTCCTATCCTTCTCCTGGATGAAGCGACCAGTGCCCTTGATAATGACAGCGAGGCTGCCATTCAGCAAGAACTCGCTGGCCTGGTGAAAGGCAGGACCACCCTGCTGATCGCTCATCGGCTCTCCACGACCAAGATCGCGAGCCGTATCATCGAGCTTGATCAGGGTAAGATTATTTCCGAACGGGCCGAAGCCTAAGACTTTTCAAGTTCGTCAAAGAGAGGTTCGAAGATCGGTCGAAGGAGACGCCCCCCTCTGGCGGTGAGGCGATCTTCATCGAAGCAAATCGGGAGGCCATCCAGATGCAGACGGGTGCGGCCATTTTTCAAATTGAACTCAGCGAGCCGCTCAGAGACGATTTCGATGCCGTGATGTCGGTGGAATGTCGAAGTTCACCGGGCCAAAGAGGGGCGGCGCACGGCATCATTCAAGCACGACGGGCGGGAGTGTTGTGCGAAAGTCCATGGAGGAATGGGATGGTGCGAGGTATTTAAGAATCTGACCCAGTTCAAGGTGCCGGTGGTCGAGGTTTTGAACGAATGGCTGGCAGCGGAAAAACTGACAGGACCTGGGTTTTTCGCGAAAGTTTTCTTAGCCTCGATTGGTGTCTTGCTGGGCAAACGAAAATGTCTGGCGCCACAGGCCCTTCTTCTTCGATTTTCGAGAGAGCCTCTGTCAGCTCCATGTCGTTGTCGTTGAAATTCAGATCCGCGCGCTCTTCGGCAAGTATGTCGGGTGGGAAATCAAAGGCGGGGCGGGTGGGGGTTAGATTCACCAACCTTAACGGTCGTGATACGCCGTGATTGTCGCCATACTTTTCGAGGAATTTCAGGGGTTCTTTCCCCTGGATACGCCAACGGTCTTCGAACCAAAAAACGTCTTCCGGAGAACTCCGCCACGCTTCTTCAAGATTCTCGGCACAGGCTTGGGCGGTCATTTCTTCGATATGATTGAAGTGAACTTCCCAGCGGCAGGTGCCGACGGTGCGACAATGTAATCCGATCAGTTGCCCCTTCCCTCGCTTTGCGATGAGATGGGGCAGGGGAGAGCAGGTGGTGGGTCTTCCAAAAAAGACGCTGGCTGCCCCCCTGCTCCCGACCCGTTGATCTGCGAGAATCCCCAATGCCGCTCCTTCCCGAACGAAGCTTGTTAGCTTGTGAGTCGAGGCCCGCTTGGGGAATAGCTTCAAGCCTCTTCTCTTCCGACGTCTTTCCACAACGGCATTGATCAAGGAGTTGTTGAGAGGTCGATAATGGGTTCCGACGGTGATTTTGTTCGGGGTGAGGAAGAGAACCTGGGCCAGTAATTCCCAGTTTCCCATGTGAGGAGAAACCAACACGATGCCGCCCTTTTCAGTTTCCCGTTCAAGGGCATCCAGACCGACAAACCTGACATGTCTGAGAATTTCTTCGTCTTTCAGAAAGGGAATCTTCAGGGCAGTGAGGAAATTTGCTCCAATTCGCTCGAACGCAAGACTCGCAAGATTCTCAATTTCCTCGCGAGATTTTTCGTTCCCAAACGCAAAGGTCAAATTACGGATGACCTGACGACGGCGTGTTTTTAGAATTCTGTGTGAAAATCGTCCCGCAAACTCCCCGACTTTGAATGTGGTTTCAAGGGACATCATCTGGATCGCCCACTCCAAACCCCGGTAAACGAGATACTCGAGCCGATGGCTGATCGTGGGAGTTTTACTGCGACTCATCGTGTGCGCCCTGCGCGGTCGGGTGTTAGCAGTGAAAAAAGTGAATGTTAAGTGTCAAAGTTTGCTCTTTTTTTACGTAAAGTCTCCTCCATGCGCTTCCTAGCTCTTTTTCTCGCTCTTGTTTCCCTGCTTCCTGCAGCTGAAAAACCGAACATTCTCTTCATCTTTGCGGACGATATGACGTATGAGGCGATTGGATCGCTCGGGATGACAGAGGTTAAAACACCGAACCTCGACAAGCTCTTCGCGTCTGGGACCCAATTCACTCATGCCTATAATTCGGGTGGCTGGAATGGGGCCATTTGTGTGGCCAGTCGCAATATGATGATGACCGGGCGCTACCTTTGGCACGCCCAGCGTGAGGAAAAGACGATGGGAGAGCGCCGCCTTTGGCCCCAGCTCATGAGCGATGCCGGTTACACCACCTATATGACTGGCAAATGGCACGTTCGCATGAAAGCTGATCAACTCTTCGACCACGTCGGTGACGTCCGTCCGGGAATGCCCAATCAAGTCAAGGCTGGCTACAACCGTCCTCTCAAGGGCAAGGAAGACCCTTGGGATCCCACCGACAAAGCCAATAATGGATTTTGGAAAGGCGGGAAGCATTGGTCCGAAGTCGAGGCCGACACCGCTGTGAAATTTCTCAACATGGCGAAGAAGGACACCAAGCCCTTTTTCTTCTACCTCGCATTTAATGCTCCCCATGACCCGCGTCAGTCCCCCCAGAAGTATCTCGACATGTATCCGGTTGATAAAATCAAGACTCCCGAGAACTACCTCGACGCCTACCCTCATCGCAAGGTGATGAAGGCTCCTCACAGCCTCCGCGATGAGAAGCTCGCACCCATGCCCCGCACCGAACATTCGGTAAAAGTTGCTCGCCGCGAGTATTTCGCGCTCATCACACACATGGATGCCCAGATTGGCCGGGTCCTTGAGACTCTTGAGAAAAACGGGCAGCGCGAAAATACCTACATCGTTTTTACGGCTGACCACGGTCTCGGCTGCGGTCGCCACGGTCTTCTCGGAAAGCAGAACATGTATGATCACAGCGTGCGCGTTCCCTATGTCGTCGTCGGCCCCGAGATTGATGCCGGCAAAACGATCTCCAGTCCAATCTACATTCAGGACTCCGTTCCCACTGCTCTGCAGGTTGCCGGAGCCGGGGTCCCCGGCCATATCCAGTATCAGAGCTACATTCCTGTGCTGAAAGGTGAGTCCGAGGGCCGTCCCCACATTTACAATGCCTACTTGAAGGACGCCCAGCGTGCCATGACCAAGGATGGACACAAGCTCATCCTCTATCCCGGCGGCAAGATCGCACGTCTCTACAACCTCAAAAAAGATCCCTTTGAAAAAAATGATCTGCTTGAAAAAGGGAAGGGGAAGATAATCGCGCGCAAGCTTTTCGAAGTCCTCAAGTCCGAGGCCAAAATCCACGGCGACGAGCTGGAATTTGGCAACTATCTCGCGCTGAACTAACTGGCAGCGAAGCGCGACACTTTGTCATCAAGGTCTCTCCTTGAGTGCGACGCTTTGACGCGCATGGGGCTTTTTGTCCCTGCGTGTTTCCTTTTGTTTCAACGATTCCCGCGATTGGTACACCACGTGCCATAGAGATCGCAAAACCGGTCGGGCCAACGCCCGCCTTTCACTTTAAACTCTTAAATAGAAACAAAAAAATCATGGGTAAAATTCTCGGAATTGATCTCGGAACCACCAATTCCTGCATGTCCGTCATGGAAGGTGGCGAATCAACCGTCCTCGAAAACTCGGAAGGCGCACGCACCACTCCTTCGGTGGTTGCTTTCGCGAAGAATGGGGAACGTCTCGTTGGTCAGGCCGCCAAGCGTCAAGCCGTGACCAACGCTAAAAACACCGTTTTCTCGGCCAAGCGTCTCATCGGTCGTAAGTTCTCGGAACTTACCAAAGCTGACAAGCGTGTCCCTTACACTATTGTGAAAGCCGACAATGGGGACGCTCATATTGAGGTCGAAGTTGAAGGCGAAAAGAAGGTGTTTTCTCCGCAAGAAATCGCTGCCATCGTTCTTGGCAAGCTCAAGGCTGACGCTGAGTCCAAGCTCGGTGAAACTATCACCGAAGCAGTCATCACCGTTCCTGCTTACTTTAACGACTCACAGCGTAACGCCACCAAGGCTGCTGGTGAAATCGCCGGTCTTAAAGTGCGCCGTATCATCAACGAGCCTACCGCCGCATCCCTCGCTTACGGACTTGATTCCAAGACCGACCAGCAGGTTGCCATTTATGACCTCGGTGGTGGAACCTTCGATATCTCGGTGCTCGAAATCTCCGACGGTGTTTTCGAGGTCCTCGCGACCGACGGCGACACCCAGCTCGGTGGTGACGACTGGGACAACGCTCTCATTGACCATATCGTAGCCGAGTTTAAATCGACCGAAGGCATCGACCTCATTGGCCAGCCGGACGCTCTCCAGCGTATTAAGGAAGAAGCTGAGAAGGCCAAGATCGCGCTCTCCTCGTCTCAAAACTACGACCTCAACCTTCCCTTCATCACTGCTGATGCCACTGGACCGAAGCACATTCAGCTCAGCCTGAGCCGTAACAAGCTGGAGCAACTGACCGACCATCTCTTCGAGCGCACCAAGAAGCCTGTCACCGATTGCCTCAAGGAAGCCGGTGTGAGTGCCGGTGAACTTGACGAACTCGTCCTCGTGGGCGGCATGACCCGCATGCCCAAGGTGGTCGAAACAGCTAAGGAACTCGCCAGCAAGACACCTCACCAAGGGGTGAACCCCGACGAAGTGGTCGCCATCGGTGCTGCCATTCAGGGCGGGGTGCTCCAGGGCGATGTGAAGGACGTTCTCCTTCTCGACGTGACTCCTCTCACTCTCTCTATTGAGACCGAGGGCAGCCGTGCTACCGCCATGATCGAGCGTAACACCACCGTGCCAGTCAAGAAATCCCAGGTTTTCTCTACGGCAGCTGATAATCAGCCTGCTGTGGATATCCGAATCTGCCAGGGTGAGCGTCCGCTCTTCGCCGACAACAAGCTCCTCGGTAACTTCCAGCTCTCCGGCATCGAACCCGCTCCCCGCGGCCTGCCTCAGGTCGAAGTGACCTTTGACATTGATGCCAATGGAATCCTCCACGTCTCCGCGGCGGATAAAAAGTCGGGCAAGGAACAGAAAATCTCCATCGAAGGCTCCAGCGGCCTTTCTGAAGAGGAGATCGAAAAAGCCAAGCGCGAAGCCGAAGTCCACGCCGAGGAAGACAAGAAGCGAGCCGAGGTCGTCGACACCAAGAACAAGTCCGAGTCCATGGTCTACCAAGTCGAAAAGCAGATCAGCGAACTTCCTGAAGAAGCTCCTGCCGACCTCAAGGACATGCTCACGGGCAAGCTCGATGCGGTCAAAGGGGCCCTTAAGGCCGATGACCTCGACCTAATCAAGTCTACGACGGAGGACCTTGAGAAATCTCTTGGTGAACTCGCCCAAGCGGCGCAAGCCGCCGGTGCCCAAATGCCCGATATGGGAGGTGCCCCGGACGTCGAACCCGCTGATGACGCTGATGGCGAACCCCGCCAGGCCAAAGGGAAGGTCGTCGACGCCGAAGTCGTCGATGCCGAAGTCGCCGATGCCGAAGTCG
>JAPKDJ010000035.1 GCA_026421245.1 Akkermansiaceae bacterium | reverse complement strand
CCTGAAGTTGAAGTCCGCCTGCCCCTTGCTTTCCGCCTTCCTGAACCGCGAACTGCGTTACGATCCCGTTGTGAAGAACCGTGATCGATCCCGGTTGAATGACCTTCCCCTCGGCCCCTTTCTTTTCCCGAATGCAAATGACGTCATAGGTCTGCCATTGGCCCGGCCCACGGCTGGCATTCACCAGAGCCACACTCTTCATGTAGAGCGAGGAAGCCTGCCCGTCGGGATAGGTATCGTTTTGAAATGAATCGAGCACCTGCACCTCGGGATAGCCACCGATGAAGACCCCGCTATTTCCGCGCCCCTGACTGTTCCCCTTCACCTCGGCAGGCGTGCACCACTCAATGTGCCATTGACAGTCACCTTCTATCTGGTCCCGGGTTTGGATCACGCCGGTCCCTCTCTGAACCTCCATGTATCCCTCTTTCACGAGCCACTTTGCGGCATCGTTTCCATCTTTCCTCCCCCTGCCCTTCCACTTCGAAAGATCCTTGCCATCGAAAAAGACAATGGCATCAGATGGTGCCGCACCAGGTTTGGCAGCGGTCGTGTGACCTGGAGGGGTCACCACAGCCGGACGCTCACCTTGAACTTGCTCCTTACTCCATCGACCGGCATCGGAAACAGAAGTCGGATCCTCGGCATGAAGCGGGGCAAGACTGACAAAAAGCGTGGCGGAAAGAAGAGGGCGATAGTTCATAGCTGGGTGAATTGGATGGATTTCAACGTAAAAGGTCTCATGGACCACTCATCACTACGTCCAGACCTGCTCTCGCTTTCAATCCAACTCAACTTTCCCCGTTTACCCGTTTGAACCCCAACCCACAAAATTTCAAAACAATGGAATCACTCATTCCCCTTCCCAAGGTAATCAGGAGCGCCTCCTTCAATGCCACGAAATGGAACAACCCCGTTGCACTATCCCTGATCCTTCAAGTAGTTACCCATCGTCTTAAGATCCGTCGGCAGGTCCATCTCATCACCCAGGAACTTACGGCTCTTGCTCATGATCCCCGGCACATTGATCTCCTCGCCGCCAACTTATCGAGATGAGGCGTTTTTATCGGACAACGCGCCCCGAAGCCGAACCACCCATGAGGGATTCCACTTCGCCACGTGTTGAAAAATTAAAGTCCCCCTTGATCGAGTGCTTCAGTGTCGAAGCCGCCACCCCGTAGTTCACCGCCGTCTGTGGCTCACTGAGCTCTGGAGTAGTCAGCGCAAAAATAAGTCCCCCAGCAAAGGAATCCCCTCCCCCGACACGATCCACAATGTTGCGAATCTCATTCGGGCGATAGTTCCCCTCCGCATCGAGCGGAGCAAACGACGACGACTGCGCACTCGCATCATAAAGCATCGCGCCCCAGTTGTTGTGGGTCGCTGAAATACTTTCGCGCAGAGTGATCGCCACCTTGCTGAGATTCGGAAACTGCTCCACCACTTGACGGGCAACATCGGGATAGCGCGAAACATCGAGTTCACCGGAATGAACGTCAGTCTCACCCGCACGAATGCCAAGCACGTCGTGACAATCTTCCTCGTTCGCGATGACGACATCCACGAAAGGCAAAATACCGCGCATCACTTCCTGAGCCAACTCGCGCCCTGATTTCGATTCATGCCATTTCCAAAGCTTACCTCGGAAATTTAAATCAATCGAGATCGTCGCGCCTGCCGCCTTCGCCTTTTGCGCAGCGACCAAAGTGGCATCCGCGGCAGTCTTCGAAAGGGCCGGAGTAATCCCGGAAAGGTGAAGCCACGAAGCCCCTTCAAAAATTCCATCCCAGTCGTATTGATCAGCAGGCGTGATCGCAATCGCTGAGTCCTCACGGTCATAAATCACGTTGCTCGGCCGCTGATTCGCTCCCGTCTCTAGGAAGTAAAGCCCCAGACGTCCGGTATCGGTGCGTAGCACGAAGTTCGTATCGATGCCGACCCTGCGAACCGCGTCCATCGTCGCTTCCGCGAGCGCATGTTTCGGCAGCGCCGTGATGTAACGGGCCTTTCCGCCAAAGTTGCAGATAGATGCCACGACACTTGCCTCCGCACCCGCGTAGGTGACATCGAGCACATGCGACTGACGCAAACGCAAATTATCCTGCGCGGCCATCCGGCCCATGATTTCTCCAAAAGAAACGACGATGTTACTCATGATTGTTGTAAGGTGTTGATGACTTTTTGCGCGGCAGCGGTGATCCCATCCCAATCTTCATTCTGGACCAAGTCCTTGGCGACGATCCAAGTCCCACCAACCGTGGGAACGATGTCCTCAGCCAAGTAGCCCAACATGTTCTCCGAGTTCACCCCACCCAGCGGGAAGTAGCGAATCCCGAGATGATTGTAGGGTGCCGCCATGCTCTTCAAATATGTCAACCCACCCGATGCCTCGGCTGGGAAAAATTTCACAAAGCGACAACCCAGCTCGATCGCTGCTTCCAAATCAGAAGGCGTGCAAATCCCCGGCGCAAAAGGAAGCCCGGCTTTCTGCGCCGCCTTCACCACACGAGGGTTCATCCCCGGCGCGACACCGAAATGAGCTCCCGCCCCTTTCACCGCTACCGCAGTCTCAGGGGTAAGAATCGTGCCCACTCCGATCACTATCTCAGGCACTTCAGCGGCAATCAACTTCACCGCGTCCAAGCCAATCGGGGTCCGCAAGGTCAGCTCAATGACATCGATCCCGCCCGCCAACAAAGCTTTCGCTAAAGGCACCGCGTGCTCGATCTTCTCCACCGAAAATCCCGCGACCACACCGCGTTTTTCAAGGTGACTTAAAAGTTCTTCTGGAAATGTATTCATCGTAAAAAAAAGTTAGTCAATTGCGACCGTCACACGCTTCAGTGTCAGGTATTCTTCCAGGCTATAACGCGAGCAGTCTTTGCTCACGCCACTTTGCTTGAGTCCACCGCAGTCGGCAAGGTTCGGCTGCGCAATCGTGACGCCACCTTTTGAAAGAAAATCCTGGAAGCCCCAGCACATCTGCTCGCACTCCCCCCAGCCACTGGCACCCGAGCGATCCACCACCTCCACCAGCAAGGCATTCCGCACATCATAGTGCCACCGCAAAAAGTCAAAAGGTTCATCCAGCTTGTACGGCAGGCGGTAGGTTCGGATACACTCGATCATAATCTTGGGAAAGTTCCCCCGGATGAACAGGCGATCGACGTTCACCTCATCACTTCCAACGGAAACATAAGGTAAGGTCAAACAGGCCCACTTTGCATTGCGAAACTTTCAATTAACATTGCTAATATTCAGCTGAAGGAGCTCTCTTACTCTCTTTGTCTGCGATCCTGCGCCGCCGAAATTCCCCGGGCCTTCTCAAACTGGCGGCTAAAGTTCGAATCATCGCCAACTCTCACTCGAGAACATCCCTCCGCCACCACTGGCACCGCCGGGTCAAAAAACAAATCTCTGGAAGTCAGAAGCGACACGCCCCCCACCCATCGTCCCGGTCAATCCCCCACCAACAAGGCATTGCGCACATCATAATGCCACAGCGTATAATCGTTTCGACGTTAGATTTTTGCCAAAAACGGAGTGTCAAAGTGATGGATCTCGATGTTCCTGCTCCCCCAATCTCCCGCTGAAGATTCTCCTGACACCTTGGCCCAGGACCGAACCAAAACAAAGACACTTTGCACCGAAGCGGCCGAACTCATTTCCTACAACGGCGGAAATATCGTCGCGGCGCGCGGAGGCAAGGAAATGATTTACTCGGACGTCAGTAAAAAGGTCCTTGGAGAGCTGCGTGATACCAACTTCGCCAGCAGAATCGTCGAGATCGATGGCCTCAACCAAAGCGTCAAGGTCGGTAAATTCCCATCGCGCGCTCGAAACAATCGGACCGTTTTGTCTGTATTCTACACCCGCCTCCGTTGATAAAACTCTCCCCACGAAACTCTCTCCTATGACAAATCCCTCCCTCCTGCTGGTAGGTCTAACCGTGACCACCGCCTTGGCTTTAAAGTTGTCGATGACTTCCATACTTGCGGCCTCGAATGGGACGCCACCTCCCTCCGCATCTACATCGACGGCCGCTTGATCAATTCCGTCACCCGGTCGTCATCGACCACTTCGAACTCCGCGAATCCAAATAAGGAACTCTCATGTTTAAGTTCACCCTTCTCCATCTCACCACCCTTTTAGGATTTAGCATTTCTAATTTAGGGTTTGCGGCGCAACAGCCCAACATCCTCTTCATCGCCATCGATGACCTCCGCCCTGAACTCGGCTGCTACGGCTCAAAGCTCGCCGTCACTCCCAACATCGATCAATTCGCCACGCAAGCCCGCCTCTTTGAGCGCGCCTATTGCCAACAAGCCATCTGCCACCCCTCCCGCACCTCCCTCCTCACCGGCACCCGCCCCGACACCAACGGCATCACCCACAACAACGTCGAATTCCGAGATCTCAACCCCGACATGCTCACGCTTCCCCGCCATTTTCGAGACCACGGCTACCAGACCTACTCCTACGGAAAAATATCCCACCGCGCCAACCAAGACATCGAGAAATCATGGTCCGGTCCGGCCCAACTGAAGGGACTCAACCTCCCCAAACCGGTTGGCTTCGCCCTTCCCGAGAACCTCAAACTCCGTAATCAACAGTTCAAAGAAATGTTCAAAAAATATGGTGCAGCCGCAAAACGCGGTCTCGCCTCCGGACCCGCCTACGAATCAGCCGACGTCCCCGACACCGCCTACCGCGATGGCCACAACACCGCCGGAGCGATCGCCCACCTCAAACGCTTTGCCGAAACTCCCGACAAGCCCTTCTTCCTCGCCCTCGGCCTCTACAAACCCCACCTCAACTTCGTCGCACCCAAAAAATACTGGGACCTCTACGATCCCGCCAAACTCCCCGCCGGCACCTACACTCCACGCCCTGAAAATGGTGCCTCGATGGGTCTGCACGCCTCCTTCGAACTCCGCGTCCGACAAGGCATCCCCAAGTCCGGCCCCATCGATAAAGATCTTTCCCGCACCCTCCTTCACGCTTACCTCGCCTGCGCCTCTTACATCGACGCCCAGGTCGGCCTCACTCTCGCCGCCCTGAAGGAGACCGGCCTCGACAAAAACACCATCGTCGTCTTCTGGGGAGACCACGGCTGGCATCTCGGTGACATGGGCGTTTGGGGCAAAGCCACCAACTACGAGATCGCCACCCGTGTTCCCTTCATCATCTCCACTCCCGGCATGAAAAACCCCGGCACAAGCACGAAAGGCATCGTAGAACTCCTCGATATCTTCCCCTCCCTCTGCGAACTCGCCGGCCTCCCCAAGCCAAAGAACCTCGAAGGGAAATCAATCGTGCCACTCCTCAGCGACCCCACCGCCAAGTGGGACCACGTCGCCCTCACTCAATACCCGAACCCCGCCCTCCGCGAATGGGCCGCCAACCCCCTCTCAAAGGAAATGCGCGAAACCTTCTTTGGCCCCCTCATCGAAGAAGTCGAAACCCGCATCATCAAACAAATGGGCGACACATGGGATCGTGAATTTTTCGAAAGCCACCTCATGGCCTACTCCCTGAGAACCGATCGCTACCGCTACATCGAATGGCGCGACCACCGCGACTCCAAGTCGTCCCCCATTTTCACTGAACTCTACGACCACCAAGTCGACCCCACCGAAACCAAAAACGTCGCCGCCAAAAACGCCGAAATCGTTTCCCGCCTGAGCAAAAAGCTCCGCCCAATGATCAAACAATAAAGGTGCCGGCGCTTTTCAAGCGTCTATCCAAGCACATCTCGCGATCAAATAGCAACAGACAGAGCCCACAAAGGTTTCCCGCAGCAGCGAACCTCTGCTGTCGTAAACAAGGCCCTGAAGATTTCTCATCATCAATCCAAGGGATTGACCGAATCACTCCTCATACTTCGGATTCTTCACAGTCGGAATCGGAGCCTTAGTTTCCATTTGCCAGGATTTCAGCTCCTTCAACAGCTCGGCGGTTTTTTTTGTCTCCTTCCCGGCAAGATTCTCTTTTTCCGAAAGGTCATTTTTCAAGTTGTAGAGTTCCAGATTGCCATCTTCAAAATACTGAATCAACTTCCAGTCACCTTTCCGAATCACACTACAGGGAGTCGTGCGGAAGAACTTCGATGCCGAATCTGGATCCGCTTTATAGCTCTGTAAATAAGCCGGGAAATGCCAAAAGAGTGAACGGTCGGCGAGAGGTTTGCTTTTGAAAGCAGAAGTCAGACTCACACCATCAAGCCTCTTTGGAATGGCCTCGCCGGCCAACTCGAGAAAGGTGGGATAGAGATCAATCTGAATAATGGGGGTGACATTCGTTGAACCCGCTTTGACCACTCCCGGATAGCGAACCAGAAAGGGCTCACGAATTCCTCCCTCGTAATACATTCCCTTCACGCCGCGCAATGGCTCGGCGCGCGAGACACTGCCATGGGGGCCGTTGTCCGATGTGAAAATGACAAGAGTATTTTGAGCCAAGTTATTGTCATCGAGCGTTTTAAGAATATGGCCCACCGCTTGATCCATGGCATCAAGCATAGCGCCATACTTGGGATTCCGGTGGGAGCCGTGAGCGGGTTTTTTTTCATACTTCGCAGTGAGGTCCTTGGGCGCCTGGATCGGGGTATGAACCGAATAGAAGGGTAGGTAGACGAAAAATGGCGACTTTGCATTCTCTGCGATCCAATTCGCCACATCGCGCCCCAAACGCTCGGGAAGATGTTCCCCTTTGGGCCCGTCTTTGAGGTAGGGATTCTTATAAGGTGAAAAGTACGACTTGGGATGCCCCCAGGTCGTCCCTCCGAAGTTCGTGTGGAAACCATCCTTTGTTGGATCCTTGCTCAAATGCCACTTCCCGGCCACACACGTCCGATACCCCTTCGCCTGCAAGGCCTCTCCAAGCGTCACAAACTTTTCATCAAGGATTTCGGTATTTTTGATGGGGATCAACTTGCGATTCTTCGCCTTACCCCGGTCAGAATTCCCTACCGTGAAAACTCCGTGCCTTGGCGGATAGTGTCCCGTCATCAAACAAGCCCGTGAAGGAGCACAATTCGCCGCTCCCGCATAAGCATTCGTGAAGGTCATTCCCTCTTTGGCGATTCGATCGATATTCGGCGTCTCATAAAATTTAGACCCCTGGCAGGAGAGGTCGGTGTATCCTAGGTCATCAGCATAAATCAGAACAATATTTGGTGGAGCTGCAGACGCGCAGTAAATCGCAGATAAAAAAATGTGTGTACCTTGCTTTAGCATATTTAAATATAATGGTTCCTGCGCTTCCTAGCAAACTACGGGCTAGCTCAAATACTCTTGTCTCAGGCGCTGTATTTTAGGAGCTTTTTTATTCACGACTCATGAAGAAGACTTTCACGCTTTGGGCTGCTTGCGCGCTGCCTATGCTCTCCCCCCTCTCCGCCGATGAAAGTGCGGAGGAGCTCGCGAAGATTCAGAAAGACCGAGAACGCCTCATCGATCTTGCCCTCAACCTTGAGGCCGACTTCGGCAAAACGCTCCAAGGTTACACCAAACTTCAGGAAGAATACGCCAAACTTCTCAACCGGCCGGCCGTTCCGGACCAATCCGGCAAGGTAAAGGAACTTCAAAAGCAGCTTGAGGCGGCGAACGCCAAGCTCAAAGCACAGCCAGAATTTTCGAACGATGCCAATGCCCAGGCCCTCCTTGAGCTAGATCTCGTCAACCTCCGCAACGAGCTTCACCGGGAGCGCCAGGAACTGCTTGTTGCCAAGGCCCAGCTTATCCGGGTCAAACAGCTCGAGAAGAAAAACAAGGATCTCGAATATTCGCTTAAAACGGAAACCGCCAACCGCGAAGAAACGATGGGGCAACTTCAGGCCATCCGTGGTGAACGCGACGCCCTCTTGGGGCGACTCACAAAGGCGATGTCCCGTGCCGAAAAGGCCGAGAAAAGTCACGCAACAGCCAACACTCGCATCGGACAGCTGGCAAAGGAGACCAACACCCTGAAACTCCAGCTCAACAAACAGGAAATCGAACTCCGGGAGCTCCGCGTCGAGCAGGATCATCACAAAGGAGCCATGGCCGCCGCTGCCGATCTCAAAAAAGAGCAGGATCGTCTTACCGCCCTCCTCTCCACCCGCGAGAAGGACCTCGCCGCAGAGATGAAGCGTTCTCTCGACGTCCCCATCCTTATTAAAGCGCGGGATGAACTTCAGAAAAAGCTCAACACCAGCAATGCCAACGCTGACAGTCTCAAGAAAAAGAACACGGCCCTGACCGAGAAACAGGCCCAGCTTCAGAAGGAGATTGAAAGCGCTCAAGAGAGCATCGCGGCAATGCAAGCCGCGTTTGCCAAGAACAAAGAGGCCATGGCCTCGGTCACAAAACTTGGGGCCGAAAACACGGCTCTCGTTGACGACCGTGAAAGGCTAATGACAGCAATCGCAACGGCAAAGACAGACCTCGCAAGAGCTCAGAACTCTCTCAAGAAAACCGAAACTCAACTCACTGAAAGTAAAAAACTCTCTGCTTCTGCGGTAGACCTGAAAAAGCAAAATGCGGCGCTCCTCAAACAACAGGAACTCCATAAGCAGACCCTCGCCAGCAGCAGGGCTGACGTTGGAGCAATGCAAAAAAGCATCACCCAAAACCAAACTGCACTCAAAAAAGCACAGGATGAAACCGACCGCCTGCAAAAGATCTACGACACGCTCAATGCTTCGGTCATGGCTCTCGAGAAAGAAAAGGCCACCCTCTCCACGGAAATCAAAAAACGTGATGCCGAGCTGAAGAAGCTTCGCGTAGAAATGTCCGGGAAGCCGGATATGTCGGCAAGTGTTGCCAAACTCCAAGAGGAAAAGGACAAGCTCGCCGCCGACCTCGCAAAACGCGAAAAAGATCTTAAGAAAACCCGCAGTGATTTGGGACACCTTCAGCTCAGTGCCGAGGTGGCAACGAAACAACTCATTGCCTTGAAGCGCCAAAGCGCCCAAATCGACCCAGTCCGATATGCCAAAGGCGCAGCCGATGTCACCAGCCAACAAACCCGTGTTCTAGCCCAGGTCCAGGAAGCCCTTAAGTTCTTCCCCGACGCCCGGTTCGAAATCGTGGGACACACGTGTGACCTCGGAAGTTCCGATGGTAACCTTCGTCTCAGCCAGCAGCGGGCCAATGCTCTCAGCGACTTCCTCCTTGAAAAAGGAATCAAAGAAGAGCGCTTAAAGTTCCGCGGAGTCGGTCAGGCCGAGCCTGCCGCCCCTAACACAAGCGAAAACAACCGCCGCCAAAACCGGCGCGTTGTCGTCGAAATCCTTGACTAGAACACCCCCTCCCTTGGAAACGACTCCTTTTGGAACAACGCCCGATGGGCGGCATGTCCGCCTTTTTACGATACGAAATAATCAGGGCCTTGAGCTGAAACTTTCCGAGTATGGCGCCACCGTCACCTCGCTTCGCGTCCCGGATCGCGACGGTAGGATCGAGAACATCACCTTAGGATTTTCCGACTTCCAATCATGGCTGCAAAACCCGTGCTACTTTGGTGCCACCGTAGGCCGATATGGCAATCGCATCGCCGAAGGGAAATTCACTCTGAACGAAACTGATTACCAGCTGGCCAACAATAACGAACCCCACGGATTCCCGTCCCACCTCCACGGTGGAATCGAAGGCTTCGATCAGAAGGTCTGGAACGGTCAACCCGTGATCCGCCCAGATGCCACCGGTGTCTGCTTCACCTATTACTCCGACGATGGAGAGGAAGGCTATCCGGGAAACCTTACCGTAAAAGTGACCTACTGGCTCACAAAATCAAACGAGATGGAATTCAGGGTGGAAGCCACCACCGACGCCCCCACTCCAATCAACATCATCAATCATACCTACTGGAATCTCACCGGAAACCCGAAGCGAGACATCCTCGGCCACGAGTTACAGCTCATGGCCGACGCCTTCCTTCCCACCAACCCGGGGCTCATCCCCGCCGGGGAAGAAGCCCCGGTCACAAACACTCCCATGGATTTCACCCGCGCCGCCACAATCGGGGAGCGGATCGAACAGGATTTCGAACCTCTCAAAATCGCGGGAGGCTACGATCACTGCTGGGTGATTCGCGACGACCACGGCAAGGAGCTCCGCACTGCCGCCATCCTTCACGACCCTGTCAGCGGCCGGGTCATGCAGATCGTCACGGATCAACCTGGCCTGCAGTTCTATGCGGGCAATTTCCTCCCGGACAAGCGAACTGCACTCTGTCTTGAAACTCAAAAATTCCCAGACTCGCCCAACCAGCCTCAGTTTCCTGACTGTATCCTCAAGCCCGGCGAAACCTATAAGCACACCTGCCTCTTCCGCTTCTCAACCCGATAGCCAGGCCCCTTCAATTCGTAGTGAACGAACCCGATTCGGACGCCCAACATTTCCCTCTCTCGTTCTTCACAAAGAGTCGGTAAAAGTACTTTGTTCCCGGTTTTAAGCCACCAAGTGAAAACGGATTCTTTCCACTCTTCATCTCTTTTTCCGGAGTTTGAAACGACCACACCCGGTCCTTCGAAAAAAGATCTTCACTCATACGGCCCCGTTCCGTGCCATGAAGCTTTCGAGGCACAAAGGTGATGGCATCGACGGCACCAAACCAAAGGACTCCGGTGGCCCTGGTTCCGGCCTTCTTCACCCGATAGGTGATCGTTGCCGAATTCCCGGTCACTTGTCTCACCTCACTCTTTCCGATGTTCGCAGGTAATTCGTAGAGCTGCTTGAAGGTCTCAGGCTTCAAATATTCTGGTAGCGGATGCTTGAAATCCGAGGTCACCTTTCCCGGTACTTCCCGAAAATCAAGACCACCTGTTTTCATTTGAAACCAATGGTCATCACTCATCGAAATTCCGTGATTTTGATAGCGGGCCTTCGTCGCCATCTGATCCACTGGAAACATTTTCCCCTCGCCATCGAAAAGCCATCCCCGTCGCTCTAAGACTCTTTCAAGATCACCCGTCCGTTCAACCTGCGGAGGCCCCGGCACTTCACAAAACGACGTCCCACGCACCTTCGCTGGAGCGTTTTTTTTCGGGATCTTGTTTCCCATCGCGTAAAGCACCCACCGCTTCTCTCTCTCATCGAAAAGGTAGCCGTAATAAGTGTGATAGATGCCATTGTTCTCGACCCGCAACGCCTGGATCACTGACCCGGGCTGGTGCGCATAGGGAGTCCAATTACGAATCTTTACCCCTGCTCCCTCATGGCCAAACCCGCTAAACTCAGCCTCGGGATTTCCCGTCGCAAGGAGGTGGGGCATGTCGGCCAACGGTGGCAAATTGTCTTTCCCCGCCTTCTGCGAAACCGCCCACATTGAAAAATTCACCTCACCCGCTGCCCGTCGACCGGCTCCAAAAGTCGCTCCAAAGTATCCAAACCCCGTGGTCATCGGACTATAGCTCGATACCTCGCAAGCACTCCGGCTTTCAAAAACCCACATCACCGGTTCCTCACAACCTGTTGCCCCATAGCGGGTATGAATCGCTGCCGGTCGCCAACGAGCGCGAAGAAGCTTGAGGTGTTCGGCATGATCGCCGGAAAGGGTCAGCGACTTTACTGAAGTCGTAGTCTTGTGAACCCCATCACGCCGAAGCTCGATCGTTTGCTTTCCGACCCTCACCGGTAGTGTGATTTCCCGTGGTTGTCCTCTGCCATCAAATTCATGGAAAACCTTGCCGTCTTTACCCGACAGAATCCACGTGTCTCCGTCCACCAGACTTTTGAAGCCCTCACCCCACCGAACCGAGACCTTCACCTCCCCCGCTTCCTCCGCCCAAAGATACCAACGCGCAGTGGCATCGTTCTTTCCCGGGAGGAATTGGAGGTCATCGAATGAGGCTTTAATGAAGTTCTTATCATGCTCCTGTCCCGTTTGCTGCCCTATCGCCCTGATCTTCCCCTTATCAAAGAACCCGTTGGTCGCATTCAAAACCAGCACCCCATCCTTCGCTCCCTGAGCTTGGTGGAAAACTCCTTCTTCCTCTCCCCCGATTTGTGATGACAACGGGATATGATCGGAGGGTTTTTCTCCAACCAAAGGAAGGCAGACTGAAAACCATCCCAGTAAAATTGACCTCATGAGGTGCATCATACGCGAACCGAAAGAAGTCTCCTACAAAAACCCTCCCGCTTGACGCACCGGCCCCCGATGCTAATTCTTCCCCATGGCAAAAGTCACCATTTACCACTTCAACCATTGAGGATCTTCTCAAAATGCCTTGGCGGTCGCCGAGGAACTTGGCGTTGATCACGAAGTCATCCTCTACATTCAGACTCCACCCGATGCCGCAACTCTCACCAAGATCGTCGAAGGACTCGAAGATCCGGTCGAAGATCTTGTCCGTAAGGACTCCAAATTCAAGAAGCTGGAACTCAACCCCGATGACTACGTCGACAACTCAAAAGCCGTTGTCGATATCCTCGTGAAACACAAACAACTCCTCCAGCGCCCTGTCTTGGTGAAAGGGACCAAAGCCATGATTGGCCGACCAAAATCTCGAATCGTCGATTTCCTCAGCTAAAGCGAGGCTCCAACAAAATGTCGCCTTTTCATCGCCTAGCGACGACGACGCAAACCACCAATGACACCCGCCAAGGCAATCATAAGATTGCCGAGCTGGGCTCGGGAACAAGTCCCCAACTTCCCGGCACGGGAATCGCAGCTGGAGCAGCCTCACTCACGTAAAGGTTTCCGGCCAACGAATCTGATCCAAGAATATCGGCTCCACCCGGCTTGAACGAGGCATTGTTAAACTGGGCCATGTCAACCGACTCGTCGCGACCAGCAAGGTCAGCGGCAGTCAGTCCAAATCCGGTATCATTCCCACCTGCAATGGATTCGAGATCGTTGGGCAAGATTCTTAAATCAGTCAAAGTTGTAGTGCCATCGGTTGCAGTGAGGGTCACCGTGTCCGCGGCAGTGGCAAGATCGGCATCGAGGCGAATCGAAATCACCGAACCAGCGAAAGTTGAAATATCTAATGAAAAGCGAGTGTCATTGAGGGGACTGGACACAGTGTAGGAATCCCGATCTTGATAGACCGTGAGGTTGTTCCCAACGACTACCAAAGCGACACCCAAGCCATCCCCACCGGCTTCGAAAATGACTCCATTTGAGCCCGAAACCAAATAACCCGCACCGAGAGTCCAATCGTTGACCCCAGTGACAGGATCATCAGTCCGGGCTACCCCCGCAGTGAGATTAATCACAGCAGCAGGAGCAAGAGATACGAAAGCGAGCGGGACAAGGATTTGAAGCGATTTCGACGTTTGCATCACATTCTCGACAGGCAACGTGATGCCACGCGTCAAGCCACTCCCCACAAAATTCGAGAAATATCCCCCGTTCTGATACGTTTCCTTAAGTATCCGATGAATTGCGCTCTCATTCCCATCCTCCTCGTCTCCCTGATTACCCTCGTCACAGGAGCTGAGACCAGAGTGGAACTCGTCGTCAAGGGACTGGATGTCGCCCAAACCTCTCAAAAAGTCACCGAAACCCTTGCGAACTTCGAGAATGTCCATTTGGAGAAAATTTCCCCCAAAGCCGGCCTGATCACCCTCCGTTTCGACGACGCCAAAATCAAAGAGGCCGAATTAAAGCAAAAGCTGTCAACTGCCGGAGTCAAAATCACCGGGCATCGAACAACCTTGCAAATCAAGGGCCTCGTCTGCCAAAGTTGCAGCAATCATCTCACCCACGTTCTCGGTCAAACCCCCGGAATCACCTTTGTCGAGTCGATCTCGTATTTAAAAGGCACCGCCACTGTGATTTTCGATCCTCTCAAGACCGACGAAACCAAAATCAAGACCGCCATTCACACCACCCCATACAAGGTCGTGGAACCCCAGAAACCGGTCTCCCCCGCAAAAGAATAGCCTCCTCAATCCTACCACTTGGCGTGATAGGAAGGCCCGGCCGACGTCAGGAGTTTCAAAAGATCATCGACGTCCTCCGAAACCAAAAGAGCCTCCAGGTGCTCCTTCTTCATAAAACTCTCATTAATCATACTTTCGAGAAACTCGATCAACTTCGAGTAAAACCCTGCCACATTAAGAAACCCGCACGGTTTCTGCTGCAAACCGAGTTGAGTCCAGACAAAGACCTAGATACGGTGTGATCACCCCGACAACTTCGCCTCCGGCTGCGAGCGCTGCATTGGCAACCGCTCCCATGAGACCGACATCCCCTCCTCCGTAGACCAAGGTGTGGCCTGATTCAGCAATTCGACGTCCCATCAGATTGGCCGCATCGAAATACCCGGGACGCGCCCCGGAAGCGGAACCACAATAAACTGCGATGGTCGACATGCCGGTCTTGTCGCGCAATGTTCGAGCCACGCGAGTCCCGGAAGCGCTCCGTTCTCTTTTTCCTCCTCCTTTGTAGTGGCTAAGTCCCACTCCCTCCCTAACTTGCGACCAAGTCTGTGTTCGGAAAACTTCTCATCCTCTTCATTCTCGTCCCCATCGCCGAGCTCGGTCTCTTCATGACCCTCGGTGCCGCCCTGGGCTTCCCGCGGACGATCGTCATCATCATTCTTACCGCCATCCTCGGTGCCGCATTGACCAAATCACAAGGCCGCAAAGCCATGGAGAAATTTCAGCAGGCCACCGAACAGGGCCGCATCCCCGCCCGCGAGGCCCTCGATGGCATCATGATCCTCCTCGCCGGTGCCGTCCTTATCACTCCCGGGTTCTTGACCGATGCCTTCGGCTTCCTCCTCCTCGTTCCACCGGTGCGCTCTGTTCTCGCCGGCTACCTGGGGGAGCGCTTGAAAGGAAAATTCCATGTTGTCACCCCGGGCGTCCCTCCTCAGGAACAGAAACCGAAGTCCCCGCTTGATGATGAAAACGTCATCGACGTCTAAAAGATTTCCCCTTAAAAAATCCCAATGCGTTGGAAGAATCTGAGAGAAAGTGACAACCTCGAACGCCGTCGTGGAGGCATCGCCATGGGCGGTAGCACTCTGCAAAAAAACGCCGATCAACGCGTGCAACCGGAAAGTTTCAACCATGGCACTTCCGACCAGCGCATGTGCTGGTTCATCAAGGGCCTTCGCCTCAGCGGCATCAACCAGGGCAACACCTTTAGCATCGACTCCCGCGATCTTTAAACAATGGCCGCCCCAAAAAAAGTTGCCGAGCCTCATAAAGAGCTCCGTTTCACCCGCGCCGGACAGGCTCAGGGATTCATCGTCATCGCGGCGGTCGCCTTCGCCTTTGCCCTGCTCCTGAGCGTCACCTGGCTGATGGATCACCCCTCCTTCACTTGGTGGATGCCACTGCCCTTCCTCGTTCTGGCAATTTTTCTGACGCGCCTGGGCGCTCGCTGTGCCCGCCACGCCTACCTCATTCTTACCCCGATGGGCGTGGAAATTTTTCCTCTCCTCAAACCTGAGAAAAACCTCAATCTTGTTTACTGGGCCCAACTGGAACATGCCGATTTTGACGAAGACCTCACCACGCTGAAGCTTCACTACAACGAGGAAAAAACTGCAGGGGTCATTCTTTCCCTCAAGCCCATTCTCATGAAAAAGCGCCCTCTTCTAAAGAAGGCGCTTGAAGGTCGTATGGCCGAAAAATCCTAGCTTACTTGGCAGCTTCAATCGCCTTGAGCACGTCCGCCCCCTGTGTTGCGGTCGCTCCCTTGTCATCCTTCCAGACAAGCTTTCCGTCTTTGAAAAGCAATGCCCGTCGTCCCATGAATTTCCCCAACATTACCGGGACCCCAATTACTTTCGCAAGCTTCCCCCCGGGATCAGAGATCAGATCATAGGGCAAATTATGGGTGTCCTTGAACTTCTTCTGCGTCTCCGGCGTGTCAGTTGACATTCCAAACACCGTTACTTTCTTCCCCTTCAATTCTTCGAATGCGTCCCGCACCGAACATGCCTGCTTTGTTCATCCACCCGTCAGGGCTTTCGGATAGGTGAAAATCACGAGCCACTGGTGACCGTCGACTGTCTTGATCGTGACCTCCTTACCATCCTGGTTCTTCCCTTTGAGCTCTGGGAGCTTGGCATCGATGTCGAGCGGCGCAGCCGTCAGCGAAAGAATCGACATCGCTGAAATGATGAACGGTTTGAGTTTCATGGACCTCAGAGTAACTCCATTCCGCATCTCTGCAATAACCGGTTTCCCTGTGGGGGATTCCTGTTAGGATCCTCCCCGTGCCCGATCTCAAAGCTTATCTCAAAAGCCAACAAGTCCTCGTCGATGACGCCCTCAACCAATTTCTCCCCCGCGTCACCGTCAGACCAAAAACCGTCCATCAGGGAATGCGCTACTCCGTTTTCGCTGGTGGAAAACGCCTCCGTCCCATCCTGACGCTCGCCGCAGCCGAAGCCTGTGGAGGTGAGGTCGATCACGCCCTCCCCCCCGCCTGCTCCGTCGAGATCATGCACACCTACTCCCTCGTCCACGACGACCTCCCCAGCATGGACGACGATGACCTCCGCCGCGGCCGCCCTACCTCTCACAAGGTTTACGGTGAAGGCATGGCCGTCCTCATTGGCGACGCCCTATTGACCGAGGCCTTCACCGTCCTCGCCCACACCCCGCCGACCAAACGATACCCTCTCAAGGACATCCTTCTTGAATTCTCCGAGTGCGGCGGCTCCAAAAAACTCATCGGCGGCCAAGTCCTCGACCTTGAGGGCGAAGGAAAAGATCTCACCAAGGCTCAGCTCGTTCGCATTCACGAAAACAAAACCGCCGCCCTCCTCACCACCTCCCTGCGACTCGGCGGCATGACTGCCAACGCAACCCCGCGCCAGCTCGAAGCCCTCACCGACTTCGGCTACAATCTCGGCCTCGCCTTTCAAGTCATCGACGACATCCTCGACGTCACCCAATCTACCGAAAAACTCGGAAAAACTGCCGGCAAGGACGAAGCCGTCAACAAAGCCACTTACCCCTCCATCCTCGGCCTCGAAAAATCAAAAAAAGAAGCCGCTCGCCTCACCAAAAAAGCCCTCGATGCTCTCACCGTCTTCGGCAAAAAAGGCCAACGCCTCGAGGACATCGCCCATTACCTGCTCGACCGGGAATTCTAAGCAAGGACCGACGCTCTCCGAATTAAAGCAAACTCGGCAAAGATGCCCAACCGCTCCGACACCGGGCTCCTCCTCTCCCTGCGAAAGCTCAAGATCTTCAAACCCGCATCCAGGCCATGGCCCGCGAGCCCTATGTCTCTGAGAAAAAGGGTTTCATGCGGCGTTTCCGCCTTGGTCATCATCGCTGTTGGGACTGTCTTCGGGCCTAAGGATAAGCCGGCGCCACCACTCCCGGGCCCGTCGAAGAACGTGCTCTCAGCAGGATCAAGAAACCCGTCCAACGTGAGCTCCAGGGCCTCAAAAATGCCGCCAAATGGACGATGGGGGGCTTCCAAAAAGCCCCCACCCTGACGAGTGGAGGCTTTGAAATTAGGTCAGCAGGTCTTAGCTCAGGGCCTTAACCAAACTTGCGGCATTGATCCCAAGCTCGTCCATCACGACGTTGCCTGGAGCAGAGATGCCGAAGCGGTCGATTCCAACCACTGCGCCTTCGAGGCCGACATACTTATACCAAAGTCCGGTCACTCCGGCTTCGATGGCCGCACGCTTGGTGCAGGAAGCGGGGAGAACCTCTTCCTTGTAGGCATCGGACTGACGGTCAAAACGCTCAAGACAAGGAGCAGAAACCACGCGGGCTCCGGTTCCGATTTTCTTCGCGGCATTGATGGCGTGCTCCACTTCCGAACCTGTCGCAAGAATGATACACTCAAGGTCGCCCTCTTCCTTCTTCAGGACATAGGCTCCCTTTGCCACGCCATCGCGGCGAGTTTCAACAGAGGCATAGTCATTGAGAGGCATCACCTTCTGACGGCTCAAGATGAGAGCAGTCGGCCCATCGATACGCTCCATTGCGCAGATCCAAGCACCGGCCACTTCCTCTTGATCGCCGGGCCGAATCACATCGAGATTCGGAATGACACGCAGGCCACTCACCGTCTCAACCGGCTGGTGGGTCGGTCCATCCTCACCCACACCGACGGAATCGTGCGTGAAGATATAGGCGACGGGCAGCTTGGCCAAACCAGCGATACGAATCGCGGGACGAAGGTAGTCAGCAAAAACACAGAAGGTCGCGCCGCTGATGCGGAAGAGGCCGTCATAGGCGACCCCATTGCAGATCGCGCCCATTCCGTGCTCACGAATTCCAAACCAGATATTGCGTCCGGTCGGGGTTGCCGCGGAAAAGTCTCCCTGATCCTTCAGGTAATTTTTGGTCGACCCATAAAGATCGGCCGATCCGGAGATCACGGAAGGCATGGCCTTGGCAATGGCATTGATGACAACCCCACCGGAACCACGAGTGGCGTCGGCATAGTCATCAGCAAAAGCAGGAATTTGATCTGAAAGATCGGTGGGAACCACCTTGGCCGCTCCGTCCTCCAACTCGCTGGCCAGCTCTTGGTTTGCAGCAGACCAAGCATCGTAAGTGGCCTGCCACTCGTTGAAGGCATCAGCCTTGGCCTCCGCTTGTGCGGCAAAGTAAGCCTTGGTCTCATCGGAGACGAAGAATGTCTGTGACGGAAGGCCCAGTCCCTTGCGAGCTTCTTCAGCAAAATTGGCGCCACCTTCACCGTGTGCCGAAGCAGTTCCGGCAACTTGGGGAATACCATGACCGATCTCGGTCTTGGCAATAATGATCGAAGGCTTCCCGCAGCTGGCCTTGGCCGCATTAAACGCATTGAGGAAAGACTCCATGTCATGACCATCGACAGTCACGGCATTCCAACCGAGGGAAGTGAAATACTGTTCCGGATCCCATCCCTGGGTCTTGTCAGCCATCGCGTCGAGCGTGACGTCATTGCTGTCATAAATGAGGATGAGATTGTCCAACTGATTGTGTCCCGCAAATGCAACCGCCTCCTGGGCAACTCCCTCTTGAAGACATCCGTCACCGGCGAGAGCAACCACGTGGTGGTCAAAAATGGTGTGATCCGCAGTGTTGAAACGACCGGCCGCCCGCTTTCCGGAAAGAGCGTAACCCACGGCATTCCCCACTCCTTGTCCAAGAGGACCGGTGGTGGCTTCCACGCCTTCGGTCTCGTCAAACTCAGGATGGCCCGGAGTGATCGAGTGAAGCTTTCGGAAGTCCGCGACATCCTGCCCGGTGACCTTGAAACCTGCGAGGTGGAGCCAGCTGTAGATGAACATTGATCCGTGACCGGCCGAGAGGATGAAACGGTCGCGGTTCAGCCACTTCGGAGCAGCGGGATTAAAACGGAGAGCTTCGCCGAAAAGGACCGCGCCCATATCCGCGCAACCAAGGGGAAGGCCGAGGTGGCCGGAGGAGCAGGCATGGACGGCATCGATGGCCAATCCGCGGGCCTCAGCCGCGGCTCTGACAAGTGCTTCTTTATTCATGAGCGGCGAACCTCCCTAAATCAGGCCATTCGATCAAGCCGTAATACAGATTCAAGGGACAAGTTTGCGTAAAAGCACCCAATTCCCCTCAAAATTCCTCAACCAAGTCTTCACTCTTCACTTCCCAACATTCACTCTTCTCCTGTGAACGCGCACCCGGTCCCCCCCGAGCTCCAGAAAAAAATCCTCCTCGCCGACCCTTCATTGCGGGATGGCACCTTCAACAAGTCGGTCGTTCTTCTCGCCGAGCATTCTCCCGAAGAAGGAGCCTTCGGCCTCATCCTCAACCATCCCTCCGGCCAAACCGTCAGTGATCTTCTTTCCGATCCCGATTTCCTCGAGCTCTGGAAGCTTCCCGTCCACCTCGGCGGTCCCATCGCACGCGACCAGCTCACCTTTGCCGCCTTCTGGGAACGCGACTCCCAATTAGGTTTCGCCACCCGCATTTCGGCCGACGAAGCCAAAGCCTACCTCAACCAACCCGGCACCCTCGTCAAAGCCTTCGCCGGTTACTCCGGTTGGTCAAAGGACCAGCTTGAGGACGAACTCGAACAACAGGCCTGGACCATCACCGACCCCAAAATCAACCTCCTCACCCGCGATCACAATGGCTCTCTCTGGAAGAACCTCATGCGCGAACTCTCCCCCTACCACCGCATCCTTGCTGATGCCCCTGATGAAATTCTCGCGAACTAAATGAATTTCTGGCAACAAATGATCGAGGTCACTTCCTAACTCATTGAAGAGGCACAAGTCCGCGGAACAGGGGCTGCAGATTTCAGCGACATCGCTTGGACCTATGCCAACCTCCGTTTCCTGGCCCGCAATGGAAACACTCCCAACACCACAAACCAAAACAATCCAGTGGTTCAGAAATCAGTTGCATCTCGAAGAGCCAGGACCCCGACCCCCTCAAATCCATCGATATCACCTGCCCCGACAAAAACGACTGGGTCGCGATCGTCCGCACCAGCTAACCAAAAGCCCTAGCTTTTCCTCTCCTTGCCGCAAACCGCCTAAAACAAATATGCTAGAATCACCTTCCTCCTCAAAACGCACCGCGAGATGGCATAATTAGCGCCACCTCCTCGCTCGCCTCGCGGTTGTTTCCTTGTCATCTCCAAACACGAAACCTAGTCTCCCCTTCTCGGCTGATTGACAGCCTTTCACCAAAGCAACACAATCAACGGCATGATCACGACAGTCATTTCCTTCATCTTTTTCACCGCCCTTGCGGGTGGCCTTACCTGGTGGATTACCCGCCGGGATGAAAAAGACAGCTCCGACGGCTTCTTCCTTGGAGGACGAAGTCTCACCTTCCCCATCATCGCGGGTTCTCTCCTTCTCACCAACCTCTCCACCGAGCAAATGGTTGGCCTCAACGGAGCGGCCTTCGAACATGGTCTCAGTGTCATGGCGTGGGAAGTCAACGCCGTCGTCGCCCTTGTTCTCATGGCGATCTACTTCCTTCCGAAGTTTCTCCAAACGGGCATCACGACTGTTCCTCAGTTTCTCGAACTACGGTATGATCGGAGAACCCAAACCATTGCAAACACGATCTTCCTCTTTGCTTACGCCCTCATCCTGATTCCTCTCATTCTCTACACCGGAGCGAAAGGCCTCATCAATATGATGGACCTTGCCACCCTGACTGGGATTGAGAATGAAACCGTCCTTCTCCGTCTCACCTGTATTCTGATTGGAGTCATGGGCCTCCTCTACTCACGCTTTGGGGGCCTGAGATCACTCGCCGTTCTCGATACCATCAACGGCATTGGCCTCCTCGTGGGAGGAATTATGATTGCCTGGTTTGCCCTGAACGCCATGGGTGATGGCGAAGGGGTCTCCGCCGGATGGGAAAAACTAAAAACAAACCATCCTGAAAGAATGGACTCCACCGGAGCTGAAGGGACCGATACCTCAGTGCCGTTTTCAACCCTCTTCACCGGTGTTGCCCTTTTGAATCTCTTTTATTGGTGCACCAACCAGCAAATCATTCAGCGAACCTTCGGTGCTAGCAGCCTTGCAGAAGGGCAAAAAGGAGTCCTTCTCACCGGTGGCCTCAAACTTCTCGGACCACTCTACCTCGTCCTCCCCGGATTGGTGGCCTTCCACCTCTATGCCTCCGAAGGAGTCAAGCCCGACGACGCCTATGGAACGCTTGTTTCACGACTGCTTCCCTCCCACCTCACTGGCTTCTTCTCCGCCGTCATGGTCGGAGCCATCCTCAGCTCGTTTAACGCAGCCCTCAACTCCACCTCCGCTCTCTTCAGTATCGGCCTCTACAAACACGCGATCAATCCCTCCGGCACCGAACAACAAACGGTGAAGGCCGCGAAAACATTCGTCGTCGCTATTGCGATCGCAGCCATGGCGGGCGCCCCTCTCCTTGCCGCTCAGAAGACCATCTTCACGTATCTCCAAGACATGAATGCCATCTACTTCGTTCCTATCTTCTCGGTAGTATTGGTCGGCCTACTCAATCGCAGAGTCCCCGCCAAGGCCGCTTCAGTTGCCATGATTGCTGGAATCATCCTTATTTCCCTCGGAGCCTTCGTCCCTGCGATCAAGGGCGGCATCAAGGATCTCGGAATTCACAACTTCCACTACATGGGAATCGTGTTCGCGATCCTCGTAGGCTACCTCCTCATCATGGCCAAGGTCGCCCCTCGTGCCGAAGCTTGGAAGATCGAAACCCGCAACACCATCGACATGACACCGTGGGCCGGCGCGAAGTGGGTCAGCATCATCTTGGTCATCCTGGTCATTTCGATTTACGTGAGTTTCAACCAGTAGACCTGGACTCCCTCAAAAAGCCTCGCCGCCATCAAACGCACGGGGCTCTTTTCTACCCCTTTTGCCGGACCTCCAGCGAATCGCTAGAAAAGTGGCACACACCCCTTCATGCTTGAATCCAACAAGACTCTCTCTGACCTCGCTTCAGATGCCCGGTCCAATTTGAAGTCTACCTTCGGAGTGGACAGCACCTTGGTTGCTGCTGCTCCCGGTCGCGTGAACCTCATCGGCGAACACATCGACTACTGCGATGGCTTTGTGCTTCCACTCGCCATTGAGCGTTACGTCGTCATCGCCGCACGCCCCAACGACTCAAGCACAGCCCGTATCGGATCCACCGGACTCGACCCCATCGAGCTCGACCTCTCCGATCGCCAGGAAATTGGCACACCAAAGTGGTCCAATTACCTCCGTGGAGTCATTCAGGGCTTCCTGGATCTCAATTACGCCATCCCCGGGTTCGATGCCTTCATCGTTTCCTCTGTCCCCCTCGGTGCCGGTCTCTCTTCCTCCGCTGCCCTCGAGTGCTGCTTTGCCACCCTTCTCGAAGGCCTTGTCGATACCGTCCTCCCCACCGCTGACAAGGCCCTCCTCGCTCAAAAAGCCGAACACGACTACGCCCGCGTCCCCTGCGGCATCATGGACCAGTTCACCTCGACCTTCGGCGTGAAGGACCACCTCATCCTCATCGACTGCCGCTCCGGCGAGCCGGAGATGGTTCCCTTTCCTGATCCCAGTCTTTCTATCATCGTCGCCAATACCGATGTCTCACACGATCTCTCCGATGGAGGATACGGTGAAAGGCGCAAGGACACCGAAGACGGCCTCGGCCTCATCGCAAAAGAGAGCTGGCGCGATGTCACCATGAACGACGTTTACGCCAAGCGTGATGAAATGGGCGACCGCATCTTCCGCCGTTCCCGCCACGTCGTCACCGAAATCGCCCGCACCATGGAAGCCGTCGAAGCTTTCAAGACCGGCGACTTCTCCAACATCGGCACCCTCATGGCAGGCTCCCATCGCTCACTCCGCGATGACTTCGAGGTCTCATGCGATGAACTCGATCTCATGGTGGGCCTGGCCAAAGAAATTGGCTTTGAAGGCGGCGTCCTCGGCGCCCGCATGACCGGAGGAGGCTTTGGCGGCTCCACCGTCACCCTCTGTCGCACCGCTAATACCGATGCCATCGCCACGCAAATGCACGAACGCTACCAGGAAGAGACCGGCATCAAGCCCCTCCTCTTCGCAACCCGCCCCGGCATCGGAGCACATCTCATTTAGAACGTAAGCGAAAGCTCCCGCTTTCACATCGTCCTCAACCTGGGCGACCGAACGTCGCCCAGATCAAAGCGAAGCGGCGTCCTGGATTCCAGATCTAGAATAACAGGAAGCGAGCCTTTCATTTTGATTCGGAAGCGACTCATCCGAAACGCTCCCCTTCCAAATCGTAACGGAAGAAACGATCTGCAGCTCAGTCGCGGGCAAACGCTAGGTCACCAATTCGAGCTCTCTGTTTCAGGGAATGGAAACGGCGGGACTGCGGGCGCGCCGATCGCCGCAGTCTTAGCTCGATCCACAACGTAACGCTCGATCCCACTCTCCATCACAATCACCCGCTTCGTGATTGGATCATACTCCAACGAAGGATTACGCCAACTTCCAGACTCGTGATCCAGATAACTCGATCTCCAGTCATCGCCCGGAGTCTGAGAAAACAGCTTCACATCATAAAACTCGCCCAATGAGCCATCCTTCTGGACAACCATGTAGCGAGATCCATCAGGGGCCTCATAAGACGCAACAACTCCGCTATCCCAAGGCCTGACATAAAACGCGTAAACGGCTCCAAAAACGACCATGACAGTCATGATGACAATACTGATCACTCGTTGCATCACTGAGAGCATTGGAACCTTCATAGCGAAGGCGCCGTAGAGGGGAAGACATCGCGAGCAAAACGAATTTTTCATTTACCGACCACCTCCCCCACCCAAAAGCTGGAGCGCCTCCCTAAGGCTTCAACAACACTTTCAAAAGCCCTTCTTTCCCCTCGCGGGAGCGTTGAAAATAATCCGCCCCGTCCTCCAATGCCACCACCGCCGAAATCAAAGGCTTCACCTTGATCTCCCCGCTTGCAATCGCTTCCAAAGCTTCGGAGCACTCGCCCGCCGCGGCGCACGATCCCAGCAAAGAAATCTCTCTTGTTACCACCCACTGCAGGGCCAACGGCACTTCGGCCACCACGTTACCAATCAATCCAACCCGCCCACCCTTGCGGACTGATTTCACGGCCTTCTCCAAAGTTGGAGCAGCGCCCACCACTTCCATCGCGAGATCAAATTCACTGCCCGAATCCTCGTCAGGAGTATAGGCCCCGGATGCTCCCAATTCCAGCGCCAGATCCAGTCGCTTGCGATCCATGTCGACCGCTACAATTTCTCCGGCACCTGCTCGCTTGAGCGCCTGAATCACTAACAGGCCAATCAATCCCGAACCCACGACCAGAGCACGCTCGCCCGATTGAACTTTGACCAAATTGACCGCGTGAAGTGCCACCGCCAAAGGTTCGGTAAAGGCCGCTTCTTCAAACCCCAGCCCCTCCGGAATCCTTTCCAAAATTCGCGCCGGCACCACCACCCATTCGGCAAAAGCACCATCACGTTTAAACTCCTGGCAAGACACTCCCATCACCTGACGCTCGTGACACAAGTTGGTTTCACCACGCTCACAATGCTCGCATTTCCCACAATAAACCATGGAGTCAAAAGAGACCCGATCACCCTCGCTCCAGCCACTGACCTCCAATCCTATTTTCTCGATCACTCCGCTCGCCTCATGTCCCATGATCATGGGAGGAATGCGACGTCCGCTGCTGTTGTCCATCCCGTGAACATCGCTCCCGCAAATTCCACAGCAGGCCACCTTGATGAGAACCTCGTCAGGCTGTGGCACCGGCTTGGGTTTTTCAGAAACGACAAACTGTGAGGGAGCAACAAGCTCGAGAACTTTCATGTGCGAAGCATGCCCTGGCACTTCATCGGGAGGCAAATCTTAACGACAGCATCTTCACCTCGGGCTGTGTCTTCCACGGTTTGATAAACTGTAGATCGAAGATGATGGATTCATTCTTCACCACGTCCATACGCCCACTCCACAAATCTCCCTCTCCCAGGAATACCCATCGTTTTGAACCTCAAGCATGCTCTCCAGATCTGCAATTTGTGGCATGCTCGCCTTCTGGGCACAATCGGAGCACAAAAGACCACCATCGAAGTGATTGAATCAAGATCGCAAAAACGCGATCAAATCACTCATCGCCTGTAAATCGATCGCTCCCTCAAGCCCCTCCGGCATGAGGGACTGTCCTGAGCCAGTGATCGATTTGATCTTCTGTCGGAAAATGATCTCCTCGACACCCCCGGCACGACGTAGAGTGAGGCTCGATGATGACTCGCCAACAATCTGACCACTCGCGGTTCTGCCATCGTTCAGGGTCACAAAATACTGGCTGAAGTTAGTGAGGACCTCTCGATTGGGATCAAGAATTTGAATAAGGGTAGACTCCGGAGAACGGGATTTGACTGTCGTTAAGGTCGGTCCAACTTCATGTCCGATTTTTCCCAATTTGTGGCAAGCCAAGCAGCTCTGTGAAAAGACTTTACGTCCTCGTTCGACATCACCGCTTAACTTCAGCGCGGCTTGATAATTTTTTACGACACTCGCACGCGGGTTCGCCTTGGCTGAGAAGAGAGCCTGAGCCTTTTTCTTTAACGCTGGATCCTTGTGCTCTAGAAGACGCTTTTGGTGGGCCAACGGGATTTGCCCGGACGTCACTTTTTTGTCTCCGACAGCTGCCAGCAGTGGCGCGATCCAAGCGTCACGACTTAGCAAAAGCTCGATCCCCTCGGATCGTGTCGCAGGAGAAAGCCCCAGCAACAACTTGATCAAAACATCGCCCGACTCGGACTTTTTAAAGCCCGACAAGATTCGTAACGAGGCAAGTTGCACGGCAGGAGCCTGGGAGGAATCGAGCAGTCGATATAAGTCACTTGAGACCTTGCCCCAAGGGGCATTCCCCAACAGCTCCACCGCTTCCACCTTTTGGGAAACTTGGGCCTCCTTGTCCTTAAGAATAGCTTTTGCATTTTGAGCCAGTTTCACCGTGAGTTTCGCCACTTCGGGATATTCGCTGAGGCTGGAGCCCGCTTCTTTCAGGCCATTTCCAAGGTTGGAAATCATGCGGGCTAACGGAAAGCCTGGGCCTGCGTCCTCTATGATCGCTAGAAACGCTTCAAGTTCCGATCGTTCATTGCGTGCTCCCAAGATTTTGGTCAATGGAGGGAGAAGGGCGTTTTGATTGGCGGCGCCTTGAATACGACGAAACACGGGCAGAGCGAGACGGGGGTGGGCGCTGAGAACAGCGATCCGCATCCAAGGGTCACCTTCGTCCCTGATCGCAATTTTCGCGAGGCCCCCCGCAACATCCTCACCTTCGAGATCACCAAGACTAAAGGCAGCCTGATATCGAACCCGGATATGATCATCTCCGGCTAAAGTAATGACCTTCTGCTTAAGTCCCATGAATTCAGGACGAAAGAGACGCAACGCATGTTCACGGATTCCCGGCGACTGATCGGAGAGCGCGGAAGCGAGGTCGCTTTCCACCAATCCGTCGAGGCCCGCAATGACGTGCAAGGCATGGAGGCGGGCCAGAGGAAGATCGCTCGTTTTCAAGAGCACCCGGAGGGGATGGAGAGCCGATCGATCTCCCCTTTCAAAAAGCAAACGACTGGCAGTGTCCCGCCACCATCCATTGGGATTCTGCAAAGTTTTCACAAGCTCTGCGGTGGTGGCTTTCCCCAATGCCGGCGGAGGGGGTGGTTGAAAACCTTTCGGGGCGAATCGGTAAACGCGGCCATGTTCATTCCCGGATCGAAAATCAACCATCGCCAGAATCTCGGGCACCATGGAATCCGGGGTTTCGATCGTTTCGCGATACATATCGACGATATGAAACGTCCCATCGGGTGCGTTGACCAGGTTTGCGGGACGAAACCAATTGTCAGTGGAGCGAAGGAACTCGCCCTCTTTCTCAATCCGCTCGCTGGCGAAGGTCACACCCTCCGGAGAAAGCGCTCGACGATGAATCAGATTCCCTTGCACATCGCCCACAAAGAGGTTCCCATGAAATTCTTCAGGGTAAACCGAGCCTCGATAAATGTTCACTCCGGAACAACCGCTGAAGACATCATGAGCCACCGAGGGTGCCGAATACTTGTGGTCATCGTCAAGACGGATTTTGGTTCGGGCCAGGCGCCAGCCTTCGATCTCGCTCGCGCGATAAATCGTGTTTCCTTTCCAGATATCCGTCTTTGTGGACGGGACTGGAAGGTAGGGATTCCTCCCCAGATATCTCGACGGAAGAACGACATGAACCGCGGGCTTCGAATTTTGGCTGAGAAAGCGATTCCCCCAATCGTCCATCGCGTTGCCAAACTGCTCGGATCCCGAAAGAGCCTGAAACTCCCGTGTGCGTGGATGGAAACGAAAATCCCGTCCCCGGATCGATACCGGTTTGGTCTCCTTGTTTTGCAAACTTTGAATGTTCCCTCCGCTATTCGATCCCGCTCCATAGATCCAGGAATCGAGCCCCCAATAAAGATTGTTCGCGGTGCCCTCGTCGTTGCGAAAGCCAAAGCCGGTGAAGATCTTCTCCCGAACATCGGCAATGCCGTCATCATCAGTATCCTTGAGATACCAGAGGTCAGGGGCGGCTACGACATACACTCCTCCATCCCAACAACAAATCCCCGTCGGCCAAGCGATCCCATCTGCAAAGACCTGGCTGGTTTCGTAGTGGCCGTCGCCATCTGAATCGCGAAGCAAACGAATGCGCCCATCAGGACCGTCGCTTTTTCCTCCGTGGGAGGGGAACTTCAGATACTCGGCGGCATACATGAGGCCGTTCTCGTCGTATGTCACCACAATGGGTTCCCGGATTTGAGGTTCGCTCGCGACCAACTGCATTTCGAATCCAGGCAAGGTTTCAAAGGCCGCAATTGCTTCCTTGGGAGATTTTGGGGCAACGCGGCCTTGTTTTCTGGCAGGTTCACCAAGAAGAGTCTTCATGGCCGCGGTGAGAACTTTTTCAGATCCCGGCCCCACCGCACTGGCACTTGGACTGGTTTCGTATCCTCCCTCGGAATAGGCGATTTCGGTGCCAATATAGCCGGGGCCATACTCACCGTAGGCAGCCATCGCGATATTCAGATCCGGACGCATGGCCTTGGCCGCGAGCTGATATTCCACAAACAGTTCCCCGGGCATATGCAGGACCCGGGAATCGCCCACGGAAAGGCAGGAGACATCGATCTGGTTGCCCGCTTTCCAATGACGCAGATAGGCGATTTGATCGACTTTTGAAAAGTATCCTCGTGGCGGATCTTTCCGAAGAGCTTCCATGAGCGACTTCTCGTCCTTGAGGTGGTCAGCAATGGGCAGGCGTACTTTCTCCACCGCAAAGCTGATCGCGTCCGCGGTGAGAGGTTTCTTTTTAGTGGCCCGCCACGCTTTGAGCATCCCCTCGGCCATCCGTCCGGCCAGAATCATGCGATTTTCCGTGTTTCCATCGTTATACTTTCCCGCTCCCAGATTTCCGCCGGCCCCGTTGAAGTGCACATGAAGCGCCTCCGGAACCCCCTGCCCCCGCATGAAGCGGGCAATGCCCGGAAAATCGGGACTGGGGGTCCCTGTTCGATAATAGCTTTGCGGATGGCAGGCGTAGTAACTGAGGACCGCCACCGGGGTTTTTTCATTCCAAAACGAAAGCAAAGATACCTCGGGATCGATGACGCCTTCGGGTTCCGCGCGAAGCGCCGGGTCTTTTGTGGCGGTATAACGCACCGCTCTGACCTTGCCATCGGGTCCGAGGAGGCGACGGTTTGAGGCAACCTTCTCAACCTCCGCCTCGCCCCAACCATAATGGGTCACCTGTTGTGCCATGGGTATGGCAGCCTTGATGGCGTTGGCAGCTCTATTGATGGCTTCACGGTGAAAGTCGCCATGGGTTCGCTCATAACCTTTCAACCCCAATTCTTTGACCAGTTTTTCGGCGGTAAAATCACATCCCGGTGCATCGTGCTGATGAAGAGCATGGAGGGTCACCCGGCTTCGAGTCGTTCCAGCGGCCGCAGCCAACTGATCACGAAAAGCATCGTATCCTTCATTAGCCACTCCAATCCAATCGATGGCACACATTACGATGGGATCCCCCGATCCGAGAATCACAATTCCCCGGCAGCGAAGTGACAGCTCGGGATTCTTTTCAACCATCGTATAGGCCATTGCTGAGCCAATGGGCGGAGTGACATCGATATCAAAAGTTGCGACGAGAAGCCTTTCTTCCTGTGTGTTTTTACCAGCACCAGCAGCAAAGAAAATTGCAACAATTAAGATCGAAATGAGTAGCGGAAGTTTCAAAGTACGAACATTCAGAATTTCGAACATTCTAGCCAATTCTTAACGCTGATGCACGCTTCGATTACGAATCGAGGGCCCACCCGCTCAACTTGTTCCAAATGGTGTCCCTCAGATCCCTTGCAAAAAATCCGCCTACGGACTTCAAGCCATCACTTCTTCTCCCTAGAGTGGGAACGCCGCCATGATGCTTACCGACCCAGTCCACATCAATTTCCACTGCCCTCCCGTCGATCCGTTGGGCAAGGACTTCGTCATTGGGAAGCTTCGTTTTCTTCCCGACCATGTCGATCTCTCCTGGCGCATGAAGGGAAATGTTTTCACGGGTGGGAAAAGTGAAATGACAACCATCGACCTACCCTACGGCGAGATTGAACATGTTGAGCTCGTGAAAAAGTGGTGGCAAATCCGTAAGCTCATCTTCCGCGTTTCCGACCCCCGTCTCCTCGGTGATATCCCCGTGGCAGACATGGGGAAATTGGAAATGGAGATCGATGACCGGTCTCACGAAGAGGCAGAGAAGCTCTCCTCGCTGATCGATTTCAAACGCTCGATCTTCCTTCTCGATGCTCAGGAGGAGCGGCTCAAAGCGATGAGGGAAGAATAACAACATCCTCTCCTTTTCATGCAATCGCTCCCTCGTTTGCATATAATGGAGGTTAGCGTTATGAAATTCTCATTGATTCTGGTTCTCACTCTCGCAGTCCAACCAGCCTTCTCCAACTTCCAACTTCTTTGGGATCAACCCATTCCCGGAGCCTTTAACCGGGCCAGAACCGCCGGAGGCATCGCCGCCAATTATGAATTGCGTCACCCTGACCTATCGCGTCCCGGCCGGCCAACCGGAGCCCTTTGTTCGCATAGAAATTACCCACGCTCCCTGAGTCCCTCAAAAAAAGGGATTCTCCGATGGGAACAAAAGCAGTAAGGAAATAGGATGAAATCCGGCCTTTGCCTGTCCCTTCTTCTCGCTCTCTCAACAGCTGCCTTCTCTGCGGAAACCTGGCCGCGCTTCCGAGGAGAAAACGGCAACGGTGTTTCCGCCGCAAAAATCCCGACCGAACTTGGGAAGAAAAACCTCCTCTGGTCGGCCAAACTTCCCGGCCCCGGCTCCAGCTCTCCGGTCATCTGGGAAGAAAAACTCTTCGTCACGGGAGAAGACCGCGAAAAGAAAACAGTGCTCCTGGCCTGCCTCGACGCCAAGTCCGGCAAACCCAATTGGACCAAGAATCTCTCTGTGGGCGATTATCACCTCCACCGCTTCAACAACACGGCAGCCGCAAGCCCGGCGGTCTCGGCCGAAGCGGTAGTGGTGGCCTGGTATGATGGCAAAAACGAAGTGGCAAAACTTTCAGCCTTCGATCACGCCGGCAACGACCTCTGGACTTACGAAGTCGGTCCGCAAAAAAGCCAGCACGGAATCAACCTGCATCCCGTCATCCATCAGGACCGTGTCATCATCTCCCACCTGCACATGGAAGAAGGGTATGTCGCAGCAATTTCACTCAAAACCGGCAAAGAGATTTGGAAAAAACCCTATGCCGGCGAAGGGAAGAAAACAAGCTATGTCACCCCCCTGGTTCGCAAGACAACCGGAGACAAGCATGAGGTTATCATCGCAAGTCACAGCCTCGGAGTCGTTGGTCTCGATTTTTCTTCCGGAAAGGAGCTTTGGTCCCTGCCTGATACGATGAAGCAACGCACCATCGTCTCTCCCATCAATGTTCTCGCCGGATCGGAAAGTGACGACTTTCTCGTCGCCGTCGGTTGTAAAAACGGAGTCTACTTCGCAGTCCGACCTCCGAAAGCGAAGGGAGACAACGCTGAGATTGCATGGAGAATGAACGGCAATACCCCTTACGTCCCCACTCCCGTTTCGAACGGCCGGACCGTCTTTGCTCTTTCGGATGGAGGAGTGCTTTCCGCACTCGATGCAAGGTCAGGGAAGGAGAAGTGGACGCAACAATTGCAGGCCAATTTTTATGCCTCGCCCATCATCGCAGGAGGAAAACTCTACACCCTCTCCCGCGAGGGCGAAATGATCGTGTCCGATATCTCCAGCGGCTACAAAGAACTCTCCCGCTGCCCTCTTAAGCCCGGGCCAGAAACCCAGTGGGCAGATGCCACCCCGGCTATCGCGCACGGAAGAATCTATGTCCGGCTTGGCGCTCGCCTGGACTGCTTTGGTTCGAAGTAGTCTGCCAGGCACGCTGATTGTGAATTGACGGGGATGGCTGCACCTCCCCCACACACGGATACTTGCCATCCTAATTCCGGCTCTGATGAACCTACCAGCATATGGTCAGGTCATTTCAATCAAACTTTGAAGCAACGCAGCTTCCACGAGCCTCCTAGAGCCCGCCGATGTCGCAGACATGGTTGCTGTCATCAACTGGAACAATGCCTCGGGTGCCACACTCGACTGGGCCGGCCAATGCCAATGGCGCTATGTTCAATGGTTAGCTCGATCCTACCGGCAACGACCGGTTCGTGAAGCACAATGACTTCTACACCAAGGCTCAGGTTCTTAGCCTCGTTGATCAAATGCGCCTCCTCAACTCACACTTCAAGAGTCGCGGTGGCCAAAACGCCAACCGCAATTTCACGATGGAAATCGAATTCAAAATCACTGAATCCAGACAACCCTTCATCAAGCAGACCCGACCTTACGTCGGACTAATTAAGAGGCTCCTTCTTTCCTCAGAAAGACCAGAGTTTTCTCGTCTGAGTCCTTCTTCGAGAACCGGTAACCCGCCGCCTTGAATTTTTGCAGCGCCTTGGGGTCAGTGATGTCGTTGCGCACGATGAAATCGGCCATCATCCCTCGCGCCTTCTTTGCAAAAAATGAGATGATCTTAAACGTCCCATTCTTCTCATCTTTGAAGATCGGCGTGATCAAATCGCCATCCAACTCCTTTTTTTTGACCGCCGAAAAATACTCGTTGGAAGCCAAATTTACCACATGGTCCGAGCCCGATTTCTTTAAGTCCGCATTCAGTGACTTCGCCAGAGCATCTCCCCAAAATTCGTAAATATTCTTCCCCCGCTTGTTCGGAAACCTGGTTCCCATCTCCAGCCGATACGGTTGCATAAGGTCCAGCGGACGGAGCACCCCGTATAGCCCAGACAGAATCCGCACCCGCGCCTGAGCGGTCGAAAAATCCTCCTTCGTCCACTCTGCCAATTGCATCCCTTGATACACATCTCCAGTGAATGCCAGAATGGCCGGACGCGAATTTTCCTGAGTGAATTCCTCTTCCCAACTCGAAAAACGATCGTGATTCAATTGGGCCAATTTATCACTGATCGACATTAACTTCCCAATCTTTCCCACCGAAAGCCTTCGCAGCTGAGAAATCAACTCCGCAGAGTCTTCAATAAAACGCGGTTTCGTCGCCCGCTTTGTCAACAGCAGCGATTCATAATCCAACGACTTGGCAGGCGAAAGTAGGACAATCATTTCGGGATGACTTTGCCTCCCTCTTCGGAAAATGCAACCCGTCACAAATCGACAATTTTCACACTCATGATTCATAATCGATGAATGCTCAATCTATTTTGAACAGACTCACCGACCATCCTATTGGTTCCCCTTTCTATTCCTAGGTCTGAATTATTTGGACCCGATGGCCTCTGCGGCGTTGCCCGCGTTCGAAGGAACTAATCCCCCGCCGATGTCGGTTCCTCACCGGCACACTAAACCGCAGGCGAAACGAACAGATTCTTCAACGGCAGAATAAACTGAATCCCTAAAATTCTCTCCCTTCGATCCCGAAGCGGGAGCATTTTCACGTTACTTGAACAAGTTATTTGTTAGCTTGCCCCTTCCCCGCTATGACTCTCGAAATTAGCCTTCTACTCGGACTGCTCCTAATGAGCAGCCGCTCTCCGGCCCAGACCAACATCGCTATTGGCCGGCCGGTTTCTGCCTCCGCACAAACCTGGTCAGGGCAGGTGCCCGCGAATCTCACCGATGGCAATGAAGCCAACCAGTCCCACCCCCTGGCCAGCTCGGAAACTCTCGGCTTCTACTACGAAAACGGGGGCCTTTCCTCGCTCATCACCGCACGCGATCCATGGCCGATCTGTTACCAATACGATCAATCGGAGCGCCGCCGTTTCTTCCGGCTCAAGACCAACCTGCCTTGATCGGGGTTGGCTCGGAGAAGAATTCATGACAAGTAGAGCTCCGAAGGAGCGTAGCTAGCTTTCACAAATTATCATGAAGCCCTGGCTCCTTTTCCTGCTCCTCACAATCATCCCCGTCACAGCGGTCACCTTCGAAGACGATGACATGGTCGTCTTCCTCGGAAACACCGTCATCGAACGTGCCCAAAAGTATGGCCATTTTGAAACAACCCTCACGCTGGCTTCGGAAAAAAAGAATCTCAAATTCCGCAATTTCGGTTGGAGTGGTGACACCGTCTTCGGGCACGCCCGCAGCTACTTCGGGCCACCGAATGAAGGCTTTGACCGCCTCAAAGCCGACCTTGGCGAGCTGAAGCCAAACGTAATCATCATTTGCTACGGTGCCGGCGCCGCCTTTGAAGGTGAGAAAGGGCTCACGGAATTCATCAACGGTTACGAACGGCTTCTCGATATGGTCAAGGCCTCCGCAAAGCCCCGCGAGATTGTCATCGTTTCCCCGCCGCCCGCCGAGAGCCTCGGATCCCCCATGCCCGACATGACGGAACACAACCAAAGGCTGGCCCGCTATTCCAAAGCCCTCTTCGAAATGGCAAAAGAACACAACCTCCACTTTGCCGATTTCTTCGCCACGGTCGGCGACAGCACCGGCCTCACCGACAACGGACTTCATTTCACCGAAAACGGCTACCAAACCGTTGCTCCAAAATTTGTTCAAGCTCTCGGACTCACCCTTCCCACTGGAAACCAACTTCAAAGCGAACCCGCCCGCAAACTTCGCGCAACCATCATCGCGAAGAACAAATTCTTCTTCTTCCGCTGGCGACCCGCCAACGAAACCTACCTCCGTCTTTTCCGGAAACACGAACAGGGAAATAACGTCAAAGAACTTCCCATGTTTGATCCCATCATTGCCGATCGGGAAAAGGAAATCGAAACCCTCAAAAAAACCACTCTCGCCGTAAAGTGATGATCTCCCGACTCCTACTCACTGCCTCTCTCACGACGGGCATCGTTCTCGCCCAGCGCGGGCTCAAAGACATCCCGGATCCTGATCCGGTAAAGCAAAAAGCCACCTTCAATCTCCCCGAAGGGATGGAGATCGAGCTTTTCGCTTCCGATCCCATGATCGCAAAGCCCGTGCAGATGAACTTCGACACGCAAGGCCGCCTCTGGCTCGTCTCCAGCGGAATGTATCCCCACATCGTCCCGGGGGCCGAAGAAAACGACCGCGTCCTCATCCTCGAGGACACCGACAACGATGGCAAAGCCGACAAGTCCACTGTCTTTGCCGACAACCTTCACATCCCCACTGCAGTCCTTCCCGCCGATGGCGGTGCTTACGTCGCCAACTCCACCGAGATCATCTTCCTCAAAGACACCACGGGCGATGGCAAAGCGGACCATCGCCGCGTCGTCCTCTCTGGCTTTGGAACCGAGGACACCCACCACATTGTTCACACTTTCGAGCAAGGCCCGGATGGCATGCTCTACTTCCTCCAGTCCATTTACATCCACAGCCACCTCGAAACCCCTCACGGCGTCCGTCGCCTCATGGGCGGAGGCATTTGGCATTTCCGCCCGGAGACCCAGCAAGCCGAGGTTCTTTCGAAAGGCCTCGTCAATCCCTGGGGATTCATCTTCGACGACTACGGCCAAACCTTCGCCACCGACGGCGCGGGCGGTCACGGCATCAACTACATCTTCCCCCGCTCCGTCTTCGTCACCTCGCCAGGTGCCCAGCGCATCATGAAGGGACTCAATCCCGGTCAACCCAAACTCTGCGGCCTCGAAGTCCTCTCCGGCTCGCACGTTCCCAAAGACATGCGCGGCGTCCTCATTGCTCCAGACTTCCGGGGCCATCGCATCAATGCCTACCGCCTTGCCCCCAACGGCAGTTCCTACACCTCCACCCGGATCGACGACTTCCTCAGTTCCTCCCACCGCGCCTTCCGGCCCATCGATGTCAAAATGGGACCCGATGGGGCCATCTACATCGCTGATTGGTATAACCCAATCATCCAACACGGCGAAGTGGACTTTCGCGACAATCGGCGGGATCATACTCACGGTCGTATTTGGAGAGTCACCTTCAAAGACCAACAGGCCGTTGAAAAGAAGGACTTTCCAAAAGCCAGTCTCGATGACCTTCTAGCAAACCTCGTCTCAAAAGAACGCATCCACCGCGAACAAGCCCGCGCCGAACTCCGCACACGCGACCGCTCGCAGGTTCTCGCCAAGCTCACCCCATGGAGCACCAACTTAAAGGATGACTTCTCCCGTCTGCAAGCCGTCTGGACCCATCAGGCTTTGAACGACACCAACCTCGGACTTATCAAAACCCTCTTTGCCTCCAAGGACCCACGTTCCCGTGCCGCCGCCCTACGGGTGATCTATCACCGTCACGGAGAAATCTCCGAAGCGGAAGCCCTTGTCAAAAAAGCCATCGCAGATGAGAACCCCCAGGTCCGCCTGTGGGCCATTAGCTGCCTCGCTCAAATGCCCGGCCCAAACTCCGTGCCCACCGCACTTCAAGTCCTCGACCAACCGATGGACGAAACTCTCGATTTCGCCCTCTGGTCCCTTGTCCGTGAACACTCGGCGTATTGGGTCCCACAATTCGAAGCCGGAAAACCTGTCTTCGGAGACAAGCTCCCCCACCTCCTCTTCGCGATGAAGGCCCTCGGCAAAACCCTTTCACTCGACGCCATCTTCACCAGCCTCGACCAAGGCACTCTCAACCCGGCCGAGCGCAAGGACGCCATTTCCGTCATCTCTCAAGTGGGATTGGCAGCCGACCTCGCCCGCCTCATGGACCTCGCATCCAAAGAGCCTGCCATCATCAATCAACTCATCACGGCCGCTGAAATTCGCAAGATCCAACCCAAGTCAGGAAAGGAAAAACTTCTCCCATTCCTAGACTCCGACCACCCTGCCAACTTCGCCAGTGCAGCCAAACTTGCCGGACTTTGGAAACTTGCCCCCGCCCGCGAAAAACTCATCGCGGCCTTCACCAATTCCCCCGGAAAACGTCAAGCAGCAGCCGTAGGCCTTCGTCTCTTCGGTGGGCGCGAAGCCATCACTCTGTTCGTAAAGCTCTCACGCGAAGCTCCCGTTGAAGCCACTCGTATTCTGGCGGTCAAGGAACTTGCCAAACTCGCTCCGGACCAAGCCGCTGCCGCCACCGTCGCTCTCTTCGAAAAAGACACTGAAGGCAACGACCCCCACTCCTTGTTCAGCAGCTTCCTCCAAAGCCCCAAAGCTTCCACCGCACTCGCCAAGGCCCTGAAGGGAAAAACCCTCCCTACCAAAATCGCCAGCCTCGGCATGCAACGGGCAGGCACCTCCGGCAAGCCGCCCAAGGATCTCATGGACGCTTTGCAAGCCGCCGGAAAACTGAAACCGATGGCCCAGCAGCTCTCGCCCAAGGATATGGCAAAGCTCGTCAATCGCGTGCAAACCGAAGGCGACCCTCACCGCGGAGAAACGATCTATCGCCATACCGACATTCAATGCCTCGCCTGCCACGCCATCGGCGGAGTGGGCAGTCCCATCGGCCCCGACCTCGTCAGCATTGGCGCCAGTGCCCCCGTCGATTACCTCATCACCTCCCTTCTCAATCCCAACGACAAGATCAAGGAAGGCTACCACACCACCCTCGTCACCGAGAAAAACGGCAACACCCACACCGGAGGACTGGTGAGCGAAAGCGACACCGAGGTCGTCCTTCGCGACTACGCCGGCAAGATGAACCGCATCGCTCGTGCCGACGTCAAAAACATCACCATTAGCCCGGTCTCGATGATGCCTCCCGGCCTCACCGCCGGCCTTCGCGAAGATGAATTCGTCGACTTGGTCCGTTTTCTCTCCGAGTTGGGGAAAGAGGGGGACTTTAAAGTCAGCGCCAAACCCATCATCCGCGATTGGATGGTCATGCAACCTCACGACCGGACCAGAGATGACATCGGGCACTACGGCCCAGCCATCTTTGCCAAACGATTCGAGGGATACCAATGGCAACCTTACGGGGGCAAGGTGAATGGCGAACTCATTCCCTCCGAGCTTCCAAAGGTGAAAGGCCGGGGACGAAGCCGCTGGGGTGTCGCGCGTTTCGGCATCGACCGCGAAGGCACGGTGAAGCTCAAGATCAACGACACCCATCTCATGCACCTCTTCAGCGGAGAAAAGGAAATCAAACTCCCTGAAAAAGGCCCCGCCGTGGTCGAACTCTCCGGCAGCAAAGACCCTCAGCACTTCACTCTTGCCGTAAACTCGGCCTCCCGCCCCGCTCCCGTCCTTCTTGAAACCATCACCGAATGAAAATCATTCATCTTACTTTCCCCCTCGGGCTGATCGCCCTGGTCATCGCCGCCCGTGACTCTGACAAACCTTCCCATGTCCGGGAGGTTCTTGACCCCGGCGTTTACACCGAAGGAGCCTCTTTTGGTGACGTGAATGGCGACGGAAACCCCGATCTTCTCGCCGGGCCGCTCTGGTGGGAAGGCCCTGACTTTCAAACCAAGCACCGCTACCGCCCCGGCAAGGCCGTTCCCGCCAAGGGCTACGCCCACAATTCCTTCCAAAGCTGGATCATGGACGTGAACGGCGACGGGCGCGCCGACATCTTCCAAGTCGCACACGATGGCGTCTTCCACCTCGAGCTCTATCTTCAGCCAAAAGAACCCTCGGAGAACTGGCCCAAGAATCGCGTCGCCGCGAAGATTGGAAACGAATCCCCTGAGATGACCGATCTCACCGGCGATGGCAAAATGGAATTGGTTGCGATGCAGGGCGGACGCTTCGGCTTCTTCACCCCCGATTCGAAGAACCCGACGAAACCATGGACCTTTCACCCCATCTCCCCCGAGCGCACCAAATCACCCTACTACCACGGCCTCGGCTTCGGCGACCTCAATGGAGATGGCAAAACCGACATCCTGGAAAAAGAAGGTTGGTATGAATCCCCCGCCGACCCGCTCAAACCGGGCAACTGGAATTTCCATCGCTATCAATTCTCGCAAAAAGGCGGAGCTCAGATGCTCGTCTTTGACATCGACGGCGACGGCGATAACGACGTGGTCTCCAGCACCGCCGCCCACGCCTGGGGGCTCGCCTGGTTTGAGAACCACCAATCCAAGAAAGTCAAAGGGCAGACTTACTTCAAAAAACACGTCCTCATCCCCGAGGACAAATCTCCCGGCGTCGGCGGAGTCACTTTCTCGCAAGCCCACTCACTCATCGAAGGTGATTTCAATGGTGACGGGCTCACTGATTTTGCAACCGGAAAACGCTACTGGGCCCACAACGGCAACGACCCCGACTCCGATAAACCCGCCGTTCTTTATTGGTTCGAACTCGTTCGCGACGACAAGGGAGCGCACTTCATCCCCCATCTCCTCGACTCGAACTCTGGCGCAGGAACCCAACTCGCCGCCGCCGATGTGAATGGCGACGGGCTCACTGATCTCGGAATCGGAAATAAAAAAGGGGTCTTTCTTTTCAAGAGCGTGAAGTGATTGGGGGAGAGTCACCCAAAATCCCCGGAATTATTTCCTATGATTTTTGCCGTTTTCGGTCGTGACTTATGGAAAGGGGCGACATTCCCTTCCCTAGATATCATGAAAACCAAATCCACCATCCTCACCCTCTGCGCATGCTCGATTGCCCTCCTGCCTGCTCAGACCGCCACGCCTGAGAAGCCAGCAGCTGAGACGCCAGCAGCTGAGACG
>JAPKDJ010000034.1 GCA_026421245.1 Akkermansiaceae bacterium | reverse complement strand
GAGGTCGACACCCTGAATCCAACCCGTCTCGGCGGTGTTGGAAAGGAACTCGAGGCCCATCTGGGCGTGCGCTTGGTCGCGGCCGGTTTCTTGGCATTGGCTTCTTCCTGCCAAACTGATTGAAGGGGACGGCTCATTCGAATAATTTGAAATTTGGTTGAAAATCTGGTAATGAAAAGGTGTCACTGATGAATACGGGAGAGGAGATGATGATTGAACTCGACGTGGTAGACCGGAAGTCCCGCGCCTTGTTGGATGATCTCGATGATGCCCGGCTCGCGGCGCCATATTTACGGGGAATCAATCCGCCGATTTGGGAACTGGGACATGCGGCCTTTTTCTATGAATATTTTCTACTTCGTAAGCTCGGCGAAAAAGAGGCCCGGATGCCCGGATACGATGATGTCTGGGATTCCTTTGAGATCGGACACAAGCATCGCTGGAGACCCGGAGTCGTGCCTGACAAGGGAACGATGCTCGATTACTACCGAGGGGTACTCGATGAGGTGCGTGCCGGTTTTGGCGGGAAGTCACTCAACGATCAGGAACGGTATCTCCTGCGTTACGTCATTCATCACCATCAGATGCACATCGAATCCCTGCTGTGGGCGAGGCAGACTCTGGGATATCCGGCTCCCTCGTTCGCGACCTTGAATGACGATCTTCCAAAGGGTGCCGGGATTTCGGGAGATGCGCTGGTGGAGGGAGGAGAATACGACCTCGGGATGCCGTCACTTTCGTCAGGAGAATTTAGTTTTGACAGTGAACGTCCGGGGCATCAGGTGACGTTGAGATCTTTTTCAATCGCGAAGACGCTGGTGACGAATCGTGAGTTTCTCGAGTTTGTGGAGGACGGCGGCTATCGGGATCAATCGGTGTGGGATTTTGGGGGGCAGTGTTGGTTGTTGGAGGGGAATGGTGGGCAACGTGAGATGCCGGCATACTGGCGCCGTGATGAGAGTGGCGTGTGGCGCCATCGCAAATTTGATGTGTGGGAAGACCTTCCGCTGGATGCCCCAGTCTTGCACGTCAGTGTCTGGGAAGCCGAGGCCTTTTGTCGATGGGCCGGACGTCGGTTGCCAACCGAAGCGGAATGGGAAGCGGCAGCCCGTGGCCCGGAAGCGCTCCGTTTCCCTTGGGGGGGAGATGTCATGGATACCGCACAGGTGGACATGGATGGAACCTTTTTTGGCACGGCCCCGGCGGATGCCTTCGATGAGAGCGCCAGTCCGACAGGCTGCCTGCAAATGTTAGGCACCGCCTGGGAATGGACGAGTAGCCAGTTTCTGCCCTACGCCGGGTTTGAGATCGACATGTATCATTATATGTCGGTCCTGCAGTTCGGTGACCACCGGGTGACAAAAGGAGGATCGTGCGCGACCTGCTCCAGCCTCATTCGTAATAGCTATCGGCAGGCCTATCTCCCAGGAAGAACGGATGTCTTCACGGGGTTTAGAACCTGTGCAAGTTAATGGGGCATCCCCGCGTCGGCGATGTCCCATGAAATTGGGGCGCTTAAATTAAATCACACGGTCGTTACCGCCGTCGATGGGGATTTGGGCACCAGTGGTGGCGGAGAAGACGGGGCCGGCGACGGTGCTGATCATGGCAGCAACTCCGGCGGAGGTGATCTCGGTACTGAGCAGGTTTTTAGTCTTATATTCCTGCACGGTCATGCCGTAGCGCTTGGCGGAGTTCTCGAGGGCTTCCTCGCTCCAGATTTCGGTGTCGAAGACGGCATCGGGGTGGAGGACATTGACGCGAATGCCGTGGGGCGCGAGCTCGAGGGCGGCGACTCGGGCAAGCTGGGTGACTCCCGCTTTGGTGACGGAGTAGGCGGCTGCGCCTGGGCCGGGGGCGGCGTAGTTCCGCGAACCGATGATGATGATCGAGGCGTCGGTCCCGCTCTTGAGATGCGGGATGGAAAACTTGAGGAAGCGTTGGGTGGCGGTGAGATTGATCTTGAGGTGGAGGTCCCAGCTTTCTAATAAATCTTCGATGTATTCGCCGGATTTGAAGATGCCGGCATTGGCGACGATAATGTCGAGGCTGCCGTGATCGGCGACAGTTTTGTCGACAGCGGCTTTGAGGGCGGCGTCATCGGTGATGTCGCAGATGGCCCCGGAGAGGCGTTCGCCGGTGAGGTTTTCGACGACGGCGGGATTGATATCGAGTCCGACAACGGTGGCTCCGTCATTACGAAGTCTTTCAGCAGTGGCACGACCGATTCCCCCGGCAGCTCCGGTGATGAGGGCGACTTTTCCGGCGTGTGGTTTGAGTGGGTCAGACATGGGGATAGTTGTTAGAATGTTTTGTTAATGATTTTTTGAAAGCCAGAGGGTGAGGGCAGTTTTTGAACCGCTAAGGCACGCAGGTTCAAAGTTTTTTCCGGGGTGCCTTTGCAGGACTATCTTAAGAGGGCGAGCTGGTCTTGGATTGCTACTCGAGCAAAGCTTTTTGTTTATTCTCTTCAAGTCTTTGTTTTTCAAGGACTCCCTCTTCGCGCTCTTGTTCCTTGGCGGCGGTGAGTCCGGATCTCTTTTCTTCGGGAAGATCCCGATACATCAGGGTGAGTCTGACCTCGTTTTTAAAAACGCGATTGATGGCGAGTTCCCGAACTTCAATGACGAATTCGTTGGAGAGTTGTTTTCTCAGGTACGCGTGATTGAGCATTTTTTCCTTCTCGGTGATGCGGTAGTCGATTTCGATTTTTTGGAAGTTGTCCCGCCAGATGGAGGGTTTGTCGGTTAAGTAGGCGGTGAGGAGAATGGCGGCGGCTGAGGGGACGTCGACATAGGTCGGCATCATGGTGTTGACAAAGGTGAGTGAAATTGCTCCGAGGAGATAGGCGATTTCGGCTTTGTCGAAAGCTTCGCTTCTCAAGCGAACGAGGGCGAGCAGGGCGAAGATGGTGAAACCAAAGCCGGCGGTGACCAGCGAGCTGGAAAGAAAGATGGGAAAGAGGAAGAGGTTGAACGCCACCAGCAGGAACAACATTTTGTGATCATGGTGCCTGCGGTAGTAAATGAGGTAGGCATAGATGAAGATCGTCAGGAGGTTGAAAAGAGCCTTGTAGACGAGGGTCCAGCCGGTTCGGGAGAGAGGGGAATCTCTCTTTGTCTCGTTGACCCAGTATTCAAAAAAGCCTTTTTCGGTGGGGGGCCTGATCGGGTCGAGGACCTTGCCCTGAGTGTCGAACATGACGTCCATTTTTTCAGCACCCTGTTGGAATTCGACATCGTAGAAGGTGCCGTGAGTGGGGCTTTCGACACCTTCGACATCAAGAATATCGCTCGTATTGTATTTGAGCTCTATCGCTGAACGGACTTCAGATGGAAGCTGTGAGAAGCTCGTGTTGTACTCGGTTTCGACCCAATTCCCTTCGGCGTCGAAGTCCGAGCGATACTTGATGCCATCCTTCTCGAAGTGTGCTTCCCACGCTCCGTTGGATTCCGACTTCCACCGAGAGACTTTAATTTCGGGATACTTTTCGCTAAATGCTTTTTCGATATGTGGAGTGACTCCGAGAGCGGTAAAGCAAGTGAGGATGATTAGATTGAAGTGGAGAACGAGAAACTTCATGAGCTCTTGGGTAATGATTGAGGGAGAGGCCGTCTGCCTTATTGGCGCTGGTTGATTCTGCCATGACCCTGTGAGAGTGAGAAGACTGTTCGCCGGAAATTTGCCCCCTGCTTCTTCATTTAAACGGTTCGGCGACCGCTTGGTTTATGGGGGGCTCGGAAGAATCAGACTTTCTGTAATTGCCGGTCCCAGAAGTAGCGGCGGAAGAGGACCTTGACGGCGGCGGTAAGGGGGACGGCGAGGAGGGCTCCGAGGAAGCCTCCGAGAAGGAGGGACCAGAAGATCATTGAGAAGATGACGGACATGGGGTGAAGGCCGACACTGTCGCCCACGATCTTGGGAGCAGTCAGGAGCGAGTTGATCTGTTGAACCACGATGAAGATGGCGATGACTCCGAAGACGTAGCCCCATTGAGGGATACCGTAGGGTTCGGAAAAGCCATGGAAGTAGGCGATGATACAGGCGGGGATGAGGCAGATGATGTTGCCGATGTAGGGAATGATTCCCAGGAAGGCCATGAATACGCCAATCAACAATCCGTATGGGAGCTGGAAGATGGTCAGGGTGATGCCAACGAGAATACCGTCGATAAAAGCGACAAGCACCTGCCCCCGGAAGAACGAGATGAGATAGCCGTTGATTTCCTGAAGGGTTTCCACAACTTCATCTTTAAAGCGCGAGGCCCGGAGGGGGACGTAATCGGTCCAGCCATTTTTGATGCCTTCGCTCTCTTTGAGGAAGTAGTAGAGGTAAATGGGAACCATGGCGAAGCCGAGAATGATACCAAAGAAGCCAACGATTTTCCCAGAGCTATTGGAGAGCCAGTTGAGGATGGAGCGGCCCAGACCGGAAAGCCATTGTCCTCCTTTGGTAAGATCGAAGTTGTAGAGAGTAACAAGTTCTTCGGGGTGATCGACTTTGGCGATAGAGATTTCCGTCCCCCAATCGGACTCGAGAAGGTTTTCGACTTCCCTCGATGGTGGGCTTTTGCCGTCGGTGAGTTTGCCGGTGTCAGGATCGAGACGCCATTTGGTTTTCTGAGGGCCGATGAGTGAACCTCCGTTTTTGAGATATGTCCGCACGGCTGTCGCGTCTTTCCGGAAGGACGATCTCATGATCCAGCCGTAGGAGCTGTTCTCCTTGGCTCCCTCGAGAGTTGCGGCCTCCATGTAGTAGCTCGAAGTGCCACCTTCTTCGGAGAGGAGGTCTTTGAGTTGTCCGGAGAGTTTGTTTCCGACGAAGAAAAACATGATGCCAAAGAAGAGTATGAATCCTGAGAAAACAGTGATGATCCCCTTCATACGCGAGAAGCCATTGCGCTGGAGATATTGAACGACGGGATCGAGGAGGTAGGCCACGATGCCGGCAACGGCAAGGGGGACGAGAACGGGTTGGAGGTAGCCAAGGACCGAGCTAGTGAGCCAAATCAAGCCCACAAGAAGTGACCCGAGGACGAGGATGGCTAAGCCCGTGACGGCCTTCCACATCGTTTGTTTTTGAAAGTCGCTGGGGAATGATGGTTTTTCTTCCACGGATGGTAAACTGAAGAAGTATCCCCAGCGGGGGAAGAGCAAACTAACGCTGGCTTTGTATTCGAGGTGCTAGTTTTTAGCGATCTGATCAAGGATGCCATTCACAAAGGAAGCGGCTTCCTCACCCGAGAATGAGCGTGCAAGGTCAATGGCTTCGTTGATGGACACGGCGGCATCAAGTTCGGGGACTTTGAGGATTTCCCAACTCGCGAGTCTCAAGATGGCGAGGTCGACCTTTGAAAATCGGCTGATGTCGAAGTTGACGGCGGCCTTGTCGATGGCCTCGTCCAATTCTGAAAGGGACGCTTCGACTTGGTCGGCGCGTTCGACGGCCTCTTTTTCGAGGTTCTTCATTTCGCTGGTGAGGCGGTGAAGGTGGTCGAGGTCGCGCTGATCGGGGTAGTTTTCCGGGAAGTGGACCATGCGGGCGCGATCGTCATAGTTGTCCAGTTTTTCAAAAACTCCTTTGAAGGCGTTGTATTGCTGCGGAGGAAAGGAGTCGGTGAGCGGGAGAATGGCGGCGCGGTGATTCTTGAGCTTGGCTGATTTGGGGAGAAGCTTGTAGAGATCCCTCCGCCAGTCGCCGGTGTCAGCCTTCGTCAGGCGGAAGAGATTACCGCAGCTTTCGGTCCACTTGTGCTCGACCGCGGCATGGGCCTTGAGGTCTTTGGCGAGTTTTTCGCCGGGGTCTGCGGCGAGAATGGAGGCGGAGCAATCGATGAGAATGGCCTGGAGTTTTGCGACGGCAGCGTCTCGACCCTGTTGAAAATGGGCGAGGACTTTGACGCGTCCGCGATCGTAGGTGATCGCGGCCTTGTCGTTGATGAGGTCCCAGAGTTCGGGACCTCCCTGGTCTTTCGGGGAGGCGGATCGAGCGTAAAGGAGTTGGACTGCCGCCTGGCGGACTTGGCGGCGGCTAGCCATTGCTTGGGTGGAGGCGCAGGGATTTGTTTTCACGGCGCACCTCGCTCATCACTTCGATGATGTCGAGCGCACTGCGGGCAGCCTCGCGACCCCGGTTGAGCTTTTTGCCAATGCAGCGGGCATAGGCTTGTTTCTCATCTTCAACGAGGAGGACCTCGTGAATGATGGGGGTAGATTTTTCGAGAGCGAGATGCTGAAGAGCTTCGGTCACGGAAGTGGCAACGAGATCGGCGTGTCCAGTGCCGCCCCGGATGATACAACCGAGAGCGATGACACAATCAGGGGCTTCTTCTTCGATGAGGGCCTTGGTGATGACGGGGATTTCGAACGCTCCGGGGACGCGCACAAGGTCCACGCGAACATTGGTGGCGTAGGTATTGATCTCATCGACAACATTTTCGACGAGAGCGTCCGTGTATTCTTGGTTGAATTTTGCAGCAACGATGGAGATGCAAACTTTGCTCCCGGATAGGACACGTGGCTTCGGTGGAATGATGTCGGACATGTGAAAGGCGGATATGCAACCATACGGGTGCTTTGTCAATTAGAGGTGATGGCCCATTCGGGTTCGCTTCGTCTCGAGGTATTTCTCGTTGTGAGGATTGGAAGGGAGGCGAACGGGGACTTCTTGTACGATTTCAAGGCCGTAGCCTTCGAGTCCGATGACTTTTTTGGGATTGTTGGTGAGGAGGCGGATCTTGCGAACGCCTAGGTCGAAGAGCATTTGTGCTCCCATGCCGTAGTCGCGGAGGTCCGAGCCGTAACCCAGTTTTTCATTGGCCTCGATGGTGTCAAAGCCTTGTTCCTGAAGCTTGTAGGCGTGGATTTTTGCGGCAAGTCCGATGCCCCGGCCTTCCTGACGCAGGTAGAGGAGGACGCCACCTTCTCTGGAAATATGTTCGAGGGCGGTATGAAGTTGCCCTCCACAATCGCAGCGTCGGGATCCGAAGACGTCTCCGGTGAGACATTCGGAATGAACGCGCACGCTGATCGGTTTGCTGGGATCGATTTCTCCACGGACAAGGGCCAGGTGCTCCGAGTCGTCAGTGTTGACCTTGTAGAGGTAGCAATCGAAGTCACCAAAGTCGGTCGGCATGGAAACGACTTCTTCCCGTGTGATAAGTCGCTCGGAGCGACGGCGGTATTCAATGAGTTGGGCGATGGTGCAGGACTTGAGGTCGTGTTTTTTCTGATATTCTCCAAGGTCACCCACGCGTCCCATGGTGCCGTCCTCGTGCATAATTTCACAAATGACGGCGGCAGGAGGCAGCCCGGCCATGCGGGCGAGGTCAACGGCGGCCTCGGTGTGGCCGGCTCGTCGGAGAACTCCGCCTTCTTTGCCCTCGAGGGGAAAGATGTGTCCGGGTTGAACGAAAGCGTCGGCCTGGGTTTTGGGATCAGCAAGAAGACGAATGGTGTGAGCCCGGTCGGCTGCGGAGATGCCGGTGGAGATGCCTTCGGCGGCATCGATGGAAATGGTGAAGGCGGTTTTGTGAGTTTCCCGGTTTTTTTGGGTCATGGGGGGAAGCTCCAGGGCTTGCGCTCGCTCGGAGGTGATGGGAGTGCAAATGAGTCCCCGGGCATGGTTTGCCATGAAGGCGATGGATTCCGGGGTAATAAGGGAGGCCGCGCCGATCAGATCGGCTTCGTTTTCGCGGCTGGGATCGTCGGCCACGATGACAAGGCGTCCGTCATTGATCTCGGCCACGATCTCAGCGATGGGGGAAAACTTCAACTCGCTCATGGGAAGCCAATGATGGCAGCAATTTTCTGCCGCGCAAGGTCAGTGCATGATGTCGGCGAGGGGATCCGGCTCGAGGATACCCAGTTCGACGAGGAAATGGTCCGCTGATCGAAGGGTGATTTCGTAGTTTTTCTCGTCAGAATTGTAGTTAAAGAAGGTGTGGCCCGCGTTTTTGAATTCCATGAGCTCGCAGCGATTACGCTTGCGGCGGTATCGTTTCGCGAATCGCTGGGAGAGTGCAAAAGGAACGACGCGGTCGGATTTTCCATGGAAAATGAGGCAGGGAGGAAGGTCTTTTTGAGGAAGTTGGGTGCTGGGACTGAGAAGTTTACCGTCCTTCGGGCTTGCGAAGAATTCGTTGCCGATTCCCTTTCTTGTGGTGTCGCTGATGGGGCCGAAAAGGATCATGGCAGTGGGTTTTGGAGATGGACCGTCCTCGGGTTTGTGGGGAAGCAGGGCGGCGTTGAGGACGGCATTTCCTCCGGCGCTGGCTCCGACCGCCACGATACGTTCGGGATCAATTCCTAGGCTGGCTGCGTGGGTTCTAAAGAACAGGATGGCATCCTTGGCGTCGGTGATGGCGTCTTCAGGTGTACCGTTCTGGAGTGCCTTTGTGCGATATTCCACGGTGGCCGCGACCATGCCCCGGGAGGCGAAGTGATGGCAGTGGGGGACAAACTGGGTGGCTGCTGTGATATCCCAAAGCCCTCCATGGAAAAAGATGATCACCGGGCGACGGTCGACTTCGTAGTCGAAGTCGGGAGGAAAGAAGAAGTGCGCCTGCAAATCTCCAGCCGGAGTCTGTTTGTAGATGTATGAGGTGGCGGAGGACAGGAGTTCCTGGGTCCGGGTTTCACCAATCATGGGCGACTTGGGGAGGTTGTTCATCGGGTGTCGGGAGGCGCAAACTTACGTTGGCGTAGAAAAGCTTTTCCAAATGTGGGTGCAATTGTCCATAGTTTCTCCATGAAACGACTGATTTTACTTTTCAGCCTTCTGGCGATGGTGACTCCAGCGCACTCCCAAGCGATGCCTGACAAGCAGTTGGCGGGACACTTACGCCAAGTCTATGTAAGTTGGCGTGGTGCGATGATTAAGAAGGATGCGGCAACCTGGAAGCGCCTTACTTCCAATGTCCGGCAGACCAATGTCCGAAATCGAATCTGGAGCGAGAAACGGCGCTTTCCCGACGCCGTCTTTGGTGCGCCGGGGTCTCCACCCGATGTTTCAAATTTGAAGGCTTTGCGCGTCCGGGTGAAGGGGCGCACTGGTAAAGCTGTCTATTTTGGGAAGGTGGACTTTGGTGTTGGAGGAAAGCCCACGGACAATCTTTTCGTGATTTCGTATGTGCAGGAAGGAACCGGTTGGAAATACGACGGAGGGGAGTTCGTGAAACTCGATGCCATTCCAGATGTCCGGAAGCAGCTCCTTGCGGGGGATTTGAAGTTCGTGGATACGGTGGACTTTCAGCCCAATGGTGTGGTGCCTCCCGCGCCTTTGGCGATTCGCGGGCCGCCAAAATACATTGCGAAAGCCTACGTTTTTTGCCCCGGTCGTGAAGTGAAGCTTCTGGTGAACAAGACGTCATCCCATCTTTTCCAGAACACGAAGCGCTCCGATGTGGTGATTGGAGGGGCACACGACGGGTTGAATGAGATGCAATACTCCATTAAGGATATTGCCGGCGGAGATCCCAAGGCTCCGATTACTCTTCGGATTTACCTGATGTCCGAGGTTCAGGGGACCCAGCCGACCAAGGCGGTGCAATATCAAATTGAAGATGAATCCAAGCCCAAGGCGTCGGATACCCTGCGTTTCAATGTCACTCCCGAAATGGGTCGCAAGCTTATTGGGCGCTAGTTCTAACCAATCCTGTAATTATTGTGAATCTGTTTGAGCTCCTTCGTGATCACTGGCGTGCCGGTGTGGAGATCTTGGTGCTCTGGATCCTTATTTATCAGGTTTACCGAGTTTTTCGTGCGACCAGGGGGGCGCGTATTCTGGTGGGACTGGCTGCGGTGGTGATCCTGCTGACGCTTGCTTCCCAGATTCTCGAGTTGAAGGTCATTGAGTGGATTATTAAGAGCGCCGCAGCTATTTTGGCTTTCGCCCTTCTGATTATTTTCCAACCGGAATTGCGCAATGGTCTGGCGCGCTTGGGCAGCGCCAATCTCTTTTCCTTTTCGACAACTCCGCAGAAGGTTTTTTTGGAAACCCTCGCCGAATCGGTGGTGAAACTCTCTAAGAAACGGTTTGGGGCTCTTTTTGCGATTGAGCGTGGGATTGATCTGGAGGACTACGAAAGCACCGGGGTGACGATTGACAGCGTTCTGTCGGTGGAGCTGGTCGCCACCATCTTCCACCCCAAAACGGCGTTACATGACGGCGGGCTCATTCTAAAAAAAGAGCGGGTTGCTTCGGCTTCCTGTATTTTTCCGGTCAGTCAAAAAGAACTTTCGGATCGCTCGCTGGGACTGCGACATCGGGCTGGATTTGGAATTAGCGAGGAGGCCGATGCCGTTGCCATTATTGTCAGCGAGGAGACGGGAGCGATTTCGATTGTGGTCGAAGGCAAGATTTTCCGAAATCTTTCCGAAGACGAATTCCGCAAAAAACTAGAAGATATATTCCTACCCCATGGTGAAGCAATTAAAGAAGTGGTTCCTGAGGAACTGGACGGCGAAGATCGCCGCTCTGGCCCTCGCGATCGCGATATGGTATCTGATTAACCTCCATCTGGAGGGAAACAACCTGTTCGCTGAATCCGAGATTGAGAATTTGGAACCATGAAGTTCGAGCAATGGCCCGGTCTTCTGGTCACAGGCACGGACACGGGGATCGGGAAGACCTGGGTTTCCGCGCTCATTGTTGAAGAGCTTCGGAAAACGGGCACTGCGGCGGTGGGTTTGAAGCCGGTCTTGAGTGGAGCCCGTGATGATGCGGAGCGTCTGTGGGAGGCCAACGGAGGGTCGCTCGATCTAGATGTGGTGAATCCCAGGTGGTATCGAACTCCGGTGGCCCCGTTGGTGGCGTCGCGGATCGAAGGGAATCCGTTGGAGTTGGGCCTGATGGTGGAACAAATCCACAAAGTGCGGGACGCCCACGACTTTACTCTGGTTGAAGGCGTGGGTGGCTGGGAAGTGCCCATGGGCGAGGACTTCGGCTTTCCGGAGTTTGCGAAAGAGTTGGGCTTTCCGGTGTTGGTCGTCGCGGCCAATTGGCTGGGAACGCTGAACCATACTTTGTTGACGGTGAAGGCGATTCAAGCGTCGGGATTGGAGTGCGTCGGTGTGGTGCTCAACCACCTCGAGGCCGAGCGGGATGTCGCTGCCACGACGAACCGAATGATGCTGGAAGAACTTTGTCCGGTAGCGATTGTGGGTGAGGTTTTGACTGATGCCGATTGGATTGATTGGGTGGTGTGAGGCGTTTGGCTCTGATTATTTCGGCTTTGTTTCTAGTGTCGTGTCAGAAGAAGGCGCCCGATCGGATCGAAGTCGATTCTGCTGCGATCAAAAGGGAAGGGGACGACCTTGTTTGTCGGGTTTCGCTCGTTAATCAGCGGGAGCTGATTCGTCGGATCGAGTCTCCTTAAGTCTCTCCTCAACAGTCGACGCCCTGACAGTTGCCGCCCCACTTTGCCATCACTTTTGATTCTCCAGAGCCGGACGAAGAGTAACGATGGAGCTGAAGGCGTCCTTGCGAATCCAGCGAATGGTTTCGGGATATTTGGTGGGATAGAAGTTGTCGAGGATCCCGACGAGTTCGACGTCATCGATTTGGCAAAAGCCAACGGCTGCGACTTCGTGCCCCCAGGAAAGTTCCGGTTGATGAGCGACCCGTACGACACACGAGAGGAGAGCTGGGCGAGAGGCCTTGATCTCTGTTTGCAATTCTTCAAATGAGAATCTTTTCAAACCGATCGACATGGAAACTCCGTGGGATTGAGCGTCTTGTTTTAGCGCCTTGTAGAGCTCACTGGGATAGGTTCCGGCAAGGGGCATGCGGTTGGGGGAGAATCCATCGGTGTCCGGGAAAAGAGACATTTTCATTTTCTTGCGTAGCCGGAGGGCGAGATCTTTTGGGGTCGTTCCGTCTTCGCCACTCCATTGGGGATAGTCTTTGGCAACCCAGTAGGAGACCACGCTGGCGGCTGCAGTTGGGACGCAACCCGAAGCGACGAGTTGGCCTTTTTCGTCTTTCATCGGGAATTGCTGGAGCGCCGGGAGACCGAAGACGCCGCCTTTGATCTCGAGTTTGTCATCGAGTGAAAATTCTACGAGTCGGCCTTCGCCGGAGCTGTCCCACATGAGGTGGCCTTTCTTGCCAGCGGGACCATTGATGATGGCGGACCAAACGGGAGGAAGTCCGGTGGGTTCGGCGAGGTCCGGCTTTTGCGCCACGAGGCGGATCTTGTCCAAGGTGGCATTTTTCCAGCCGGCGGCCCATTTTTGCGAGATGATCTCTTTCAAGAGGGTGTCTCCACGAGCCTTGAGGGCGGGATTACTTTTGGTGGTTTTGAGTTCGCCTTGCGCGCACGCGAGGGAGCAGAGAAGAACGAAAAGCGTGTGGCAGCGGATCATGGCTCAAGCGAGTTTTTTGAGGGTGTTTTCAATGAGGTTTTGGGTTCCGAGGCCCCCGGCGACCGAATCGTTTTTTTCTTCAAACTCGATCCCGATGGCGCCCCCTCCTTTGTCTTTGAAGAAACCGTTGTCGTATTCGAGAGCCTTGATGCCGGTTTTTGCCACCGCGAATTTGGAGTGATTCAAGGGGTCGAGTTTTTTGGTGTGGAACATTCCATTGAAGGAATATTGCTGGAGAGAGATCTGGAGCCAGGGAGCCTTTTTCTTTTTGGCATGAAGAAGTGGGAGGGAGAAGGCGGTGGTGAAACCGGCTCCCAGAAAGGATCGGCGAGTGAAGTGGAAATGGAAGTTCATTTTGAATGGTCTCATCCGTATCGCTTTTGGGCCGGCTCTGCCAGAGGGAATTGGTCTAGTCTTGCCGGTTCAGCTGTGCCGCGGTAGCTTCCAAGCATGGCATTCACGGTGGCCAAGGCGTTTGAATTGATCGCGGCTGCTCACGAGCGGGCACGCTTGGCGCATGCTTTTTTGATCACCGGGCCCAAGGGGAGCGGCAAAGAGGAATTGGCAGCCAAAATGGGGCACCTTTTGAATGGGGAAAAGGATGAGGGGGAAGATTTATGGGGGGAGCCGGTCGAGGCGGTTGTGCCATCGCTGGCCGAACTGGAAGGGGAGTATATCCGCGTGGTGCGGCCCCGTTCGAAATCCCGGCTCATCGCGGTCGATGATATTCGCGCGCTGGAGAAGATGATGAATCAATCATCACCCAATGGAACTTGGAAAATCGGGGTGATTGTCGATGCCGACCGGATGGGTGATTCGGCGGCGAACGCCTTCCTCAAGACGCTTGAAGAACCTCCGCGTGAAAGTTTACTTCTTCTTCTCTCAAGCGAGGCCGAGAAGCTACTTCCCACAATCTGGTCGAGGTGCGTTCATATCGCTCTTGCGGCCACTCCGGGTGCGGAAAAGCCGGACCAGGTGAAGCGGATCCTGCCATTGCTTGAGCAAGTCACCCGCGATGGAATCGGTGAGCTGGAATCCGGACTTGCGGTTAAGGCTGGTCTTGAAAACCTCCTGCGTGAACGCAAAGCGGAAATTGAGAAAGACTATGCCGCGATTTTCAAAGAGGAGAAGGTGAAGTATCAGAAGATTGTTGATGCCAGATGGATGGACGATCGTGAAAAAATCCACTTAGCACAGGCCTCGGCAGATTATCTGGGCGAGCGGTCGCTAATGATCGAAACGATTCACGCTTGGGTGGGGGATTTACTGCGTCTCAAAGCTGGGGGCGAGGGGCTTGAGTTTCCCGAATATGCCGAAGTGATGGCGGAAGCGGTCGAGAATGAAGATTTAGACGTGCTATTACGACGGGTTGCGGCCATGGAGGAGCTGCGGCGCTTGTTGGAAACAAATGTCGTGGAGGCTCTCGCGCTTGAAGTCTCATTAATGAACACCTTTGGAAAGATCAGCTCATGAAAAGAGACAAGTCATTCGTCGACCATATTCGGGTCCATTGTCGCGCCGGTGACGGCGGACACGGAGCGTTAAGCTTCCGAAAGGAAAAATACGTCCCACGCGGAGGTCCCGATGGCGGTGATGGCGGGGATGGTGGCAAGGTGATGCTCGTTGTGGACAGGAATACCGACAACCTTCGCAGTTTTCACTATGATCCCAAGTTGCTCGCCGAAGACGGCGCACCCGGGCGAAGCTGGAAACGCCACGGGAAAGACGGAAAGACCAAGATCGGTCGTGTTCCTCCCGGGACGGTGATTTATCGTAGCCCGGCGGTCGATGTGACCGAAGCGGTTGCGATGGAGCGAAGTGACGAGGGGGTTGAACTGGTTCCGGTTTGTGATTTGACGGAGGAAGGTCAGGAGTTTGTCCTGCTCGAACCCGGAAAAGGGGGACGAGGTAATTTTCACTTCCGAAGCCCGACCAACCAGGTTCCCCAGGAACGGGAATTGGGAACCGAGGGAGACGAGGGGATCTTTTATTTTGAGCTGCGCCGCATCGCGGATGTTGGTTTGGTGGGTTTCCCCAATGCTGGGAAGTCGACTCTCCTTGGTAAGATTTCGGCAAAGCAGCCGAAGGTGGCGTCCTATCCGTTTACCACGCTCACGCCGCAAGTCGGAGTCGTGACGCTGGCGGGGCAGCAACGTTGCACGGTGGCGGATATTCCCGGTCTCATTGAAGGAGCTCATGACAACCGTGGGTTGGGGCATGAATTTCTGCGCCACATCACACGATGCCGGGTGCTTCTTTTCGTGGTGGATATCGCGGGGAGTGAATTGCGCGATCCCATCGAGGACATTCAAACCCTGCGGACCGAGATCAAACTCTACGACGAGGATTTGGCGAAATTCCCCTGGATGGTCGTGGCGAACAAGATGGATCTTGAAGGGGCGGAGGAGAATTTGGGCTACTTTAAAAGTCGCTTTCCGAAGGTTCCAATCATCCCGATTTCCGCTATGGAAGGGGAAGGATTGGAGGAGTTGAAGGAAGAGATTTCCAGGATTCTGGAATCGAACGATGAGTGATCTCCTGTTTGTATACGGAGCACTACGCAAGGGGGCGTCGAATGAGTGGAGGATGAAGGATGCTCGCTGGCTGGGTCCGGCGGAAGTTGCGGGAACCTTGGTGAAGATTGATTGGTATCCGGGATTGGTGCTGGGTGACGGAGGTCTTGTCAAAGGGGAGATTTACGAGATCGGGTCGGAGATGCTCAAGGAACTTGATGAATTTGAAGGCATCGGATTGGAGGATGACCGGAATGGCGAATACCACCGGGTCCGAGCTGAAGTATCGTTGAACGACAAGCCAACGACAGTTTGGATCTACGAGTGGCTGAAGGGGCTCGACAGCTATGAGATCGTCGAAGCAGGGGATTGGTTAACAGTCTCGAGCTGACTTCGGATTTGTTTCTGTATCCGGGCTTTTAGGCCTTCTTGGCCTCATTAAGACGGGGGTGCTCGTTTTGGAGGTCGTTCCGGCTGAGTCCTTTGCCCCGGTTCATATTGTCCATTTCGCGAAGGGTGGCTTCCATTCCGTGGATGGCGGCAAGGATGTCCAAAGTATGGCCGGTTTCGGAGATGGTGTGCATGTTACGGATGGGAAATCCGACGGAGGTGGCGGCGCTATCGATTCCGGCGAGGGAGGCGGCCATGGCGTCGGTGCCGGTGTCGCGGCCGGCGAAGTCAATTTGATAGGGAATACCGGCTTTGCGGCAGGATTTTTCGATTAAGCAATTGATGAAGGAGCTGGTGATGGAGCCGTTGGTGAGGGAGAAGCCCTTGCCCATGGTGAGGGTGTTCATGCGCTTTGCTCCGAGTCCGGGGGCGGCATCGTAGTCGTGGTTGACGTCGGCGCCGATGAGAACGTCCGGCTTCATCTCGCCAGCAATAGCGGTGGCTCCCATACGGCCGATTTCTTCGTGGGTCGCGATGGTGTGAAGGACGCGGATGTTTTTGAGAGGCTTTTTGGCAAGAAGGCGGGCGAGTTCGGCGACCATGAAGCAGCCGAGTCCGTTGTCGAGATAGGCCCCGTAGAAGGTGTCTTTGGTGAACCCCTTGCGGATGGGGCGGTCGAGAATGATGGGGTCACCCGCACGGATGCCGAGTTCCTCGACGCGCTCCTTGCAATTATCGCCGTGCATCTGGAGTTCGAGAAAAAGCATCTCAGGTTTGATTCCCTTGGCGCCCGTGCGCTGGGCGGGTTCGGAGAAATGAATGGCGCCCATGGCTTCGATCGTGCCTCCTTCGATCACACGGTAGTTGCCGGGTTTATCCGGTTGCTGTGAGAAGAGTTTGACTTCGTGTCCGATGAGGGTGCAAGGGAGGAAGGAGTCGCTGTTGACCCAGATTTTTCCATCCTTACCGATGCTGCGGACCTGCAGGCGAATCTTGTCGGCGTGGCCGATGAGCATGACGGAGGTGCGCTTTTCATCGCCGGGATGGGTGTCGAGAACGATACCGGCGTTTCCTTTGAATTGATGAATCGCCCACTGCTTGGGCTTGAAATCTTCGAAGGCAGGTTTGAGGACTCCGTAACTCATCGCGCCTTCGAGCCCGATCGGGCTGGGGGCGGCGAGAATTTCGCGCATGAAGTCGAATTGCTTGACGGGCATCGACTTGGCCCAAGCTCCTTGTTTTTTGGTGGCAGTCTTCTTCTTCGCGGTCATGGGCGAAGTGATAAAGCCTAACGTGGCAAAGGGCAAAAGCTTATCCGCCCTTTCGCTTCCTAGGGGTTAGTCCAAATCGGTTGGATGGACGTATTCCACTTTTGGACTTGGGGGGGGAGTCCCTCCACAAGAGGCGAAACCAAAAGCGACGAGGGATAGTAGAAAAAGGGTCTTCATTTCAAGGGATCATACCGGTGTGAGATCTGGAGTCAAAAAACTCCGATCCGCCGAAGAAAGTCGGAGTTTTGAAAAACGGGCCAGTCTTAGTGAAAATCCCACTCCGACAGTGATAATGGCAAGGATAGAGGCGGTGATGAGAAGAGAGAAAGTTTTTCCGATTTTCATAAACGTTGAGTCCTGGGAGCGGAGAATTGACGGGAAACAGGGCCCGTTAGCTTACTCCTGCGTGTTGGGTTGGGTTTGCGTAGGTCGCATCTCTCTGGGATGGTGAATTCTTGGGTTTCAAAGTTCCTCTTCTTCACTCTCGTCCATTTCCGGGACGGGGGGGAGGAGGTCTTCGCGTTCGAGGAGGAGGGGGATGGAGATGTCCTCGAGGAGGTCATCGGAGGTGCGGTTGATCACGCCGGCGAGGGGAACGATACGGTCGAGCTCGGCGATGGCGCAGTGGACCATGGAGGAGATGATGTCGGCGTCGTAGACTTCCTTTTCGAAGAGGTTGGTGATGCGGAAGACAACGAGAGAACGGTCGAGGTCATATTCAAAGCTTCCAAGGGTGAGTTGTTTGTTGGCGCGCATAATGAGTTCAAGCGCGAAGGGTTGGCGATCCTCGTCGAAGCTCATCGGTGACTCGGCGACGATCGAGAGGGCATTTAGATTCGGGAAGGCCTGGGCGTGGAGGTGAATGTGGGTGTGGTGGGCCTCGAAGGCGGTGGTAACGACTTCGCGGTTTTCGACGGGTTCGCAGTGCCAGCCTTGTTTGCCGAAGGCGTCGATGACGGAGTGGAGTTGTCGGGAGATGGCCATGTGCGGGGAAGATGAAATCGGGGCGGGGAAATGGGAAGGAATTTGTGAAGGTTGCTTTGAACGCGAGCCTGTCATCAAGGGTTCAAAGGTATGTGGCTAAGGAGATTGATTCAGCAATTTTTCAGAAGCAGTGAGACGTGAAAAATACCACAAGTGATCGCCGGGCAAAGGGATTGTGCCATTCACAGATGGATCGGTGCAGGCGCTCTCCCGTGAAGAGGTCGAAGAGTCAGGAGGAGAGATCGACACTTTTGGGGGTGACAAACTTGGCCCGCTGGGTTTGTCTTGCCCCCGTGAAGCTTACTTTGGCTCTTCTTCTAGGATTGCGACTCGGACTCTAACAAGAGTTCGAAGTCGCTGTGTTTCCTTTGAGCCATTTTCCAACCTCCGTTGATTGATCGGTCGGATTTAATTTCAAAGAGGACACGTTTCCTTTCAGAAGTGCCGGTGTGTTTCGTTTGAAACAGAACTAACCGAGACGATGAAATCCGACTCCATTACCAAATATCGCCCGTTTCCGGTTGTCGCTTTGCCCGACCGGACGTGGCCCGACCGTGTCATTGCCGAAGCTCCGATCTGGTGCTCCGTCGACCTACGCGACGGCAATCAGGCTCTTCCCATTCCCATGAGCGTGGAAGAGAAACTGGAGATGTTTGACCTCCTCGTAAGTGTGGGCTTCAAAGAAATTGAGATTGGCTTTCCTTCGGCGAGCGATACCGAATTCGCCTTCATGCGCCGCCTGATTGACGAGGACCGCATTCCCGAAGACGTGACGGTGCAGGTGCTGGTGCAAACGCGTCGTCATTTAATCGAGCGAACCTTTGAAGCAATCAAGGGTGCGCGCCGGGCGGTGGTGCATATCTACAATTCGACGAGCACCTTGCAGCGTCGTGTGACTTTTGGTGACGCCTCTCGCGAGGATATTAAGGCGATTGCGGTGACGGGCGCCGAAGTGGTGAAGGAATTGGTTCCAACTATTCCGGAGACCGAGATTGTTCTGCAATACTCGCCCGAGAGTTTCTCTGATACCGAATTGGATTTTGCCCTCGAGTGCTGCGAGGCCGTGATTGATGTTTGGGAGCCAACGCCGGAGAAGAAGCTTATTTTAAATCTCCCCGCGACGGTCGAGTGGACAACGCCGAATATTCACGCCGACCAGATCGAGTGGATGTGCCGGAATATTTCCAAACGTGATTCGGTGATCATTTCACTCCACACGCATAACGACCGGGGGACCGGGGTCGCGGCGACTGAGTTGGGTTTGATGGCCGGGGCAGACCGGGTGGAAGGAACGCTTTTCGGGAATGGTGAACGCACCGGTAATCTCGATATTGTGATTGTGGCTTTGAACATGAACAGCCACGGAATTGAGACGGGCTTGAATTTTTCCAATCTGTCCAGTTTGCGTGAAGTCTACGAACGGACGACACGAATGAGTGTTCCCGATCGCCAGCCCTACGCGGGCGAGTTGGTCTTCACCGCATTTTCGGGAAGCCATCAGGATGCAATTAAGAAAGGCCTCGACCGTCGCATGAAGGAGGAGGGTGGCAAGTGGGGGGTTCCCTACCTGACCATCGATCCGCATGACATCGGGCGGAGCTACGAGGCGATTGTCCGAATCAACTCCCAGTCTGGGAAAGGTGGAGTGGCATACATCATCGACCAGGAGCACGGATACGATCTGCCCAAGACGATGCATCCGCAGGTTGGAAAGCGGATCTATGACCTCGCTGACGAACGGAGTGAGGAACTCTCGGCCGAGGAGGTTGGGAAGGTTTTCTTTGAGGAATTTGTGAACGTTTCCTCCCATATGGTGCTCAACGACTATGAGATTGATCACCACAGTGCGGGCCGCGGCGACGTCGCCTGTAAGGTGATCATCGAAGTAGATCGCGTTGGAATGTCGGTGGAGGGCGTGGGGAATGGTCCCATCAATTCCTTTGTCCAAGGACTCGAAAAATCAGGGCTCAAGGATTTTACACTCACCGACTACCGTTCACATGCCGTTCGTGGCGGATCCAGTTCGGACGCTGCTGCATACGTCCAGCTACGTAAGGACGACGGGACCATTCTCTGGGGTGTGGGTGTCGATCCCTCGATTGAGATGGCTGGGGTGAAAGCGCTTGTTTGTGCCTGGAACCTCCTTCGATAAATTGGGGAAACAGATCCCACAAAAGAATGAGTTCCTTTTGGGGTCCGCGTTTTTGGTTTAAAGAGATTAGCTGGTTCTAGGGAACAACGACCACCGGAGTGACCTTTTTGACTTTGGCATAGATCTGTGGAGTCACCTTGTGTGGAGAACATATGCCGCCTTCGGTCATGCCCCTCTAGAAGGGGGGAGGAAGCGCCGGGATACTTGTCACGTGGGCCCCTATCCTTGCGGTGGTCGGCTCTATGGACACGTTTTTCTTTGTGGCAGGTGGTTTCAAAGATGGCAGAGCGTTTGTTGACCGATCTTTTCGGTGATGGCCGCGCTCAGTCGGTTACGGTGACCGGAGTGCCGATCTGGGTCTTGGAAAAGACAACGGAAACGGCGGAGGAGTGGGTGCGGATACAGCCGTGCGAGGCATAGCGATGGCTAACTTTCCCTTGATGCATGCCGATGCCGGTTTTGGTGAGTCGCATCCAATAGGACATACTTGCACCCAGGAATTCGCCTCCGGGGGGGACTATGTCTATGCGGGTATCGGCTTCGATTTTGACGACGTCGCCATTGGAGTCGAAGATCTTTCCGTAGAGATTAGAGCGTTTGTCTTTGAGCTTTTCGGTGATGCTGAAGTTTCCGGTTGGAGTTTTATGGGTCGAACGACCAGTGGAAATCCGGTAATCCATGGCAATATCATCATTGACTAGGAGGAAGCCCCGTTGGGTGGTAAGGTTAATTTTCAGGTTGGTGTTCGAGGAGTTGGCGTCAGCAATCAGTTGGTGGTTTTTCCAAGTGCGGGTGGTTCCGGGATAAGAGTCATATTTGAAATGCCCGTAGGAGCCCTGAGGGTATGGGTTGATGACCTTTGTAGCTGTCTCGATGACTTTTTGATCGGGGTTGGGCTGGAACGTGGTGGAGTCGCTACCACAGCTGGCAAGAAAGAAACCCGCAGTTGCGGAGATGAGGAGGGGGAGAACGTATGTTACTTTCATTTACCGCGTCTGGTTTATTAACAGTAGATCGGAAGAGGTCAAGGAAACAAGAAGGTAAACTAACATGAAGGAATGTCTGTTAAAAAAACAGCATTTAGGTTGACGTGGAGCCTTAGTGCTAGTTTTCTAGCATCGACATGAGAGTGACTAACCTTTTACGGATGTGCGTGACGGTAGGGACCTTTGGATGGTTTCTAGCCAGTTGTACGAGCCTGCCTGGAGATACTCCTATTCCGTTAACTTCTCCAATGATGGAGGCTGATGGGATGATGAAAGCTGGGGCACCTGCGACAGCAAAACTCGAGACGCAAAAGGCTAGATCCCGCACGGGAATTGCGACGGGCTGGGGGCGGGAGGTCGGCTCGGTAATGACCTACACAAACTTTGAGCGGGCAGGTGCGAAGCCGGCGTATCTCACGACCATTCGCTACAATAACAACGAGGGAGCGAAGGAGATGGGAGTGGATCGGCGAACGAAGGGAAAGGGAATGCAAAAGGCCGCTGGCGGATTGATCGAGTGGGGCATGATCAGTGGCTGGGGAGGGCTCGACAATTACTGGTGGCGTGGTGGACGATTTGTGATTGGAAAAAAAGGGCGCGAGTATCAATTGAAAGTAAAGAACATCAGTAGTGCTCGTATTGAGGTTGTGATGAGTGTCGATGGACTGGATGTGATTGATGGCCAGCCGGCTTCGACGAAGAAGCGGGGTTACATTATTAATCCTAAGAAAACTCTGACAGTGCAGGGATTTCGCACCAGTCACGAAGCGGTGGCGACGTTTAAGTTTTCTTCGGTGGCAAGTTCCTACGCGAACCTGCGTCACGGCAATACCCGAAATGTGGGTGTGGTGGGTCTCGCTCTTTATACCGAAAAAGGTCGTGAGCCATGGGCCGAGGTGGGACAACGGGGCAGGGCCCGCGCTTTCGCGGACGCGCCGAACGTGCGTGCGCGGGATTAGAATTTTTTCATGATAACACTACTAAAAATGATCGCTCTCGTAGCGACCCTTGCCGGACTTGCGAGTTGTGGATCCAATCCTGGAGCCAGCGTAAATCCAGATGTCTCGTATCAGGATCCGGGTATCGTCATTCCTGGCGGCACCAAGTGAAAGATCTCACCTGACGATAGACCAACCGCCTGATTCGGAAACGGATCAGGCGGTTTTTTGTGGGAGGTTGCGATGTCCTGTTGGAGGAGCACGTCTCGCTGCCGGGGAGCGGTCGATGTTGAAATCGAATCTGTGCCCGACGTGATCGCGAAGCATGAGGAGTCCGGTTTTAGGGCAGTGATTTAGGAAGTTTTTTTCATGTCCGCAAATTTATCGGATCGAAGAAAGCGTGAAATGACTTTGGGGCACGAAAAAAGGCGACCTTGGTGGCCGCCTTTTTGAAAGGGATGAATGAGAACTTACGGGCGGATCTGCCAAATTTCGCAAACCTGGTTGGGCGCATCATCGGGACCGAAGCGGTTTCCTTCGCCGAGATAGACGGCCTGGACAGCTTGTCCTTCTTTTTTGAGGTGGTTGACCATGGAGGCAACGCGAGTGGTGCGTTGGGAGGAGAGTTCTTCATTGGTCTTGGAGTCGCCGGAAGGGGAGGCGTAACCCACGACGAGGAAGAAGGTATTTGGGGCCGCTGCGGAGGCCATTTCCTTAATGTGGGTTTCATGCTCAAGGGCGATGTCTGCGCTTCCGCTTTTGAAAGTGATGGCTTCACCGACGCCGGCTTTCAACTGGGTATCGATCCGGGTGTAGGTTTGGAGGCGTGCTCGGTGATCTTCTGGTTCAATTCGCGTGAGTTCGCGGTAGAGAGCGATGGCCCGTGGCGAAAGGGCGTCCTTGGTCACGAAGAGTTTGGCATCGGCGAGCTTGGCCAACACGTTTTCATTCTGATGGATTCCATCACTCGAGAGAGCATTGTCTTTGCGAAGCTGATCGACCTCGGCCTTAAGCAAAGCATACGCGTTAGCGTCGACCATTGTGCCTTCTTTGGCACGGAGTTGGTTTATCTCGGTTTGGAAGCCGTCGCGGTCGTTCTTGGCGAGGGCGAGTTGATCGCGAAGGGAATCGACTTGGGATTTGCTGACCATGCCGTTGGCCGCCTGGCGGGCGGCATTGAGCTCGCTTTCCAAGCTGTGGGCACGGGTGGCATCGGCCTGGGTCTGACGAAGTTGATTTTCGAGGGCGGTGACGCGATTGCTGAGGAGGCGGGCGTTTTCTTGGGCGGTTTGAAGCATGGCGGCGTCGCTGGCGGAGGCATTGACGAGGCGGGCGAGGGCTTCGGTGTCCGACTTGATCTGGGTGACGAGAGCGTCGGGGCTTTGGCCTACTCCGGGGACGCTGGCATAGCGGAGTGCTTCGTTGCGGCTCTTGCGATCTTCGAGATCCTTTTTGAGGGCAGCGATCTCCTTGTTTTCCGCTGGCTCCGGGTCCTTGTTCAGCTGCTGGCTGATCACGAGAAGGAGCAGGAGGAGAACGCCGGCTCCCATGACAATTCCAATAATGAGGTTTTGATTGGATGCCGGAGTGACGGTGGATGACTGGGCCTGACGGTCTTCGTTTTCTTCTGACATGACGAGGTGTTCTTAGGTGCGGAGGCGGAGTTTGGAGGAAAAGGTGAAAAATGAAATTTAAAAGTCACGGATTAGAGGCGAGGGTATTGGAAATCAATTCGAATGAAATTTTTACTCCTTTTAGGTCTGCTACCAGTGTTGGGATCATTTCTTGTCCGGAAGTTCATGAGCAGCGGAATCCTACGCAGGGAGGGAGATGTGGAAGTTTCGCTCAGCGGGCAGGAATTGGTTGAGCGGGTGCTCAAGAAGGGGAAGGCGGAATCGGTGAATCTTCAGGTGAAGAAGCGGCCCTTCATGGTGCTAGGGCCTGAGAGATTGGTCCTTCCTCCGAGGTTGGCGGAATCGAAGCTGGCCCGTGATGTTGCGGAGGCGGGGCTTCTGGCAGGACTGGTGTTGATGGCCCGGCGGCAGGAGAAGGTGGTGGGTTGGCGAACATGGGCGGTGAAGTTTGGCTCGGCGATGCCGGCATTCACCACGATTGTGATGTTCTTCGCAATTGCGGTGCGGGCAATTACACCCGGGATGGCGATTGGACTCGTGGCGGCTTCGTTGGGACTGGCGACGATCTTTTTATGGCTGACGCTGCCGGTGGAACGGGCTGCCGCGAGCGCGGTCTCGGAGATGTTGGAAGAGACTCCGCTGGTTCCAAGAAAGTCGGAAGGAGAGAAACTGGCGAATCTGGTGAGGGCGAGTGTTTGGCGAAAGATCGTTCCGGGAGCGGTTGCCTGGATCGGCGGGAAGTAGTGATTTTTACTTTCCGAAGGTCACGACGACGGCGCGGTGGTCCGAGGCGTCGTTCCAGTTTTCGGGGTCGGCGATGTAGGAGTGTTCCTTACTGACCTCAGGGTAAACGGAGGGGGAAACGAGGACCCAGTCGAAGCGCGAGTATTGTTGCTGATAGGACCAAAAATGGGTCCAGAGGTCGCCGCGGGAGTCTTTGGCAAAGACGTCTCCGATATAGTCCTTGGATCGATATTGCCCCATAAGGGCGGAGAGGGGAGGAGTTTTGCGGGTGTCGTTCATGTCGCCGTAAACGACGATGCGGGCGTTGGGATCCTTGGCGAGGATGGCATCACAATGTGAGCGGGCAAGGCGTGCTTCATTGAGGCGAATTTCGGCCTGATCGAGATCTTCCACTTCGCGTTTCGACTTGAGGTGGAGACCGACGAAGTGGGTGGGTCCATTTGGGAGGGCAATGGTGACATCGAGGATACCGCGTCCCATGAGGCGCTCGCGACCTTCGATCTGAAAGGGGAGGTTGTCCTGGGAGTTGTTGGCGGTGATGGGGAGGGCCGAAAGGATGGCAAGGCGGCGTGTTGTATCGCTTCCGCCGGCGTGGACAGTGTGTGGGAGATCAAGTCCCGCATCCTTGAGACGGGTTTGGAGGTCTTTGAGATCTTCGGGAGTGCCAATTTCGCAAATGCCGAGGATGTCGGGCTTTTCGTCGACGATGATTTCGACGAGAGCCTTGATTTCCCCGGGGTCCTTTGAAGTAAGTTCTTTAACGCCCCCTTTCTTATACCTCGTCATGGTGAGGTAGTTCTCGATGTTGTAAGCCATGAAGCGGATGCTGTTTGAATGGGCGGCTTTTGGCTCTTCTTCGGGAGGCTTGGGCGTGTCCTTGGGGGCAGGAGCCGCCGTTTCGGGAGTTTTGGGTTCCTCCGGTGAGGAGACGGGCTTTGGCTCGTCCTTGCAGGAGGTGCACAGGAAAAACGCTCCGAAAAGGATTCGCGGAGCGTTTTTGAAAAAGTGTTTTTTGAGGGACTTCATGAATCCTTTCTGGACTGCGTGCCTTCGGCTTTGATAGTTGCGCTTTCGTCTTTAGCCTTGCTGTCCTCGATGTCGGCCTCTTCTCCGCCTTTGCGGATTTCGTCTTCAAACTCTTCGCGGGCCTTACGGAACTCACCGACGCTCTTGCCGATTCCTCGGGCAAGTTGGGGGAGTTTCTTCGCTCCGAAAAGGAGAAGAAGGATGAGGAAAATAAGGATCATCTCTTGGGCTCCAAGAGTTCCGAGAAAAGCGATTGTTTGGTTCATGTCGAAAAGATATGGGGGAGATCCCCGGTAAGCAAGTGATGAAACGTAGGGGATGAAGATGACATTTCAGGAAATCTGACGTGCGAAATAGGAGGTGGGGTGTTTTTGTGCGTTTGTGAAGTTACCGGTGCATGAGGTTGAGGAGAAAATCCGCGCGGCGGTGAGACCGCAGCAGGGGCGGCTTTTGCTAAAAGCTCCGACGGGTTCGGGGAAGTCAACTGCCGTGCCTTCAATGGTTCGGGCCGAGATTGAGGGTCGGGTGATTGTGGTTCAGCCACGTCGGATTGCGGCACGATTGTTGGCGGATTTTGTAGCTCGGATGACGGGGACATCACTGGGGAAAGGGGTGGGCTATGCCATTCGGTTTGAGAGTAAATCGGGGCCGGAGACGGAGATTCTTTTTGTGACGGATGGAGTTTTGCAAAGAATGTTGCTCGATGATCCCGAATTGAAGGGTGTGGGAGCGGTGATTTTTGATGAATTTCACGAGCGAAGGCTTTCCTCGGATTTGTCGTTGGCGAGGGTGTTGGATTTGCAGGAAAGCATCCGGCCGGACCTGCGAGTGGTGGTGATGTCGGCAACCCTGGAAACGGGTGGGTTGAAGGACTATCTCGCCCCCTGTGAGTTGGTCGAAGCAGGCGGGCGGCTTTTCCCGGTTGAAGTGGAGCATCGGGGGGAACGACCGGTGGGCCGCAGGGGGATGAACCGGCACGAAGAGGTATGGGACCGGGTTGCGACGGCGGTGAAAGCGGAGGCGAAGGAATTGGATGCGGGTGATCGGATTCTGGTGTTTTTGCCGGGGATGCATGAGATCCGAAAATCACAGAGTTTGCTCGAAAATGCTTCGGCGATGAACGGATGGGAGATTTTGCCACTTTATTCGGCATTGAGTCCGGCGGCCCAACAAGCGGCGATTCGTCTGGATGGGTCGAAGCGCGTAATTTTATCAACCAATGTGGCCGAGACCTCGGTCACAATTGAGGGGGTGAAGGTGGTGGTGGATTCGGGCCTCGTGCGGCAGGCGAGCTACGATGTGGCGCGTGGATTTGATTCCCTGCGGATCGAAAAAATCGCGCGGGCCTCGGCTGAGCAGAGGGCGGGACGTGCGGGGCGGACCGCGGCGGGGCGATGCGTGAGGTTGTGGAGCGAGAGTGATCATCGGGGGCGGTTGGAATTTGAAACGCCTGAGGTCCGGCGGGTGGATTTGGCGGAAGCGGTGCTCTTTTTGAAACGGCTCGGAGTTGTCCGGGTGGATGACTTTCGATGGCTCGATGCTCCCGAGGTGACAAGACGGAATGAAGCGGAGGACTTGTTGACGTGGCTGGGTGCTCTGGATCGCGAGGGGAGGTTGACGAAAATGGGGAGAGAGATGGCGCGATTGCCGATGCATCCACGTCTGGCTTCTCTCGTGCTTCACGGGCGTGAGTGTTTAGGCGAAGTGCTTTTTGTGGCGGCAGCGGTGCAGGGGGAGGGGCTTTTTAAGAAGGGGGATCGGGGAACGAAGTGGGCGGAGTTTTTGGAAGGAGAACCGGGGTGGAAGAATGATTTCGCGGCCGAGTGGCTGGCGATGAGATCCGCGAAGGCGGCGGACTTTCGTCCCCGGGATTGCGATACGCTGGGAGTGTTGGCACGGGGGGCGAGGGAGACGTGGAAGAATTTTGAACAGATTGGCCGCCTGATGCAGAAGCGTGGAGTGAGGATCAAGGAACCGGATTTCCGCCAGCGCGGGGAAGCTTGCGCGAAGGCGATGCTGCTGGCGTTTGGGGACCGGTTGGCGGTGAGGCGGGATCAGGGGAGTGTGGTGTGCCACGTGGTGGGTGGTCGCAAAGGGAAGCTGCATTCCAAGTCGGTGGTGAAACATTCGCCCCTTTTTCTGGCTACGGAGATCATTGAAGTGGAGGGGCGGGAGCGGTCGGTGAGGCTTTCGCGCTGTGTTGAGATTGATGAAGATTGGATTCCTTCCGATGAGATCAGGGAGAGTGAAAATGTGATCTTCGACGAGATTGCCCGTCGGGTGGTCGCTGTCAAACAGCGGACATTTCGCGGGCTGGTTTTGGAGGAAAAAAGAGGAGGGGAAGTTGATCCGGATTTGGCAGGGGGATTGTTGGCGCAGCGGGTGATTGCGGGGGAGTTGATATTGAAAAAGTGGGACAACAAAGTGGAGCGATGGATTGCCCGTCTGGATTTCTTGAGTAAGGCGAGGCCTGAGTTGGAGCTTCCGGGATTTAATGAGGATGATCGCGAGTCGGCCATTTCGCAGATTTGCGCGGGGGCGACGACATTCAAGGAGGTCCGGGACCGGGATCCGTGGCGGACCTTGGACCAGTGGCTTTCGGCTCCACAAAAACAGGCGCTCGAGTCGTTTGCACCAGAGAAGATCACGTTAGCGAACGGGGTCAATACGCGAGTCCTTTATGAATCAGGGAGCGATCCTTGGTGTGAGGAGAAAGTGCAGCGACTCTATGGAGTGGAAGAGACCCCGGTGATTGCCAATGGTCACCCTTTGGTGGTGAAGATTTTGGCTCCGAACCAGCGGCCGTGGCAGGTGACAACTGATATGCCAGGCTTTTGGGAAAGGGGGTTTACGCAGATGAAGAAAGATTTGGCGGGGCGGTATCCGAAGCACAACTGGGATGGAAGATGAGTGCGATTTTTGAATGCCTGACCCGTCGGGGGTTGAAAATGGGTGGATCCTGTGTGAGAAGGGTCTGTGAGTAATCCATTTCGCGAGGATCTCGTGTCTCGTAATCTTGCCGAGGCGTGTAGCGTTGTTATTTTTGGAGCGACCGGTGATTTGACGCATCGGAAGCTGATTCCTGCCCTTTATAATTTGGCGGGCGACGGCGAACTGCCGGCGGGAGTGCAAATTTTGGGCTTTGCCCGTCGGGACTGGAGCGATGAATTTTTCCGCGAGGGTCTCGAGAAACAGAATCGCAAGGTGTCACGGACCGGACACGATGATGAGATTTGGGAATGTTTGGCAGCGAGCATCCATTATCATCAAAGTGAGTTTCAGGATGAAGATGGCTACCGGCGATTGGCGGAGCGACTTGATGAGATTGATCGAGAGCGGGGAGAAAAGGGGAATCGACTTTTCTACATTGCGAGCGCCCCGGAATTTTTTGACGACATTTTACTGAACCTTAAGAAGGCGGGATTGAGCCAGGACAGGCCTGATGGCGAGGGGTGCTGGTCACGGGTGATTGTCGAAAAGCCCTTTGGCACAACTCTGGCGACGGCCCAACATTTGAACGAGGTGGTCAATGGCACCTTTCAGGAGAAGGATACTTATCGAATCGATCATTATCTGGGTAAAGAGACGGCGCAGAACATCATGGTTCTTCGGTTTGCGAACGCCATTTTTGAGCCCATGTGGAACAAGGAGCACATTGATCATATCCAAATTACGTGTGCCGAACATTTGGGCATGGAGGGCGGACGCGGGGGATACTACGACAAGGCAGGAGCTCTGCGCGACATGGTGCAAAACCACTTGTTACAGCTATTAAGTTTGGTGGCAATGGAGCCGCCGACCGATTTGACTGCTGACGGAGTGAGGGACGAAAAGGTCAAGGTGATCCGTTCGCTACGTCAGTGGGACACGCCCGAGTTGGTTGCTGAAAATGTCATCCGTGGACAATACCTTGCTGGAAACATCAATGGTGAAGAAGTCCCCGGATACTGTGCAGAGGATCGCGTGAACCCGGAGTCGGAGACCGAAGCCTACGTGGCTTTGCGCTGCATGGTCGATACCTGGCGGTGGAGCGGAGTGCCTTTCTATGTGCGGATGGGCAAGCGGCTGCCGAAGAAGGCAACTGAGATTTCGATTCACTTCAAAGAAACACCGAGCGTTCTTTTTAATGCCATGCCCGGTGGGGTTCCGGCGGGGAATGTGCTGGTGATTCGAATTCAGCCGGACGAGGGAATTTCCCTGCGGATGAACTCGAAGCTCCCCGGGACAACACTGAGGATGGAGCCGGTGAAGATGGACTTTCATTACGCGAGCAGTTTCGGAACCAGTAGTCCAGAGGCCTACGAACGACTGCTTCTTGATGCGATGGCGGGTGATGCCACTTTGTTTGCCCGGCGCGATGAGGTGGAGGAGGCCTGGCGCTTTATCGATAATATTGAGAATGTCTGGCACGAGAGTGACAATTCACCGCCGATGGCTGAATTTCCGGCTGGTTCGTGGGGTCCGCGGGAGGCCGATGAATTGCTCGCGAAGGATGGACGCACCTGGAGGAGGCTTTAAATGAGCGACGTGATTTCCACAGAGGGGCTGGGCATGCCGGTCGAGGTTGGCGCGATTGATGGCGAACTTAAGAAGCTTTGGGAGGCGGACGAAGCGAGCACGAATGCTTCGTTGATGAACTTCCTTGTTTACACCGAGGATCCGAAGCAGCTGATCAAAAATTCGGAGACGATTCAGAAACTGACACGGGCGAATTCCTGCCGTGCGGTGCTGATCGCGATGGATCGGGAAGCGAAGAAGTCATCGCTGCAAGCATGGATTACCGCGCATTGTCATTTGGCTCATGGGAAGAAATCGATCTGTGCCGAGCAGATTTCTTTTTTACTGAGCGGCTACTCGATGGGACGGCTGCGGAATACGGTTTTCGCGCATCTCAACAGCGACCTGCCGCTGGTCTTTTGGTGGCAGGGGGACTTTTCTGATCTCTTTGAAGAGCGGCTCTACCGGCTGCTTGATCGGCTAATTTTTGATAGTGCCAGTTGGCGCGATCCGAAGGCAAGTTTTCGACGTCTCGTCGAAGCGCGGGAGGAGACCAAGGGCGAGATAGTTACCCAGGATTTATCGTGGACCCGGAGTTATTTTTACCGTCTTGCGGTGGCGAGATTGTTTGACGACCCGAAAGCACAAAAATCCTTTCCGAAGCTCGAAGAGGTGAAGATCAAGGCCCACCCCGACCATCGAATGGCGGCGCTTCTACTTCTTTCCTGGGTGATCACACGGTCGGGTTGGAAAGTGGAATCGGGTCAGGGAGATGAGTGGACGGCTTCTTCGGAGGAAGGGAATCCGATCACCATCAACCTTGAATGGGATGAGGATGCCGCGCCCTTGGCAGAGCTTTCGATGTCTGCTCCGGGATGCAAGGTTCGGATCAGCCGGGAGAAGGAAAATCTCCACCTTTGCCAATCGGTTTGTGTCGATGGTCATTGCGTGGACCTCAGCGGTCCGGCGGATTCCGATGACCCCGAGGGGTTGGTGGCGAGTCAACTTTCGCGCGGGGGGAAAAACTCGCTCTACCTCCATGTTCTGCCCCGGTTTCGAGAATTACTTGAGATGGGGGGCTAAAAAAGTGGAGGAAAGGAAGTTGTTTTCTATTGCCAAGTCCCGCCACCGACTTTATCACCCGCCCGCAGCAATTGCTGTGAGGCTCATTAGCTCAGTTGGTAGAGCAGGGGATTGAAAATCCCTGTGTCCCTGGTTCGATTCCGGGATGAGCCACCACACCTTTTTAAAGCCCCGCGTCGGGGGGCTTTTTTTCTGGGGGATTTGGAGTTTAGATCTGAAGGCTTGGGTTGGTTGGCGATAACCGATAGAATGACTTCTGTGAAGATTACGGGGTTCATTTGGTTGCTGGCCTTGTTGTGGGCTGGTGCTGATGACGAGGTTTGGTGGTCGATGAGGGACCTGAAACGGCCGCCTTTGCCTGTCGGGGCAGAAGAGAATGTTGTGGATCGTTTTGTGCGGGCGACGCAGCGGGAGGTGGGGCTTGAGAATTCAGCGCCAGCGGATCGCAGGACTTTGGCAAGGCGGTTGGCCTATAATTTGTGGGGAATGCCTTTGACGCTGGAGCGAGTTGAGGCCTTCGTGTTGGACGAGCGGCCGGAAGCCTATCGTGAACTGGTCGATGAATTGTTGGCGTCACCCAGATATGGCGAGCGATGGGCCCGGCATTGGATGGATGTGACACACTTTGGTGAGACCCATGGCTATGACAAAGACAAACTGAGGGAGAATGCCTGGCCTTACCGGGATTATTTGATCCGATCTTTTAACCAGGATAAGGAGTATGCCCGCTTTGTGAGAGAGCAGTTGGCGGGGGATGTGCTCTGGCACGGGACGGAAGACGGGATGGTGGCGCTGGGCTTTTTATCTTCGGGGCCATGGGATTTTATCGGTCACGCCGAGTTGCCCGAAGAGAAGATTGATGGCAAAGTGGCCCGTCATTTGGACCGGGATGACATGGTGACAGTGGCAATGAATACCTTTTGCTCTCTCACTGTGCAGTGTGCCCAGTGTCATGACCACAAGGTGGATCCAGTGACAATGGAAGATTACTATTCCCTGCAGGCGGTTTTCGCGGCCCTAGATCGGGCTGATCGGGAATACGATCTCGATCTGGAAGTGGCGGCGAAGAGGAAGTCGTTGAAGGACGAACGGGGGGAATTGGAGAGCAAGATCGGCGGGCAATCTAAGGTCATTGAAGAGGCCAAGACTGATGAAATCAGGGAATTGGAAAGTGAATTGAAGAGGGCGGAGATCGGGAGGTCGAATCACTATGGATTTCATAGCGAGGTGGCAGTTTCCCAGAATATGGAAAAGTGGGTTCAAGTGGATTTGGGGGAAAGTGTCCCGGTGAATGAGGTGAGACTTTTTGGATCGAGTGAATACGGATTCGACGACTTTGGTTTTCCACACCGTCTTCGCATTGAGACCTCCGACGATGCCAGTTTTTTGACAAAAGTCGTGATTGGTGATTTTACCGGAGCGGATGTGAAACGTCCGGGAGCCGGTGCCTTCGTCGTGAAGGGGGGCGGGGCGGAGGGGCGTTATGTGAGAGTGGTGGCTACCAAATTATGGAACCGTCGACAGGCTGGGCAGGCCATGAGTCGGGACTGGATTTTTGCCCTGTCGGAAATGGAAGTGGTTTCAGGCGGGGAGAAAAGGGTGGCCTTGAGCGTGACCTCGCTTGACTCGATTGAAGCGATGCCACGATGGGGGAGCGCGAATCTTATTGATGGGGTTTCGGGGAAAGGAGCGACGGGATCGGAGGAAGAACTTCGGGTGCGTTTTGAAAAAATTCTAAAGCAAGTCGCCGGTGAGTCCCTGGAGTTACGGACTGCTCTGGAAGGAAAACTGGAGAAGGTGGACCGGTTGATTTTGGATCTGCCCAAACCCCGAAAAGTATTTGTGGGAATGGTTCATCACGGGAGCGGGAATTTTAAAGGGCGGGGAAGTGTTGGAGGCAAGCCTCGCGAGATCCGGGTGCTCGACCGTGGAGAGGTGACGCTCCCACGGGAGCTCGTGGTTCCGCGAGCGGTGCCCGGTATTGTCTCTGGAATTTCAGATTTTGATTTGGATGAGGATCATGCCGAGGGTGACCGCCGCGCTGCCTTGGCGGAGTGGATTGTTCATCCGGAAAACAAATTGACCTGGCGGAGTATCGTGAACCGGGTTTGGCAGACGCATTTTGGACTGGGCCTGGTAATCACGGCCAATGATTTTGGACGGATCGGGGAAAAGCCATCCCATCCGGAGTTGCTGGATTGGCTTGCGGTGGAGTTCCGAGATGGAGGGGGATCGATGAAGGATTTACATCGCCTCATTCTCAACAGCGAGACGTATCGTCAGCGGACGGCGGGCAATGTGAGAAATGAAGAGAGCGATGCGTCCAATCGGTTTCTTTGGAGACAGAGCCGCAGGCGTTTGGAAGCGGAAGCAGTTCGAGATACCGTGTTATTGGTCTCAGGCATGATGGATTTTAAAATGGGTGGCCCCTCGTTTCGGGACTTTGTGATCGAAAGGCCCGAGCACTCGCCGCACTACCAGTATCACCTGGCTGATCCGGATGATCGCTCGACCCATCGCAGGTCGGTTTATCGTTTTCTGGTTCGTTCCCAGCCCCAGCCTTTTATGGACGCATTGGATTGTGCGGATCCGTCGCTTTTGGTGGAGAAACGAGGTGAGACCACGACATCGTTACAGGCACTCGCGATGTTAAATAATACATTCATGGTTCGCTTGGCAGAGCACTTTGCGAAACGGGTCGAGGGTGAGGAAGATGTGGTTGGAAAAGTGATCGGGTTGGCGCTGGGGAGATCGGCGACCGATGAGGAACGAAAGCTATTGGGGAAGTATGCAACAGATCACGGCGTTGCGGCTATGTGCCGGGTGGTCTTTAATCTCAGCGAGTTTAGTTATGTCGATTGAGATGCCATCGCGACGGGATTTTCTTTGCGGTTCCGGAGGAGGATTGGGAGGGATTGCTCTGGCCTCGATGCTCGGGGAAAATCTCAGGGCCGAAGGTGTTCTCGGAGAGCCACACCACCGACCCAAGGCCAAGCGGGTTGTGCAGCTCTTCATGGGAGGGGCGGCGAGCCATCTGGATCTCTTTGACTTCAAACCGGAGTTGTTGAAGCGGCACGGTGAGGAGTCGGATTTCGGAGAGCATGTTGAGACCTTTCAAAACGGGCTTGGTCCTTGGATGAAACCGGTATGGGAGTTTTCTCGTCACGGTGGTTGCGGAAAGCTCCTGGGAGAGACGGTGGCTCCTTTTGGTGAGGTCGTAGATGAGATGGCGTTTGTGCACAACATGGTGGGGAAGACCGGGGTCCACAGCCAGGCAACCTACTTGCAGGCAACGGGATTTGATCGTCCTGGATTTCCGGGAATGGGATCATGGGTGAGTTACGGACTCGGCAGCATGAACGAGAATCTTCCGACCTTTGTGGTTCTGCCCGACCGTCGGGGATTTGCCTCGAACGGGCCGAAGAACTGGAGTTCGGCTTTTCTCCCCGCGATGAATCAAGGGACGATCATTCGGCCCGGAACTCCGGAACCGGTGACGCATCTTTTTCCACCGAAAAGCGCGGGGTATTTGACTCCGGCGGCGGAGCGAGATGCCGGTGAGCTTTTGGCAAAACTGAACGGCGGATATGCTGAAGGGCGCAAAGGGGATTCACGATTGGAGGCCCGGATTGAGAGTTATGAGATGGCGGCCCGAATGCAGATTGCGGCACCTGAGGCCTTGAATTTATCGAGGGAGCCAGATTATATTCGTACGATGTATGGGCTCTCGCCCGATGGAACGAAATGGCCGAAGACGATCAACTGGAAGGAAGAAGCGGACTACTTTGGCCGGAAGTGTTTGTCGGCGCGCCGCTTGCTGGAGCGAGGGGTGAAGTTCGTGCAAATTTGGTCAGGGAACGATAACGGTTTTCCTCGCAGAAACTGGGACAGTCACGAGGATATCGAGAGGGACCATGGCCCCTTGTCGCGAGGGATGGCGATCGGGGCGGCCGCGTTGATCAAGGATTTGAAACAACGGGGAATGTTGGAGGATACCATCATTCTTTGGACGACGGAATTCGGGAGGATGCCGTCGACCCAGGGGAAGAAGGGGAGGGATCATAATCCCTTTGTCTTTACGAACTGGCTTGCAGGAGGAGGAATCAAAGGAGGAGTGACTTACGGAGAGAGTGACGAGTTCGGTTATAAGCCGGCCGACCGGAACAATCCCACCGAGGTCTATGATATTCATGCCACGATACTACATCTTTTGGGAATTGATCACGAAGCGTTGACTTTCCGGAAGGATAGCATCGATCGAAGACTGACCGATGTGCACGGGCGTGTGCTTAAAAAGCTGATTGGGTAATGAGAGGAGAGTTATGGGCAGGTGATTCTGATCTGGAAATAGCGGTTTTTTTGCCGAGGTCGGGGTGATCCTGATGAATACGCAAAGTTCCGTCTTCAAAAGCAACACCACTGATCCTTTTCCAGGTTTGAAGATCGGAAGATGAGTAGAGGGCGAGGGGCGCGCCGGCCGAGGCTTCTTGCACGTTGCTCAGGGACTCAGGCGTTCGAGGATCCAATTGTTGCCATCAAGGTGGTAGGACAAGCGGTCATGGAGCCGGCCTTCGCGGCCCTGCCAGAATTCAATGTGGGAGGGGGTAAGTTCGTAACCTCCCCAGAAGCCGGGGCAGGGGACTTCGTCCTTGTTGGGGAACCGGGCTTCGAACTCCATCTTTCGGGATTCGAGGTCGGCGCGCTTTGCAATTCTGGTCGATTGATTTTCAGAAACCCAAGCGCCGATTTTAGAATCGTAGGGGCGGGTCTTAAAGTATTCTTCGGAGATCTCACGTGAGGTCTTTTGAACGGTGCCGTGGATGCAGATTTGGCGTTCGAGTTCTTTCCAGAGAATGGTCATGGAAGCGTGGGGATTCTCAGCGAGGTCACGGGCCTTTTGAGAATTGTAGTTGGTGAAAAACTGGAGTTTTTCATCGACGATTCCCTTGAGGAGAAGAGTCCGGGAGGTGACAACGCCTTTCTTGTTGGCCGTGCCGACGATCATGGCGTTTGAATCTTTGATCTTCTGGTCGCGAGCCAATTGAAGCCACGCCGCAAGCTGCTCAAACGGATTTGGAGAAACATCTGCTTTGTTGATGCCTCCCTGGGTATAATTTTCGCGAAGTTCGGAGAGGTTCATGGTTGGGGTTCGTCTTGATCGTTTTCGATTTCAAGCGATACGTATTCGTCGCCCTCACGTTGAAGCCGGATGGAGTTGATCCAGAAAACAGCGAGGAGTCCAAGGAAAGCAAAGGTAAGTTCGAGAAAGACTGGGGTGAACATGAAGCCCGTGAGTTTTCGGAAAAACTCGCCTGTGAAACCGGGCAGTTTTCCGCCGAGTCCGACGCCGACCAAGACGGCTGAGACACCGAGGATGGGAATGAAGCCGGTGAGGATCATTCGGGTGCGTTTGCTCATGGGAGTATTGTGCCAGAAAAGGCCGTTAACGCAATCTTGGGAAATTCGTTTGCCCGCAGCGGTGAGGCTGGTAATGCTGCGCGCGTGAGGTTGTTTGACACACTGAGACGTGAGGTTGTTGCGCTGGAACCGGTTGATGGGAAATCTTTCCGGTTTTACTGCTGCGGGCCCACGGTTTACGGCCCCGCCCATATCGGAAATTTCCGGACGTTTGTGATTCAGGATGTTTTGCGTCGGGTTCTCGAGTTGGGTGGGATGAAGACTAAGCATGTGCGTAATATCACGGATGTTGATGACAAAACGATCCGTGACTCAGTGGCGGCAGGACGGACGCTCGAGGATTTTACCGCACAGTGGCGGGACAAGTTTCACGAGGATTGCGAGGCCCTGAACTGCTTGGAACCGCACGTTGAGCCGAGTGCGGTGAAACATGTGCCGGAGCAGATTTCGATGATTGAGGAATTGCTCGAAAAGGGGCATGCCTATGCCTCGGAGGACGGCTCGGTTTATTTTAAAATCTCATCTTTCCCGGAGTATGGAAAGTTGTCGCGTTTGGATACGAGGGAACTTGATCTTGGAAAGACGCAGAATGAGCGCGCGAACACGGACGAGTATGAGAAAGACAATGTCGCGGATTTTGTGCTGTGGAAGGCCCGCCGGGACGAGGACGGAGAGAATTATTGGGAGAGTCCGTGGGGGCAGGGAAGGCCCGGGTGGCATCTCGAGTGCTCGGCGATGATTCTGAAATATCTGGGAACGACTTTCGACCTGCACAGTGGGGGAGAGGATCTCGTTTTTCCTCACCACGAGAATGAATTGGCGCAGTCCAAGTGCTCGTGCGGAGGGGAGTTTGCGCGTCATTGGTTTCACTCGACCCACCTTCTCGTGAACGGGAAGAAGATGGCGAAGTCGAGTGGGACTCTTTACACACTCGGAGACCTCGCTGAAGAGGGGTGGTCGGCGATGGAAGTTCGCTACGTGCTGATCGGGGCGAACTACCGGAAGCAACTGAACTTTACCATGGAGTCGCTGCATGCAGCGAGGGAGGCACTGTCCAAGTTGGCAAAAGCTGCCGCCGGGCAAGCTTCTCCGGGGTATCGTGAACTCGCGAAAAGTGGCGATTTGGGAATCTTTGCGGGAGCGTTTGAGAAACTCAATGAAGATCTCAATACGGCTGCAGCACTTGGGGAGCTTTTTGGAAATCTTAAGAAGGCCTCAAGCGAGGCTGATTGGCGGGGTTTCTTTTCCGTTCTTACGGCTCTTGGATTGACCTTGCCTGAACCGGAGGGAGTTGAAGTGCCTGACGAGATTGCCGAACTGGCGAAGCTTCGATGGGAGGCGCGCCAAGGTAAGGACTGGGAGGCGTCCGACCGTTATCGTGATGAGTTGGCCGGAAAAGGCTGGGTCGTTAAGGATGGACGAGAGGGCTACGAAGTTGTGCCGTCATGAAGGTTTGCGTTGCTTCGCCTTACCCGCTCTCCGAGCTAAAGGGGAATAGTGTCACGACCAGACGGATCGTGAGCATTCTTCGGGAGGGGGGGATTGAGGCCCGAGCTTCCCATCTCTATGACGATTGTCCCGCAGATGTGTTGATCTCTCTTCATGCGGTGAAGGGGGCACCGGCAATCTTCGATTACCGGGCCAAGGTTGCGAATGGGCTCGTAATTGTTTTGATCACGGGGACGGATCTCTACGAAAGTCTTCCGAGAGGTTCCGAAGTGGGGAACCGCGCGCTCAGGGAGGCAGACCGAATTGTGGTGGTTCAGGAAGCGGCAATCGCACGGTTGCCCGAGGCTTTTCAGGAAAAGGCGGTGGTGGTTCCAAACAGCCTTGATCCCATGGGGATTAGGGCAAATCCCGTGGTGCCTCCGTTTGCGATCTCGGTTGTGGGGCATCCGCGCCCGGTGAAAAGGCCGTTTCTAACCATTGAAGCCGTCGCAAAGAACCCCGCATGGAATGACGTGGAAGTTTGGCAAATCGGAGAGGCCTTGGACGAAAGTTCCCGTAGAGTTGCGGGAAAGTGGGCTCAAAAGGATCCCCGTTTTCGGTGGTTTGGCGGACTGCCCCGTGAGGAAGCTCTCCAGCTCATGGCGATGAGTTCTCTCACAGTCAACAGTTCGGTTCTTGAAGGAGGGGCAAATGCCATTTTGGAAGCGATGACGATTGGGGTTCCTGTTTTGGCCAGTCGAATTGAGGGGAATCAGGGGCTTTTGGGAGAAGGTTATCCGGGGTATTTTGATGAGGGGAAATTAGAACAAGTTCTCGAGGCGATTATTAATAGGCGGGTTGATTTGAAAGGTTGGGCTCATCTTGCCACTCAAAGGCTCCCGCTTTTTTCCCGAGAAAAGGAGTCCGGATGTTGGCTTGAGTTGTTAAAGGATCTAAACTATCAGCATGAATCTTCATGACGGAACTTGTTAGAAATATTGCTGAAATTGGGGCCCAGTTTGCAATCGATGGCACCTTTGTCGCGGGTGAAGAAATTGAAAGTGGTCATATCAATACGACCTATCTTGCTTCGTATGAAGATGACGAAGGGGAAGCGAAGCGCTACATTCTCCAGCGTATCAACGAAAATGTTTTTCCCGAGCCACTTGTGGTGATGAAGAACATCGAGCTCGTGACCCGGCACATCAATCGGAAGGTTTATCGGCACAAACATGACTTTGGTGGGCAGACCCTGAATCTCTATCCTGGTCGGGACGGGAAGAACTGTGTGATCTGTCCTGCAGGTGGAGTTTGGCGCTGCTATAACTGTATCGAGGGTTGTCGTACATACGACGTTGTTGGAAACAGCCGCCAGGCCTATCAAGCCGCCAAGGCGTTTGGTGCCTTCCAGGATCTTGTGAGTGATTTGCCGGTGGAAAAAGTCTCTGTAACTATCCCCGATTTCCACGACACCCCGGCGCGCTACGCGCGTCTCATGGAAGCGATCAAAAAAGACACGCACGGTCGGGTCGATCATGTGCAGGATGAAATTACCTTCATTACCTCACGGCAGGAAATCACCACGGTGCTTCTGGATCACCTTAAGGCGGGGCGCCTCTCCGAGCGCGTAACCCATAATGACACCAAGCTCAATAACGTCATGATCGATGCTCAGACCGACGAAGCGGTTTGTGTGATCGATCTCGACACCGTCATGCCCGGATTGGCCATTTATGATTTTGGGGATTTGATTCGCGGTGCCACCAGCCCTGTTGCGGAGGATGAGAAAGACGTTTCCAAAGTCGAAATGCGTCTGCCTATGTTCGAGGCGATCGTTGAAGGCTACCTCGAAACCGCCAAGAATTTCCTCAGTCCTCTCGAGATTGAGTTGCTTCCTTTCTCGGCCAAAGTAATTACGATGGAGACTGGGATCAGATTCCTTACCGACCATCTGGAAGGTGATCAATACTTTAAAATTCAGCATAAAGGTCACAATCTCGACCGATGTCGGACGCAGCTTGCCTTGGTGAAATCGATTGAAGACCAAGAGTTAAAAATGAACGCCTTTGTTGCGAAGTGGACCCGGGCGTGAAATGAGGCTTTTGTTTCCCCACACCTCGCATTAACTCTCCCCCATGTTTAGCGCGAGTGACTTGAGTGAAGATCAGATTGAAACCATCAAGGCGTGGGTTTCTGAGGGTGCCCAGATGGCGGATGTCCAGAAACGCCTCAAGAATGATTTTGGTTTTAACGTGACATACATGGACACCCGTTTTCTCTCCTTGGATCTTGACTTGGAATTCCAGGTCGACGAGGAGCCCGAGCCCGATAACCAAGCCGAGCCCGATA